>CAZGXT010000044.1:0-17750 GCA_964529675.1 uncultured Caulobacterales bacterium
GTGTACGGAGAATGGGCATGGCCCCTTCCCCCGCTCATCCCCGCGCAGGCGGGGATCGTCTCAGGGCGCCGCTCTCAGGGTCCCCTTGATTCCTGCTTGCGCGGAAATGAGCGGCGAGAGGGTGATCCCTGCACTTTAGTCACCCCGGGGCGATGCGCAGCGTCGAACTTGGGGTCCAGCGTCGATGAGACCGGAGACGGCTCCTGAGTTCAGGATCGCTCCCGCTTTCCCCCTTCGCCAGCCCCGGGATGCAGGAGCGCCCCAAAAATCTACGTAGTTTTCTCCACCCCAAAATACCCATTTTCGGGCTGGAGCCCGCGGGAAGATTGGAAAAATCGGAACCGCGCGTCGAAAATTCTGCGCAGAATTAGGCGCCTATCGCTCCTGCAAACCTATTTGAGAATTAATGGCGCCGCAGCGGGACTTTGACGGGCCGCGTTAAGGTTTCATTTGCCCTGTTGGGGCACGGTCTTTTCACCGGCGGGCGATCGCCGTCGAAGAGCGTTGCGGAGCGTTCCCTTGTTCATTTTTGCTAGTCGACTAGTGCAGGCTGGGGCTGCCGCCTTCGCACTTGGGCTTTCCTCGGCGGCATCGGCGCAGGCCCGTGCGGCCGACCCGCAAGGCTCGGGCCCGATCTTGGCTGCTGTCGAATGGTTGCAGGGCACGCTCCTTGGAAACGTAGCGACCGCCGTCGCCATCATCGCTGTCGCTTTTGTCGGCTTCATGATGCTCACCGGACGCATGAACTGGCGCTATGGGGTCACCGTCATCGTCGGCTGCTTCATCCTGTTCGGCGCGGCGTCGATCGTCTCCGGCATCCAGTCGGCGGCCGGCGCGGCGGGGTGACGCCGCCATGGCCGAGCTTTCACGGACGCCGGTCTTTCGTGCGCTGACCCAGCCGCAGACCTTCGCTGGCGTCTCCTACAGCTTCTTCGTGATAAATCTTGTGGTCTCGACGGAAATTTTTCTCGTCACGCGCTCCTTCTGGGCGCTCCTCGCCCCTGTCGCCCTGCATTCGATCGGCTATGTCGCTTCCCTGCGTGAGCCGCGCATTTTCGACCTCTGGCTGAAACGGGTCAGCAAAACGCCGCGCGCGCCGAACCACGCGCTCTGGCGCTGCAACAGCTACGCACCCTGAACCGACGGTGAGGGGCGTGGCGCAGCGAAAAATCAGCGACCTGGCGAAAAAGGAAGGGCGCGTCGGCGATCACCTGCCGATTCTCGCCCATGTCGACGATCGCACGCTCGCACTGAAGGGCGGCATGCTGATGCAGGTCATTCTGCTCGATGGTTTTCCTTTTGAAACCGCAGAGACGGATGAACTCAACTATCGCCTTGCAGTCCGGGATACGATGCTGCGCAGCGCGGGCAATGCGCGCATCGCTCTTTATCATCATATCGTCCGGCGGCGCGCTTCTGTCGACCTCAGGTCGTCCTTCGAAAATCCCTTCGCACGTTGGCTAGATCAGCGCTGGCGGCGGCGGATTGAAGAGAAAAGACTCTACGTCAACGATCTGTTCCTGACGCTCGTCTATCGTCCATCGATCGGCAAGGTCGGCATTCTCGATCGCCTCGGCGACCGCGCGCGTCGCTCAGGCGGCAACGCTCCGGCTGCGCGAGAGCGGGATATTCGCGCGCTTGACGCCGTCCGCGACAGCCTCATCGCATCGCTGAAACCTTACGGGCCACGAACGCTTCAGCGCTATGACGGGGCCGGCGGGCGGTGCTCCGAGCCGCTGGAATTTCTCTCGCTCATTCTCAACGGCGAACTTAATCCGGTCGTCGAACCGGCGGGCGCTGCTGCGCATCATCTTCCGTACAAGAGGCTTTCGTTCGGCGTCGAGGCGATTGAATCAAGAGGGGCGGGCGCTTCGGAGTTCTGCGCGATGTTGTCGATGAAGGAATATCCGGTCTCGACGACGCCCGGCATGCTTGATGGGCTTCTGCGGCTGCCGATCGATATGGTCGTCACCGAAAGTTTTTCGTTCATCGACCGGCAGACCGCGCAGGAACGCATCGATCTCGCCGTTCGGCGCCTGCGCGCGGCGGACGACGACACCGTAACGCTAAGACGCGGATTGATGGCGGCGAAAGACGACGCAGCAAGCGGCGGCGCCGCCTTCGGCGAGCACCATATGAGCGTCATGGTGCGGGCGGATACGATCCCGGCGCTGAACGCGGCGGCGTCAAGCGTTCAGGCCGCGATCGCCGACATCGGCGCTATCGCCGTGCGCGAACAGCTCGGTCTCGAACCCGCTTTCTGGGCTCAGTTTCCGGGAAACTTTGACCATATCGCGCGGCGCGCGCTCATTTCCTCCGGCAATATGGCCGGCCTTTGTTCCATGCATGGTTTCCCGATCGGATCGCCGGATGGAAATCATTGGGGCCAAGCGATCACGGTTTTCGAGACGACATCGGCGACGCCTTACTATTTCAATTTTCATCAGGGCGATCTCGGTAATTTTCTTGTCATCGGGCCGTCCGGCTCCGGCAAGACGGTCGTTCTAAACTTCCTAACCGCGCAAGCGCAGAAGATTGCGCCGCGCACGGTGTTCTTCGACAAGGACCGCGGCGCAGAAATCTTTTTGCGCGCCATCGGCGGCGCCTATGAAGTGCTTCGCCACGGCGCGGCGACCGGGTTCAACCCGTTGCAGCTTGCGGACTCCGGCGGGGCTCGCGCTTTTCTTCGAGCCCTCGTCGGCCAGCTTGCGCGCAGCCCTTCCGGGCCGCTGTCGCCGGACGAACTCGCGGTCGTCGCCGAAGCCGTGGACGCGAACTTCGATCAGCCGATCGAACTGAGGCGACTGCGGTATTTCCGGGAACTTCTTGGCGGCGTTCGCCGGCCTGAGGCGGGCGATCTCGCCCAGCGCATCGCGCGCTGGTGCGCCGGCGGCGAATACGCCTGGTTGTTCGATAACGCCGAGGATCGCTTTTCGACCGATGCTCGCGTCATCGGATTCGACATGACCGAACTGCTCGATGCGCCTGACCTGCGCACGCCGGCGATGATGTACCTGTTCCGCCGCATTGAAGAGCGTCTTGACGGCACGCCGACGCTGATCGTCATCGATGAAGGCTGGAAAGCGCTCGATGACGAGATTTTCGGCGCGCGCCTGAAAGACTGGCTGAAGACCATCCGCAAGCGCAACGGCGTCGTCGGCTTTTGCACGCAGTCAGCACGCGACGCTCTCGACAGCCGCATCGCCAGCGCCATTCGCGAGCAGACCGCCGCCCAGATTTTCATGCCCAATCCGCGCGCCAGCGAAGAGGACTACGGCGCCGGCTTCGGCCTCACCGTTCATGAACTCGACATCGTCCGATCGCTGCCGGAGGAATCAAGGTGTTTCTTGATCAAGGCGGGAACCGACAGCGTCGTCGCAAGACTTGACCTCTCCGGCGAACCAGAGGCGCTTCGCGTTCTGTCGGGCCGCGAACGGACGGTGCGCGCGCTCGACGAGCTCCGCAGCCGCGTCGGCGACGCACCGGCGCGATGGCTGCCGATACTGCTTGGTGAAAAGCGGCTGGAAGACGGCGGTTCACCGCGGCCTGCCGCACGGATGGCGGCGGGAGGCGGGCGATGACGATCGCATGTCCTTCGCTCGATAATCTCTCCGACATTGGCGCGCTGATGGTCAGCGTTGACTGCCAGTCAGCGGCCTATGTCGCCAGCGCCTACGACGGCCTCTTTGGGGCGGGCGGCGGGTTTGCGCAGGCGCTGGCCGGAGTGATGACGATCTATGTGGCATTCTATGGGTATCGCCTGATCATCGGCGCCGGGTCTGCGACGGCGCCGGACCTCGTGCGCCGGCTCGCCATGATTGGCGTGATTCTCGCGCTGTCTTCCAATTGGCCGGCCTATCAGACTCTTTTCGTCGACACCGTCACGGGAGGCGCAGAGGAAATCGCGAGCATGATGTCTTCCGCGACGACTGGAAGGGCCGCTTCATCGTCCTCGATCGCCGCCGAGATCGATGTCGCTGTTGATGAAATGACGCGCCTTGCGGCCGAATGGAGCCGCAGCACGCCCGCGGCCGCCGCCGCAGCCGTTCCCGAAAATCCTGTCGCGGTCGCTCGCCCGGTTGGACCGGCCGGCGTCAGCGCCGTCAACATGCTTTGGCTCAGCGCGATCCTGCTCGGCGTGGGGTCGGCCGGCGTCATCGTCATCACCAAGATCACGCTCGCGTTCCTGCTGGCGCTGGGCCCGCTGTTTCTGACACTTGCCCTCTTTCAGGCCTCGCGCGGGCTCTTCGAGGGATGGCTTCGAACAATCGTCGCCGGGGCCTTGGTGCTCGTGTTCACAATTCTAGCAACAGGCGGCGCCTTGTCTGTTGTCGCGCCAATCATCAATACGATTGCGCGCGATCAGGCCGCTGGCGTCAACGACGTCGGTGCGGTGTTTACGCTCCTCATCGCCTGCATCGTCTTTGCAATGTTGATCCGCCAGCTGCTAACTACGACGGCACGACTGACCGCCGCGTTGCGCCTTCCATTTCTGACGGAGCCCCCGGCCGCATCGGCGGATAGCGGCATCCCGGCGGAGCGCCGAACAGATGCGGCGTCAGCAAATGAGCGCATCGCCGGAATGGTTGCATCCGTCTCGCAAGCGACCAATGCCCCGACAGCGCCGCGCACGATCGTCGCGGGCGCCGCCATGGCGGCGGCTGGCTTCGACAAAGAAGCGGAAAACGCTGCGACCCGCCGCGCCTCACGCGCCTATCGCGGCTTCGGCTCCTCGCGCGTGCGCGCGGCAGGAGGGTATCGATGAAATGGTGGCTGAGCTTTCTCGCCCTTTTCGCGTCCTGCATGTCTTCAGCGGCGGCTGATCCACGCATCCGCGAGATCTTGCATGCGCCGGACCAGGTCATCAGGCTTACCGGTCATTACGGTTATCAGATTGCGATCGAATTTCCTGAACCCGAACGCATCGAAAGCGTTGCAGTCGGCGACTCGCTCACTTGGCAGGTGACGCCGAACAAGCGCGGCAATCTTCTTGTCGTGAAGCCGGTTGACGAAGGCGACCCGACGAACATGACCGTCATCACTTCCGGCGCGTTCTATACGTTCGAACTCACCTCGAAGGCGCGCGATGCATCGACGCCGCTGTCGGAGATCACTTATCTCCTGCGCATCAAGCAGCCCGCTGCTGCGCCTGCGCCCAACGCCGCTGATCTTCGTGAGCCCCCGCTGTCGCCCGCTGCGCCGCCGCTCAACGAAAATTACACCTACAAAGGTTCGAGACAAAATCTTCCCTCGCGCGTTTACGACGATGGCCGGTCGACATTCTTTGAGTGGCCGCAAGGCGTCGAGACGCCCGCGATCTTCTATCGGCGCTCCGACGGGTCGGAGAGCATCGTCAACTATTCCAATCGAGATGGCGCGATCGTCGTGCATCAGGTCGCGGGGGAGTTTGTGCTTCGGAACGGCCGCGACGTGACGTTCATTTTCAATGAGGCCTTCACCGACATTGATCGCGGGCCGGAAGCGCCGCAGCCGCGCCGGAAAAAGAAGGGGGGGCCGTTCGGCCTTTTCGGGGAATGAAGGGCAAGGGCAAAATCGATCCGCGCATTGCAGCGACCTCTGAAGCGCTTGCAGAAGCGAACCGTCTCGCAATGCCGCAGATCGCCGTCTCGGGCGGCGACAGCGGGGCTGCGATCGGCGCAGCGATCGCTGTCGGTCTCGGCGTGCTTGCATTCAATCAGATGTCGATCGCCCGGCTTGAACGGAAAGAACCGCCGCCGCAGCCCATCATCGTCGCGGACGCGCCGCCCGCGCCGCAACCAAAGCCAGCGCCTCCGCCGGCTTATGATTTTCCGGCCGCCACGCCCTACAGCGAGCCCGCCGATGACCGCCCGCGTGTGCGGCCGGAGCGTTTGCGCGCCCCCTCGCTGGTCGTCGACACCGGCCCGTCCGCCGCGGAAGCCGCCGCCGCACGCGCCACGCTTTCGCGCGAAGGCCTCAACGCCAGTGAGACGTTCGCCGCACGCGTCGGCGACTCCGAAAACGCGCCGGCGACCGCGGCTCATATCGGCGACCTGTCGTCGACAGTCATCGAGGGAACGCTGATCGCCGGCGTTCTCGAGACCGCAATCAACTCGGATCTGCCCGGATTTACGCGTGCGATCGTCAGCGAAGACATCCGCAGTTTTGACGGCACGGAAATCTTGATTCCGCGCGGAAGCCGTCTCATCGGACAATACCGCTCGGGACTCGCCATCGGCGAATCGCGCGCCTTCGTCGTGTGGACCCGCCTTATCTTGCCGAACGGCGTCGCCATCAAGCTCGCCTCGCCCGTTACTGATACGCTCGGACGTGCAGGCCTCGGCGGCAAAGTCGACCGTCATTTCCTCGAGCGCTTCGGATCCGCCATCCTGCTGTCGATCATCGGCGCAGGCGCCGAGATTCTCGCCGCGGAGAGCGGCAACAACACCGTCGTCGTCACGTCCTCGGCGCAGGCTTACGGCGTCGCGCAAACGGCTCTCCAATCCAGCGTCAACATCCCGCCGACCATTCGCATCGCGCAAGGGTCGCCGATACGCATCTTCGTCGCGCGCGATCTGATCTTTCCCCTATATGAAGAAACGGGCGGCGCAGTCCTGACGGCCGAGCCATGACCAGCCTCGCCGCCGACGATCGCGCGCTTGACGATGCGCATGTCTACCTGACGGCGTTTCTGAAGCCGATCGAGAAATGGCTTCGGCACGACCGCGTCGCGGAAATTTTCATCAATAGGCCAGGCGAGTTCTGGGTCGAGGCGGTGGGCGGCGGGATGCAGCGCGTTTCTGCACCGGACATCACCGACCAACACATTCAGCGCCTCGCCGCCCAGATCGCGCGATTCAATGCGCAAGCTATCAATCGCGAACAACCGGTTCTCGCCGCTTCGCTCCCCGGCGGCGAGCGCGTTCAGATTGTCGGCCCCCCTGCGACGCGCCGGCATTGGGCGATTGCGATACGCCGGCCGGCGATCGTAAGGCTTACGCTTGATGATTTCGCAGGATCCGAAAGCTTCAGCGACGTCGTCCTGTCGAAAGAGAAAAAGCTGAGCGCAAATGATCGCCGGCTGACTGCTCTTCTCGACGCTCGTCGCATTCCGGAATTTCTGGCGCTCGCCGTCAAGGCGAAGAAGTCGATCCTCATTTGCGGCGGCACGTCGACGGGAAAGACAAGTCTCTTGAGCGCGCTCATCGCGGCGATCCCCGGGGACGAACGTCTCATTACCGTCGAGGATACGCCCGAGATCGCGCTTGATCACGCCAATTCGGTCGGTCTTATTGCGGTGAAAGGAAGCCTCGGCGAAGCGCGGATCGGGCTCGACGATCTTTTGAACGCCTCGCTCCGTCTCCGGCCGGACCGCATCATTCTCGGCGAATTGCGCGGCGCTGAGGCGGTGACGTTCTTGCGCGCGATCAACACCGGCCACCCTGGCTCGATCACGACGATCCATGCAGACAGTCCGCACGGCGCCTTCGAGCAGATTGCTTTGATGTCGCTTCAGGCCGGTTTGCCGCTCGCGCGGCGCGAGACCATTGATTATGTGCGCTCGATTATCGACATCACCATTCATGTCGTGCGGGACGGCGGACGCCGCCGGATTGCGGAAATCTCGTTCGATCCCGCCTCGCGGCTTGTCGCCTAAAATTTTCAGCGCTTTTCGCCTTACGCCGATGTCATCCGGCGCGCCCGCGATTGCATAAGAAACTACGGTCGTCAGCAAGCCTCCGTTTACACCCTGTCGTGCAGGCTTCCCGCGCAGGAATTCAGTTGCGTGGGTGCAATGATGTTGACGATTGACCGGCGGCTTGCGGGCCGCGACGCCGTTCGATCCAGTCCGGCGAAGAGCCCCCTCTGGCGCGCGGCGGCGGCGGCCGCCGCTCTCGTTCTCGCGGGATGCGCGGGCGAGGAAAGCGTCGTCGATGATACGCCCGCAGGTGCGCCTTCCGCGCCGTCCGTCGGCGACAAGCCGACTGCGACGGAAGCCTCGCGCTTCCTGACCCAGGCGACATTCGGACCGACGCAGAGCGACATCGACGAGCTGGTGAGCATCGGGTACTCGTCGTGGATGCGGCGTCAGTTTGAGGCGAGCCTCTCGTCCAACGTGACCGAGCTTCGCCAAATTCAGGCTGACTTTGCGGCGCGCAACCAGACGGTCGGGCCGGTGGCGCTCGCCGACATCGCCTGGCGCAACATGATCGATAATGATGACCAGCTGCGCCAACGCACCGCCTTCGCCCTGTCGCAGATCTTCGTCGTTTCTTACGAAAATTCCGATGTCGCCGACTCGCTCGCCTCGGCGGCCTTCTACATGGACACGCTGGAAGAGAACGCGTTCGGAAATCACCGCGAGCTTATCGAGGACGTCACTTACAGCCCGTCGATGGCGCAGTTCCTCACCTATCTCAACAACCGGAAAGAGGACCCTTCGCAAAATCGGGTTCCGGATGAGAACTATGCGCGCGAGATCATGCAGCTCTTCACCATCGGGCTCGTGGAACTCAATCCCGATGGAACGCCGCGCGTCGACGGCTCCGGGAACCAGATCGAGACCTACGACAATGACGACATCACCGGGCTCGCCAAGGTGTTCACGGGCCTCAGCTGGGCCGACGGCAATTTCGGCGGCCGTTTCCCGGACCAGGCGATTCCAGTCGCCGCTTACTCCCCGCTCGCAGCCTTTGACAGCGAGCACTCGCCTTCTGAAAAAGCTTTCCTCGGCGTCACAATCCCGGCCAACACGCCGGCGGCGCAAAGCATAGACAGGGCGCTCGACGTTCTGTTCAATCATGCGAACACGGCGCCGTTCCTCGCGCGTCAGCTTATCCAGCGCTTCGTGACCAGCAATCCCTCGCCGCGTTATGTGCGAAACGTCGCCGCTGCGTTCGAGACCGGATTTTACCGGCTTCCAGACGGGACGACGATCGGCTCGCTTCAGCGAGGCGACCTGCGCCCCGTCATCGCCGCCGTGCTGCTTGACGACGAAGCGCGCTTGCCCGCGAGCATTCAGAATCCGAACTTCGGCAAGGTCCGCGAGCCGGTCATCCGTTTCACTCACTGGGCGCGGGTCGCCGGGCTTAACTCCGCATCCGTTCTGAGCACCGGCGGCCTCGAGGGACAGGGCGCTCTCGGCGACACCACGTCGCCCAATCGCTTCAGCCAACAGGCGTTCCGGTCGCCGTCGGTCTTCAATTTCTATCGGCCCGGCTATGTCGCCCCAGGGTCGCAAACCGGTGAAGCAAGCCTTATTGCGCCTGAACTGCAGATCGTAACGACGGCGAGCATCACCGGCTTTGCAAACTTCATGCAGGACCTCATCGAGAGCAACAGTCCGACCCGGACCTTTTTTCCGAGCTATTCGCGAGAACTCTCGCTCGCCGACAACCCGACCGCGCTCGTAGATCATCTCAACCTCGTCATGACGGCGGGTTCCATGCAGCCTTCGACGCGTGACGCCATAATAGCGGCGGTGAACGCCATGCAGCTTCGCGCCGGCAGCGATGCGCTGGACCGTCGCCGCCGCGTCAACGCCGCCATGTTGATGACCGTGCTTTCCTCCGAATATTACACCCAGCGCTAAGGAGCGATTCCAATGTCCGCCGTCACCCGACGCGAAATACTGAAAACGGCGAGTCTTCTCAGCGCCTATGGCGCTGCGCCCTTCGCGATGAACCTGCTTCCGTTCAACGCGCTCGCCGCTTCCACCAACGGTTACAAGGCGCTTGTTTGCGTCTTTCTGTTCGGCGGCATGGACAACCACGACACCGTCCTGCCTTTCGATGACGTGTCGTATAATCAGTTTACGACGCTCCGCCGTACGCTGATGAACGAGTATAACGGCCTGCAGGGCGGCTCCTCGCGTACGCAGGCGCGGCTTCTGGCGCTCAATCCGGCGAACGCAGCCGCGTTCGGCGGGCGCCAGTTCGCTCTTCCCGAAGCGCTGGCGCCGATTCAGCAGCTGTTCGCCGCCGGCCAGGCGGCGATCGTCGGGAATGTCGGGCCGCTGATCATACCGATAAACCGCGCGCAATGGCGCAGCGGCGGCGCCCGCGTGCCCAGTCGCCTGTTCTCGCACAATGACCAGCAGTCGACGTGGATGGCGGCGGCGCCCGAAGGCGCCCGCTTCGGCTGGGGCGGACGTCTTGCCGACATGGCGATCGCTTCGAGCGCAAATGCAAACGCCTCCTTCACCGCCATATCGGCGGCCGGCAGCACTGTTTATCTCAGCGGCGAGGTGGCGAACGGCTTCTCGGTAGGCGCCAACGGTCCCGCGCAGATCCGGGCGATCAATGGTTCCAGCCTTTATGGGTCCTCGGCTCTGCCTGGCCAGATTTCCAATCTGGTGCAGGACGCCCCGAATGCGCGCACCAATCTCTTCGAACGCGATGTTGCGGGCATCCACCGGCGGTCGATCGCGCTCAATCGCGACCTCCAGGTCGCGCTCGCTTCGCAGCCGCCCTTCACCACCGTCTTCCCGACAAGCGGCCTTGCCCAGCAGATGCAGACGGTCGCCCGGATGATCGCCGCGCGCTCGGTGCTCGGCGTATCGAGACAGATCTTCTTCGTATCGACGGGCGGCTATGACACGCATTCGAGCCAGGCGCCGACGCTGACCGGGCTTCACACGACGCTCGCCGGCGCGATTCGAGCGTTCTATGACGCCACCGTCGAGCTTGGCGTCCAGAACGACGTCACTGCTTTCACCGCATCGGATTTCGGCCGTACGCTCGCCGTCAACGGCGACGGCAGCGATCATGGCTGGGGCGCGCACCATTTCGTCGTCGGCGGCGCGGTCAACGGCAACCGCATCGTCGGCGACATTCCCCCGCCGGTCGTCAATCACGATCAGGACAGCGGATCGGGCAGGCTGATCCCGACGACGTCGGTCGAGCAGTTCGCCGCGAGCCTTGCGGCGTGGTTCGGCCTCACCGCCGGCGAAATTCAGGAGGCCCTGCCGAACCTCGGCAGCTTCTCGGGGCCGATCGATCTCTTCAACACCACCACAGGCGCTTGAGAAACAAGGGGGGTCAAAAACCATGTCAATGAATCCGCACAAACGCGTTCGACGCGGACACATGATCGCCGCTGCGACAGCCGCGCTCGTCATCGGCGCCGCCGGCGGCGCCTTCGCCGTCGACAACTGCGAAAAGAACTGCGGGCTTTCGCGCGCGCTCCTGCGCGACCGCGAGCAGAACGAGATGAAGCTCGCCGCACGGAGCGACGAAACGGCGCGCGAGGAGAGGCGCTACGGCCGCCCGGCGTTGCGCGATGAACCGACAAAGGCGTTTTTCGTTCGCGGCGGTTACACCCCGTTTGCGAGCGGCGCCGGCCTTGCGGACGGCAAGGGCGCGCTCCTCTTCTCCGGCGGCTATCGCAGCCGCATCAGCCAGACCTTGCCGCTCAGCCTCGAAGCGGAAGTCGCCTTCCAGCGCGACCGGGACACCATCATCCTCGGCCTCGGGCAGGAGGAAGCGACGCGCCGCGCGATTTCCGGCCTTGTTTCGCTCCGTTATGACGGCTTCAAGTTCGGCAGGTTCACGCCCTACTTCTCCGGCGGCATGGGTCCGGCGCAGGTGAAGTCGCGGCTGGACGACGGCGTCACGCCGATCGAAGACTCCAACATCGAACTCGCCTATCAGGCGCGCGTCGGCGTCGCCTATCCGCTGTCGAAGAAGATCGCCGTCGAAGCCGGCTACCGCCTCCTCGGCGCCACCAACGACGACATCAAGACGCATACGGCGGAAATCGGGCTCAACTACCGATTCTGACGCAGTCCCGACGACTGGTTCGCCTGAAAGCGATTGGGTAGGCTCGCCCTTCGAAAGGGGCGGTCCATGGCGCCGGGCGTAAGACCTGGATTTCACATCGTCATCGTCGGGGGCGGCACCGCCGGCTGGATGGCCGCCTGCCTGATGGCGAAGCAATGGGGGCCCGCCGGCGCGCGCATCAGCGTCGTGGAATCCTCTGAGATCGGCATTGTCGGCGTCGGCGAGGGATCGACCCCGCAACTCAGGGCGTTCTTCCGCGATCTCGGCGTCGCCGAAGACGACTGGATGCCAGCCTGCAACGCCACCTACAAGAACGGCATCAGTTTTCACGGCTGGTCGAAGCGGCCGGGCTACGAGTCCTATTTCCACCCTTTTGCGTCGCCGATCGACGCGCATACCGCGCCGGGTTTTCACTTCAATTCTTTTCACCGGCGGCGCGGGGCCGATCTCGCTGCGGCGCCCGACCGCTTCTTCCTGTCGGCGACGCTGGCGAAGCGCCGGCTCGCGCCCCTGCCCGCCCGCAATTTTCCCTTCGACATCGCTTATGGCTACCATTTCGACGCCTATCTCGTCGGCGCTTTTCTGCGCCGCCACGCCGAGGGCCGCGGGGTGCGGGGCGTTGAAGGGCGTGTCGGCGAGATCACGCTTGATGCGGACGGGTCGATCGCCAGCCTCATGCTCGACGGCGAGCGCGTCGTCGCCGGCGATTTCTTCGTCGACGCAACCGGGTTTCGCAGCCTGATCCTGCAGGAGCGGCTCGGCGTTCCCTTCCATTCGTACAAGGAAAATCTTTTCAATGATTCCGCCGTCGTGATGCCGACGCCGCCGGATCCTGCGGGGCTCGGCTCTGCAACGCGCGCGATCGCCATGAACGCCGGCTGGCGCTGGGAAATTCCGCTGACGAACCGCAGCGGCAACGGCTATGTCTATTCTTCCGATTTCATCACTGCGGATGAGGCTGAGCGCGAACACCGCGCCGCCCTTGGACTTGTCGACTCCGACACGCCGGCGCGCCACCTCAAGATGAAGGTCGGCCGCGTCGACCGGCACTGGGAGAAGAACTGCCTCGCCGTGGGGCTCAGCCAGGGCTTCATCGAGCCGCTGGAGGCGACCGCCCTGCACCTCGTGCAGGCGACCGTCGAGGGCTTCATCGACACAGTCGAGAAGTCCGCCTTCGACGACGCCGGCCGGCGCGCCTTCAACGAGCGCGTCAACGCCCGCTTCGAGGGCGTGCGCGACTATATCGTCTGCCATTACCAGGCGAGCCTGCGCGACGACACTGACTATTGGCGCGCCAACGCCGCCAACTCCCGCCGCTCCGCCTCGCTCGAAGCGATGCTGCGATGCTGGCGCGCGGGCGGCGACATCCGCGAGGAGGTGCGCCGACAGGACATCTCGAAATATTACGCCGACATGTCGTGGGTCTGCCTTCTTGGCGGCTACGGCAATTATCCCGAGAGCCTGCGCGCGCCTGCGCCGGAAGAGCAGCGCTTCGACATGGCGGTCATCGACGATTTCGTCGATCGTTGCGCGCTCAACTTCCCCGATCATCGCGCGCTCCTGTCCGGACGCGCGAGCGCGCAATGATGCCGCCCGCGCCGCTCTCCCTTTCGCCGCGGATGCGCGTCAGCGCCGAGCGGATCGGCCAGGAGGGGACCGCGGTCGCCGTCATCGATGATTGTCTCGCCGCGCCTGAGGCGGCCGTCGCCCTTGCGGCCTCGCTCGGCTACGCGCCGATCGGCCCCTATTATCCGGGGGTGCGCGCCTCGCTTGGCGCCGATATCGCCGCCGCCTTCGGCGCGGCGCTGAGCGAGATCATCGCCCGCGCGCTGGCGATCAAGGCCGGACGCTGGGCGGGCGATTGTTTCTTCTCGATCGTCACCGCGCCGCCCGCGAGCCTCGCGCCGATCCAGCGCCTGCCGCATTTCGACGGCCTTGAGGACGCCCGCATCGCCGCCGTTCTCTTTCTCGCCGCCTCGGATTTCGGCGGCACCTCGTTCTATCGCCACCGCTCGACCGGCTTTGAGACCGTCAACGCCGCGCGCTATCCCGCCTATGGCGAAGCGCTGAAGGCCGACGTCGCTGCGCACGGCCTGCCGCCGGCGGCCTATATCGGCGACGGCGCGCCGCTGTTCGACGAGATTGCGACCTTCGAACCGGTCTTCAACCGCCTGCTTCTTTATCGCGGCGCGGCGCTTCACTGCAGCCGCATCCGCAATGCAGAAGCGCTGGGCCCTGACCCGCGACGGGGGCGCCTGACGCTCAACCTTTTCTTGCAGCCGGCCTGAAGGAATATCCGCATTCGCCGGGCGATCCGGCGCGCGGCGATGAGGACGACCCCAGATTTCATGCGGGCTCCAGAGGAAAAGTACGGAAAGTCCGTAGTCTGAAATTTCGCCAAATACGGGAATCGCCAGGGTCCTCGTCGGCGCCGGCGCCCGCGCAGGATTTGCGCGTGCTGAAAGACCAGGGCCTGAAACGAAAATCGCGCCGGCGGCGGGGCCGCGGCGCGAACGGGGAGATAATGGAGCCAACGCTTTTTCGATTCAAGAGTTATTCGTGGTTAACGCCGATCACATTTTTAGGCGCGCCCGCCCGTCACGCCGCGCAGTTGGCGCGGATGTAGTCGACATGCAGCGGGGCCGAAGCGGCCGCGCGATCGATCAGGGTACGAATGTTTCCGAGAAACTCCGCAAGCTGCGCATCGCTCAAGGCGGCGGCGAGCGGATGAAAGCGCGATGGAATAATGCGCTGTCCGACCATCACCTGCAGCCAGCCGGGCTCGGTGAAGAGCTCTTCATGCTCACGATAAATGCGGCCCGTCGAGCGGAAGAGATCGAGCTTGGCCTGCAACGCCGCCGGCACGGCCATTTCGCGCCGCTCGATCCAGAAGGGGGAGTCCGTCCGCTCATTCGCGTGGTAATGGAGAATGATGAAATCGCGGATGCGCTCGAATTCGAAGCGCGACTGGCGATTGAATTCATCGATCAGCGCCGGATCAAAATGCCGGTCGGGGAACATCGAGACGAGGCGGCTGACGCCTGACTGGATGAGGTGGATCGAGGTCGATTCGAGCGGCTCCAGGAAGCCGCTCGCCAGCCCCAGCGAAACGCAGTTCTTCACCCACTGACGCTTGCGCATGCCCGTGACGAAGCGAAGGAACCGCGGTTCCGCCAGCAACTCGCCTTCGAGATTGGCTTTCAGAACCGCCGCAGCTTCATCGTCCGAGATATGGCGGCTGCAATAGACATGGCCGTTGCCGACGCGGTGCTGCAGCGGGATGCGCCACTGCCAGCCGGCCTTGCGCGCGCTCGCCTGCGTGTAGGGACGGATCGCGCGCCCATGCGCGCACGGCGCCGCGACGGCGCGGTCGCAAGGGAGCCAGTGCGTCCAGTCCTCATAGCCGGCGGCGAGCGCCCCCTCGATAAGCAGCCCGCGAAAGCCTGAACAGTCGATGAAGAAATCGCCGTCAATGGGCCGGTCGCCCTCGAGCGTCACGCCGTCGATGAATCCGTCGGCGGCGCGGCGGCGCACCTCGACGATCCTGCCTTCAACGCGCTTGACGCCTGCGGCTTCCGCCCGCCCGCGCAGAAACTTCGCATAGAGACCCGCGTCGAAGTGAAAGGCGTGGCGCGTGCCGGTGAGACGCGAAGACCCGATGCGATCCATCTGCGCGAAGCGGTCGCGGATCGCAATCTGGTGGTTGACCGAATAATCCCAGAGCGACCCGCCCTTCCCGGACGCGCGCGCGCGCAGCCAGTAGTGGTGGAACGGCGTCAGCCCGAGCGCCATGCCGATCTCGCCAAAGGCATGCATGTAGCTGTCGCCGAGCCGGCTCCAGTTGTTGAACTCGATGCCGAGCTTGAACGTGCCCTGCGTCGCCTTCAGGAAGGCGTTCTCATCGATTTCCAGAAAATTGTTGATGTGGCGGATCTGCGGGATCGTCGCTTCGCCGACGCCGACGATGCCGATTTCCTCCGATTCGATCAGGGTAATTGAGAACGCGCGCCCGAACGCTTTCGAGAGAACCGACGCCGCCATCCACCCCGCCGTGCCGCCGCCGACGATGACGACGGAGCGGATCGGGTCGGGCGAAGGGGAACCGGTGACCATGCCGCCATCCTATGCGCGCTGTCGGGCCGATCAATGCGGCTCAATGCGGCGCGGCGCGGCGCGACGCGCAAAGAAAACCCCGCCGGCTAGGGAGGATGCCGGCGGGGTCCAAAGACGCTCGGGAGGGAGCGCTTAGAAGGAGTAGGACGCGCCGATCAGATAGGTGCGGCCGAAGGATTGGCTGTCGATGAGCAGGCGATCATCACTGCCATCGCCAACAACGGTCTCAAACGGCTCATCGGTGAGGTTAAGACCCTGCGCCGTCACGCGGAGCCCTTCAAGCGTTCCTGAGAAGGCGTAGCCGATCTGCGCATCAATGATCGATTCCGGCCGGCTGGTGCGGAAATCCCTCGTCGCGCTGATGGCGGCCACTTCCCCAAGGAAACGCGTCCGGAAACGATGGCTGACCCTTGCTTCAAACCCCGACCGTTCGAAATAGACCGTCGAGTTGACGACCCACTTCGAAAGACCCGGCACCGGGATGACGCGCTGATTGGTCGGGTCCTGCGCAGAGAACAGCGTGACGCGACTGTCGGTGAAGGACGCGCTCGTCAGGATGCCGAATCCTTCAAGGCTTTCCGCAATCAGATCGAACGGAACCGACAAGCTTGCTTCCGCACCTCGAATGCGGCCGAAGCCATTGTTGCTGTTGGTGACGTTGAGACCGAGCGGGGTATTGAGAAGCAATTGCTGCGCAGGGCTCAGGAAGACGGTCGCTTCCTGCGAGAAATCCTGAATGAAGCCGTCGCCTGTATTCACGAAATCGTTCAGGTCCTTGTAGAAAGCAGCGAGCGAGATGTAGCCTGATCCGCCAAAGTATTTCTCAATCGAAAGATCGACTTGATTGGCGATGTAGGGCCGAAGTTGCGCATTGCCGCTGCTCCGGCGAAACACGACATCTCCATTGGGATCGGTCACGCCATTACCGATGTTCTGGTTCCTAACGGCTAGGTTTCCGCTCGGATTAAGCTGATCAAGACGCGGCCGTGCGAGGGTGCGCGAGGCGCCAAACCTTACCTTGACCGTGTCAGAGAGGTCGAACACGAGGTTCAAAGTCGGCAGGAAATCCGTGTAGGACGCGCCATCCGAAATCGCTTCAAGGCTGCCGTCGCCATTGACGAACGTACCGAAGCCCGCCTGATCGGTGTGGACGAGTTGCAGGCCCAGATTTCCTGTCACCGGCACGGAGCCGAGTTCGGAATCAACGTCGAGTTTGACCCAGCCGGTGATGACATCCTCGTTCACAATCCATGACTGCGGCGAAGCGAAAGATGATGTGAAGGTGGATACCGGCACGTAAACGTTGTCGATGAGATAGCGGGTGTCGAGCGTCACCTGCGGCCCAAAGCCGAGGAAGCTGACGACCTGCTCGTCGAGAATCGCCTCCGCCGGGATGGGCAGGGTAGTCACCAGATTCGGGTCACCAATATTACGGCCGTCGAGCGTCAGGAAGGATTGCTCGATGACGCGCTGTTTGTCGCGCAATCCCCAGTCGAAACCGAATTCGATGTTTGAAAAGACACCGAAATCGACGTCGCGATCGACCGCAGCCTTCAGATGCCAGAGATCATCGACCGTCCGCGGCGCATTCAAGAAGCCGGCCTGGACGACATTGCTTCCGCCCCAACCGAGTGGATCGGTCAGCACGAAGGCATTCGGGCCGGTGGTCGCCGAATAATCAAGAAGCCCCGTTATGGTCGGCACCGCGCCGGGCGGTCAGCCGATGTATGCCGCGACCTGGTATCGCGAGCCGTCCGACGACGAACTCAGCGGTTATCTTTCGACCGCGAAAGGACCGGGCTGGGCGCTGATCACCTGCCGCACGGTCGCGGACTTCCGCGTCGACTATCTGCATCTCCTGCCGCCCAGGGCCGCCTG
>CAZGXT010000045.1:0-17743 GCA_964529675.1 uncultured Caulobacterales bacterium
ATACAGACGATAAGGCCGCTTAGAACAATTCCCGCTGGCCGATCTCGCGCGCCAGCGTCTCGCCCTCGTTGCGGGCGTCGTTCACGGCCTTCGACACCGCGTGATAGGTCCAGAACCCCTGGGGCGCCGGGGCGAGCATCGCTTGCGGGGCGGCGGCGTCTGTTTCGTCTGCTTCCAGCCAGGCGCGATAATCCGCAGGCTGAATGACGACCGGCTCGCGGTTATGAAGCGGCGCGACGTCAGGGCCCGCCTCGTAGGTCAAGATTGCGGCGGTGTCGATCTCGCCGCCGTCCGGATCGTGCGCAGTCTCCCAAAGGCCGGCGAAGGCGAAAAGCCCGCCGGTCGCCGGGCGGATGAGATAAGGCTGGCGTCCGCCCTTTTCCGTCCGCCATTCGTAGAATCCATCCGCCGGCATGAGACAGCGGCGGCGCTTGAAGGCCGAGCGGAAGGTCGGCTTCTCCGCGGCGGTTTCCCCGCGCGCATTGATGAGCGGCCTGCCGCGCGTTTTTTCCAAATAGTCTTTCTTCGCCCAGGAAGGGATGAAGCCCCAGCGCGCCAGTGCGAATTCGCGCTGGCGCTTCTCGTTCATCCGGATGATCGCGATCGGCTGCGTCGGGGCGATGTTCCAGCGCGGCGGAAAATTGGCGCGGATGTCGACGCCGAAGGCTTCGCGCGCCGCTTCGGGAGGGGACGTGAAAAGGTATCGACCGCACATCGGCGCCCTGTATAGAGCGGCGCATGGTGACGGGCGACCTCAGAAAGCACGGAATCGGCGTCGGCGTCGGCGCGGTCGTCTTTCGCGGCGGCGACGTTCTCCTCATCAAGCGGGCCAAGGCCCCCTTCATCGGCCAATGGTCGATCCCGGGCGGCGGCCTTCACGAGGGCGAGCGTCTCGAAGAGGCGGTGCTGCGCGAGGTGATGGAGGAAACGGGCGTCAGCGTGCGTCTTGTCGGGCTGATCGGCGTCTTCGAGGCGCTGCCGGACGCATGCGAGGCGGAAGGCGTGGTCCGCCATACGCTGATGATCGACTACGCGGCGGAATGGCTCGCCGGCGAACCGGTTGCGGGCGATGATGCGGCGGCGGCCGAATTTGCGCCTTATGAAGAGGCGCTCGCCCGTGTCTCCTGGGACCTTACGCGAACGGCCATTGCGGGCGCCCTGAAACTCCGCAATATCGTCATCCCGAGGCCATAAAGGCGCACTATCCCGGCCGCTGATGAAACGCGTTCTTTTCCTTCTCGCCTTTGCCGCCGCTGCGCCCGCCTTGGCCCAAGAGGGCGATGCCGGCGCACGCCAGCGCGGACTGGTCAGCCTGTCGCAGATCTTCGGCGAGCTTCATCATATCCGCCGCACCTGCGATCCCGACCGCGAGGCCGACATCTGGCGCAACCGCATGAAACGGCTCATTGATCTTGAAGAGCCCCCGTTCAACGTGCGCGATCAGATGGTCGCCGCGTTCAACGACGGGTACGTTTCGGCGCAGGCGCGCTTTCCCTATTGCGACAGCGAGTCGGAAAGCTACGCGGCCGCCCGCGCTTACGCCGGCGAAGCCCTCGTCTCGAACCTTACGGCGCCGCTCTACGCTGCGCGGCGCGGCGAGGATGCGAACGACGTCGCCGTCTTTCGCGGCGTCGAGTGATGCTCACCGCCGGCGCAGCATGTCGCGCGTCAGCGCGCTGATCTTCGTCACGCCCATCAGCCTCATGTCGCGTTCGATCTCTGTACGGAGGTTTGAAAGCGCGCGCTCGACGCCCGCCTGTCCGGCCGCGGCGAGCGCGTAAAGATAGAGCCGTCCGCCCGAGCAGGCGGTCGCGCCCGCCGCGATCGCCTTCAGCACGTGCGTGCCGCGGCGGACGCCGCCGTCGAGCACGATGTCGAGCCGTCCCCCGACGGCGTCGGCGATCTCTGCGATCTGGTCGAACGGCGCGCGCGCGCCGTCGAGCTGGCGCCCGCCATGGTTCGACACCATGATCGCATCAGCGCCGATGTCGGCCGCGCGGCGCGCATCCTCGACGCTCATCACGCCCTTGAGGCAGAACGGCCCGCCCCATTTCGCACGCAGCGCCTCGGCGTCGTGCCAGCTCATCGACGGGTCGAGCATTGTCGAGAAATAATCGCCGACGCTGATCGCGACGTTGGAGCCTTCGCGGACATGGCTTTTCAGTTCGACGAGATCGAAGCGGTCATGGGTCAAATAGTTGATCGCCCAGGCCGGATGCGCGGCGAAGCTCGCAAGGCTCTTCAGCGTCAGTCGGGGCGGGGAGGTGAAGCCGGTCCTGAGGTCGCGCTCGCGATTGCCGCCGGTGATCGTGTCGACCGTGAGCGCGAGCACGTCGAACTTCGCCGCTTTCGCCCGCGCCACCATCGCATCGTTGAGGCCGCGATCCTTGTGAAAATAGAACTGGAACATTTTCGGCGTAGAAGTCATGGCGCCGATTTCGGCGAGGCTCACCGTGCCGAGGGAGGAGACGCCGACCATCGTTCCGAATTTTTCGGCGGCGCGCGCGACGGCGCGTTCGCCGTCATGGTGGAAAAGCCGCTGCAGCGCCGTCGGCGAGCAGAACAGCGGCATGGCGAGCGTCTGCCCCATCACCGTCGTCGAAAGATCGACCCTGTCGACGCCGGCGAGCACGTTTGGAACGAGGTCGCAGGATTCGAAGGCCTCCGTATTGCGGCGATAGGTGATCTCGTCGTCCGCCGCGCCGTCGATGTAATGGAAGATCGGTCCCGGCAGGCGCCGCCGGGCGAGCGCGCGCAGGTCCTCGACATTGTGACAGTCAGCAAGGCGCCTCACCATGGCGGCGGTCTCCGGAGTTCCTGCGCGCGACGGGCGCGCCGACCGGACTAGCGGCGCCGCGCCGGCAAAAAAAGAGGCGGCGCCGAAGCGCCGCCTCCGCAGTCAGCCTCAAGGAGGGCTTGGGGCCTAGAACCGCACCCGCAAAGTCGCCGTGTAGGTGCGACCGAGCGCGTCGTAGATCGTCGGGAAGGTGTTGCCCGAGTTGAATGCCGTCGAGCCGATCGTGTTGCCGACGACCGGCGGATCCTTGTCGAGAAGATTGTCGACCGTCGCCGTCAGGTCGAGGCCTTCCCTCAGTTCGTAGCGCGCCGTCAGGTCGAAATAGTTGGCGGCGTCGATCGACGTGAAGGCCGGCAGCAAGGCGCCGACGCCCGGCTGTGTGGGATCGACGG
The DNA here is from genome assembly GCA_964529675.1 of uncultured Caulobacterales bacterium. Classification (GTDB taxonomy): domain Bacteria; phylum Pseudomonadota; class Alphaproteobacteria; order Caulobacterales; family Parvularculaceae; genus Amphiplicatus. The sequence goes on from CAZGXT010000045.1 coordinate 3,190, forward strand.
CGAGGCCGCCTATGAAGCGATGGCGCAGCGACACGTCCAGCTGGTCGAAAGACCAGGTGAGGCGCTGGTTGAACTGCCATTTCGGCTGGCCCGGATCGCAATTCACGCCGTAGAACCCTACGCAATCGCGGTCGATCGAGTTCGGATTCGCCTTGAACCGGTTCTCGATCGTGTGGGTTCCCTGATGGTTGAAGGCGAGGGCGCCCATGGACCCGAGGTCGTGATTATAGGCGAGGCTCCAGTCGAAGCCGGACGTGTTGAAGGTCCCGAGATTTGACGACGCGCGGATGATCCCGGGCGTGTCTGACTGCGGGCCGTTGAGCGATCCGGTGCCCGGATTTCGCCCGATCAGCGCGCAGAAGGCGTTGAACGACAGCGTCGGATTGAGCGCTGTCTGGTAGCATCCGTTGACGACGTCGCCGACGGCGGGCTGGCTGACGGCGTCCTTAATGTGGATGTTGAAATAGTCGAAGGAGAAGGTGAGGTTCGGCAGGAAGGCTGGCGTGCCGACGATGCCCGCCGTGAAGGTCGTCGCCGTTTCGACGTCGAGCAACGGGTTGCCGCCGACTGTCTGGTTCACCTGTCCGGCGATCGGCGGGATCACGGTGCCGATGAGGCCGGCGGGAACGCCGGTCGCGACGCACAATGCGGTCAGCGCCGCATTGCCGACCGGCAGCGCCTGCTGGCAGGGATCGGTCGTCAGGTTGTTGAGGCCGACGACCTGCGGGGCGAACAGTTCGCCGATGTTCGGCGACCGCACGGCGCGCTGGAAGACGCCGCGGATGCGATAGTCGTCATTGATGATCCAGTTGCCGCCGGCCTTCCAGGTGACGCTGCTGCCGGTCGTCGAGTAGTCGGAGAAGCGGGCGCCGGCTTCGATCTGGAAGGACTTCACGAACGGAAGCCCTTCGAGCACCGGCGCGATCACTTCGGCGAACGCTTCATAAGAATCGTAGCGCCCCTGCACGTTCGGCGCAGGCGCCCCGGCGCCCAGCACCTCGTTCGGCGTCGACGTCGAAAGGTCGGACGTGCGCGTCGTGGCGTATTCGCGATACTCTGCGCCGAGTGCGACGCCGATCGGGTTCTCCGCCCACGGACTGTTGAACGAGCCGAGATCGCCGCTGATCGTGCCGATGACGTTGGCGAGGCTGGTGTTGAGCGTCTGCGACGTCGCCGCCTGCGTGACGAAGTTTACGGCGCCCTGGCCAAGCGTTCCCGGCGCGCCGAAGAGATTGATCGGGACGCAGCCGCCGGTCGTGACCGTGCAGGTCGTCGTATTGAACGCGCGCAGCGACTGCTGCAGACGCGAGGCGAGGCCCCAGCCGGTCCGAACCTCGACCAGCGTCGACTCGCCATAGGTCCCCGAAACGTCCCACGACCAGGCCTCGCTGAGATCGCCGCGCAGACCGGTCGTCAGCTGGAACGCGTCCGTCGTGAATTCCTGCACGCGCGGGCCGGCCTCGACAAAGCGCCGGCCGAACTGGAATGAGACTTCGCGATAGTTCGGGTCCGTCAGCGAGGTCGCCGCGGCTGCCGCGTCGCAGGTCGGCTGGGCGATCGCGAGAGCGCCGCAGAGCTGGTTGCGGAACGGCGTCGGGAGGAACGGGTTCGACAGCGGCAGCTGCCAGGTGTTGGTGAAGGTGCCGCTCGGCGCGAGGTTCGCTTCGACGAAGGAGCGGACGAAGAACCCGCTGCCGTAGGCCTCGATGGCGTCGGTGATGTCGTAATTTGCTTGCGCGTAGATATTATAGCGTTCCTGCGGCGTCTGGAAAAGATTGAGCGGGCTGAAATTGAAGTCGTTGTTGACGCCGACATTGATCGCGCCGGTCGCCGGATCAAGTCCGCCGGCGATGACGCCCGGCGCGAACAGCGAACCGGGCGCAGCGGTCGCCGATCCCTGCCGAAGGCCCGTATTTGAGCTGAGCGATATCTCGCCGATCTCGCGGTCGCCCTGCAGCACCTCATTCTGGTCGCGATAGCCCATGGAAAAAGCGGCGTTTCCGCGGCCGTCGGCGAAATCTCCGCCGAAGGTCAGCTCGGTCCTGAACACCTCGCCGTCGCTTTCTTCGGTGATGCGGTAGCTCGACTGCAGTTCGACGCCGTTGAAATCGCGCTTGGTGATGAAGTTGGTGACGCCCGCGATGGCGTCGGCGCCGTACACGGACGACGCGCCGCCGGTGACGAGTTCGACCCGCTGGATCAGAGAGACGGGAATAAGGTTGGTGTCGGTCGTTCCGGCGAGGCCGAACGGCACGATGCGCTGGGAATCGAGAAGGATGATGTTCCGGTTGGTGCCGAGATTGCGCAGGTTGAGCGTCGCGGCGCCGCCCTGGCCGTTGTTGACGTTCGGGCCGACGCCTGGCGCGACGCCGGGAAGCTGACGGATCAGCTCTTCGGCCGCATCGGCGTTCTGAAACTCGATCTCGTCCTCGCCGACGACCTGGATCTGGCTTGCTTGTTCGAGGTTCGGGTTCTTAACCCTGGTGCCGGTGACGACGACGATGTCGGCGCCTTCCTCGGTTTCCTGGGCGAAAGTCGGCGCCGCCGCGACCTGCGACAGCAAGGCGAGGCAGGAAGCGCGCAGCATAAGCGTGCGCGCGCGCTTCGAATGGGTTCTCGGCATCATGATATCCCCTGTCTTGATTGAGGTGCTTTTTCGCGCGCAAAAATCCCCGGACCGGGAGCCCCGGTTCGCCGCAGCCCTCTGCGCTTGACGGTGAGACAATTGTCCGGGCCGGCCCCTCAGCCGCGACCGGGCCTTAACCGTCGCCCGTTGCCGGGCGGCAACATTCAGGGGACGGATTTTCAGTTGCTATCGGGAGGGCCGGGCCCTTATGATCGGAGAACGGTCGGGATGCCGGCGAGCACCCCGACCTACTTCTCTGGAAGGACATCGAAGGGCTCACCAGCGATATCCCGACCAGAAGACACCGGTTGCCGACATCCCCTCAAAGGTTAGAGGGGAAAATCGTTCGGTGTTTTTTGGCTGGGAGGCGTTTCGGCGTCGCGCTTTGGCGCGCGCCGGGAGGTGGAACGGGCTCGTGGCTTATCATCGCGATGATGACCTGACCGGCACGGCCGGCGCCGACGGCGGCGACGTCGCGGCGGCTTTCCGCAAGCACAATCAGATGCTGATCCGCTGGCTCGCCCAGAAACTGGGCGACGTCGAAACCGCGCGTGACATCGCGCAGGGCGCCTATCTGCGGGTGCTCGCCTATTCAAGAACCCAGAAGATCGACAACGCGCAGGCGCTCATCTTCAAGACCGCCGCCAATCTCGCCGCCAATGAGTTCCGGTCGCGGAAACGGCGACGGGCGTTCGCCGCCGAACCGCCCGCAGGCGAAACCGAAAACGCAGCGGACCTTGTCGCCTGCCGCGATCCGTCTCCTGAGGAATCCGCGCAGTCGAGGGAGGAGGTCGCGGCCGCGCTCGATGCGATACGCACCCTTCCGGAGCAGGTGCGCCGCGCCTTCGTGCTAAGCCGTTTCGAAGGAAAGACTTACCGCGAGATCGCGGCATTGCTTGGCGTTTCCGAGAGCAGCGTCGAAAAATACATCATCGCCGCGCTCAAGGCTGTTCGCGCCGCCGTCACGGAACCGGCGTCCGGGGCCGCGATCATTCCTCTTTCGGAAAGGCGGCTGCGGCGATGAAAAAAGCGAAGTCGACCATCCGTAAACGGCAGCTGAAGCGATGACCATGAGAGAGCCCGCCGACCCATCTCCGGAAGACCCCGACGACGCCGCCGCCTATTGGGCGATGCGGCGGCGTTCGGGAACGATGACGCCGCCGGAGGAGCAAGCCCTGGAGGCCTGGAGCCGCGCTTCCGATGAAAACCGCCGCGCGCTCGCGGCGCTTGAGGGCGCGCTCGCCGCCGTCGAGGCGGACGGCGGCGCGCTGCTGGCGGAGGAGTTCGAGCGGCAGCTGAATGACGCGGCTGACGGCGGCGCGAGCCGGCGCGCAGGGGCGCTGCGCATCGCCGCTTCGCTCGCCGCCGTCGCGCTGCTGTCAGCTGCGACGTTCCTGGCGGTCAGAACCTTTGCGCCGCCGTCGCCGCTGCTCATCGCGCATGAAACAGAAATTGGCGAAGCCGCGACGGTCGCCCTGGCGGATGGAAGCGCCGCACACCTCAACACCGCTTCGAAGATCGCCGTGCAGTTCTCGCGGACCGAGCGCGCGGTGGATCTGGTCGCGGGCGAAGCCTTTTTTGAAGTCGAGAAAGACCAGCAAAGACCGTTCGTGGTGCGCACGGCGAATGCGGCGATCACCGTCACCGGCACCGCCTTCGACGTTCTCTCCAGCGAAAACCGGTCGTCAGTACATGTCGTCACCGGCGTCGTCGACGTAACCCCGCGGTTCGGGCCCTCGTCGACGCTCCTCGCCGGCGATATGATCGAGATCGGCGAAGACGGGCGCGCTTCGCCGGTGATGCGCTTCGACCCGAGCCTCGTTCTCGCCTGGCGCGGCGGCAAGGCGCGGTTTCGCGACGAACCGCTCGGCGACGTCGTGAAATCGCTGAACCGGTATTTTTCGACGCCGATCGTTCTTGACGGCGAAGCGCTCTCGCAACTCCCTGTCACCGGCGAGTTCGACATTCGCGATCGCGATACGGCGGTGAGAGCGCTTGCGCTGATTTTCGGACTTGAGGCGCGCGATGAGCCCGCCAGAACCGTCTTGGAGGCGCCGCAGCCGCAATGAAGGCGATCAGGACGCACGCACCGCTATCGGCGCTCGTTCTGCTCTTCGCAGCGCCCATCGCGCACGCCCAGGAAGATGAGAGCGCGGAAGTCGTCGCCGACATTCGCCTGCCGCAAGGCGGCGGCGACAGCGCCGGGCTGATCCCGATCGAGCGCGCGCTCGACGCCTTGCGCCGATCAAAAGGATTTTCATTCATTTTCGACAGCCGCTTGCTGTCGGGCAAGAAAGTCCCGGTGATCGAACCTTCAGCGACCGTCGAGTCGGATTTGTCCGATGTGCTGAAGTCCGTGCAGTTGCGCCTTCACAAGGTCGCGCCGAACGCCTTCGCCATCACCGGCGATGCGCCGGAGCCTGAGGCGCCGCCGCTCCATGTCGAAGTCGGGCGCGCGCCCGCGGACCCGCCCGTCGACACGATCCTCGTCGTCGGATCGACGGCGTCGATGCCGACGACGACCGGCGCCAAGCGGCTCTTCACGATCGACGCCGACGATCTTGCTTTCCTCGGCGCCGCAAGCCCCGCAGAGGCGATCTATGACCTGCCGCAATCGCTAGCGTCGTTCACGCCGTCGAACTCCGCGCTGTTCGGTTCCGCCGCGGGGCTCAGCCTTGCTGACTTGAGGGGGCTCAACCCGCGGCGGACGATGGTGCTGATGAACGGGCGCCGCCGGACGCTGACGAGCGGCGGTAACGGCGACATCGGCGGCGTCGATCTCGGGGCGTTCGCCGAGCCGTTCCTTGAACGGATCGAGGTGCAGAATGCGCCCGCCGGCGCGCGCTTCGGCGGCGGCGCTGTCGCGGGAACGATCAACTTCGTGACGCGAACGGGCTTTGAAGGGGTCGAGACCGGCGGACGCCTTGGCGTTTCGGAGCGCGGCGACAGCGAAGCGGTCATGCTGCACGCGATCGCCGGGCGCACTTTTGACGGCGCCGGCAATCTGACCGTCGGGCTCGCTGCGACGCGCAGCGAGGGGATTGTCGGGGCCGACCGCAGCTTTGCCGATCCGCTCTACGGATTTGCGCTGGACGGGCGCCGTTCGACCGCGCCGGGCGCGGAGTTTCTTCCGGGCTTCGGTCGAAGCGGCTTGACGGAACGCGGCCTGTTTGCGGGCGTCGTGCTTGCCGATGGATCATTTGCGCGCTTTCCCGGCGGCGCAAGTTACTTGCCCGGGGCCGCCGGCGCCGTTGACCGGTTCGTCGGCGCGCTCGACCAGCTTTACGATCGTGAAAACACGCAGAGCAAGACGCTTCCCAATGATCAGCTGACCGGCATCGCCTCGTTTGAATCGCAGCCGTCGGAGCAAACGCGAATATTCCTTGAGCTGAATGCAGGCGTCTCAACGCATGAGGTGTCGCTGTTGCCGTTGCCGGCCGGGCGCGGGCGCGGAATCGATCCAGTAGCAGGCGACGCCGCGGTTATTCCGCTCGACAACCCCTTCCTTCCGCAATCCATCCGCGACATCGCGCTGGCGTCTTTCGGCGCCGATGCGGCGAGCCTTGTGTTTGAGCACCGCTATGCGGAGCTCGGTCCGCGCAAGAGCGACATTGACCGGCGCGCGATTGATGTCGCGGCCGGCGTCGAGACTGACGATGGGCGCGGGCGGACGTTTTCCCTGAGCTACAGATACGGCCGCAATCAAGCCGTCACGCGGGACAACGCCCGCGTCGACGCTGTTAGGCTTCGCGCCGCCCTTGATGTGACCGCGTGCGCGGCGACGGCGGGTTGCGCGCCCGTCGATTTTTTCACCGCGCCCGAAATTTCCAACGACGCGCTGGACTACATCGTCATTCCGGAATTGCGCCGGAAGCTGACGATCAGCGAGCATGAGGTCGCGGCCGCCGGCGCGCTCGATCTCGATTTCGGCGACGACCGGGCGGGGCGCTTCGCCGCCGGCCTCGAATTTCGCCGCACCTCTTTCTCCGACCGCGACCTGACGCCGCCCGACGCCGCTCCGATCGCCTATTTCAGGGGTGAGAATTCGGAGGTCCATCTCGAGACATATGACGCTTACGCCCAGTTCGAGGCGGACCTCGTCAGAACAGGGAGCTTGCCCGGAGATATCGACGGCTCGCTGGCGGCGCGTTTCACGGGTTCTTCGCAGCACGACGCGGTCTTCAATTTTGAAGCCGGACTCGACTGGCGCCCAGCGCCCGGCGTCGCGCTCTTTGCACGACGGCATATCGGCGAGCGCGCGCCCGACGTCATCGAGTTGTTCTCGCTCGGTCCGCGATTTGAGCAGGCCTTCGTCGACCCTTGCGGGCTTCCCCCGTCACGGCAGTCGGCGAATGTGCAGGCGAATTGCGCAAGCGGGAGCCCGCTTGGCGTTGGTCCGGGTTTCGTTCAGACCGAGCCCCTGGCGACAATGACGATTTACGGAAATCCGGCGCTTGCCCCCGAGCAGGTGAGAAGCGCCGTCTACGGAGTTTCGCTGTCGCCCGAAGCGTGGACCGGAGCGCTGCAGGGCCGGCTGGAGCTTTCGGCCGCGTGGTATGATTTCAAGATCACCGATGCGGTGTCGACCGAAGAGGCGCCGATCGCGGTTTGCTATGCGAGCGCGGGCTTTTCCTCGCCCGCCTGCGGCGTCAATCCGCGGACCGGCGCGCCGTCGATCATTCGCGACCCGGTGACGCGGCAGATCGAATCCTTCGACCTCATTCTGCGAAATGAAGCGGCGTTCGAATGGCGCGGTCTTGATCTCGAATTCCGCTACGCCGGCGAGCCTGCGTTTCTTCCTTTCGCGGATCTCTTCTGGATCAGCGCGCTCCACACCTACACCGACCGCGTGATCAGCGACGCCGGGACCGGCGAGCGACAGCGCCTTGAAGGGCTCATCGATTTTCCGCGGCATCGAACGCTCGCTACCGTAGGCCTTGAAACCGGCGCGTGGACCTTTGTCGCTTATGCAAACCGGCGCGGCAGGGTGCTGACGATCAGGACTGACGAGCCCGAGGCGCGCGTTCCGGCGGCGTTCTATCTCGACCTGACGGCGCGGTTGACCCTTAACGTCCGGACGTATCTTCAGGCAGGCGTCCAGAACGTCACCGATCTCGAACCGGCGATCACCGCCTATAACGACGTCGGAAACTTCGCCGCTGAATTCTATGATCCCGTCGGCCGGCGCTATGTCGCATCGTTCCGCGTGAGGTTCTGAATCGGGCGCCGCTTGAGGCGTGTTGCGCAGCTGTCACACCGGAACGCGGATCACCGCCGCCCGCTGAGCTCTGGTCGCGCGCCGGTGTCCTTAGTCTTGGGCCCGTTCGCGCGTGCGTGGACGCCGCCCCAGGCGAAGACAACCGGAAAGAGGAACAGGCGGACATGGCGCGACAGGATACTGGGCGTAAGGCGAGCGTGGATTTGCGGCGAAATCTGGCGGCAGGCGCCTCGCTCGCCGCGCTTGCCCTCGCGACGCCGGCCGTCGCGCAAACGGCGGCGGCGACCGCCGATGAAGTCGTCGTCACAGGTTCTCGCATTGCGCGCCCTGCGCTCGATGCGCCGGCGCCGGTGACCTCGATTGACGCGCTGAACATCCAGCGGTCGGGCGAGACCAATCTGGTCGAGCTCCTCAACGAAGTCCCCTCGCTCGTCGGCTCCGTCGACAACGACGATTCGACCAATGCAGCCATCGGGTCGACCGGCCTCAACACGCTCAACCTCAGAAACCTCGGCGTCAATCGCACGCTTGTCCTCATCAACGGCCGGCGCCATGTCGGCGGCTCCGGGTCGAGCACGGCGGTCGACATCAACACGATCCCCGTCGATCTCATTGAGCGCGTCGACGTGCTGACGAGCGGCACTTCCTCGATTTACGGCGCCGATGCGGTCACCGGCGTCGTCAACTTCATCATGAAGGACGACTTCGAGGGCGTCGCCGTCCGCGCGCAGGGCGGCCTGACGCCCGATCACGGCGACGCCGCGAATTATTTCGCCAGCATCGCGGCAGGAAAGAATTTCGCGGGCGATCGCGGCAACATCGTCGCCGCTTTCGAATATTCAAACGAGAACGGGATCGACACCACCGACCGCGACTTCGCCGGCGCCGGTTTCTTCACGCTGCTCGACAATCCTGACTTCGACCCCAGCGGTCCCGACCGGCGCCAGCAGATATTTCTGCGGGACGCGACCATCGCTTTCGCCGCGCCAGGGGGCGCCGTCGCGCTCGACTTCTTCAACGGCTTCGACCTCCTGTTCGATCTCGAAGGCGGCGGCGCGCCGTACGATCTCGGCGATCCCGTCACTTTCCGGAATTCGATCGGCGGGAGTTCGACGCGCGTCAGCGACCTGACCGGCAGCCTCACCTCCGACATCGAACGCTATGTAGGCGGCGTCAACACGCGCTATGATTTCAACGCCAATGTGCGCGGCTTTCTCGAACTGAAATTCGCGCAGGTCAGTTCCTTCGCCGAGAGCAGCCCGGCGTTCAGCGATCTCGTGCCGATCCTCGTCAACGAAAACCCCTTCACCCCGCCGCCGATCGTCGCTGCGGCGGCGGACGCGGGCGTCGACACGGTGTTCATCTCGCATGACCTCTTCGAACTCGGCCGCCGCGCCGAAGAAGCGCGCCGGCGCACCTATCGCATCGCCGGCGGCCTTGAGACGACGATCCTGCCGGACACTTTCGACAATCTCGGGCTTGATTTCTCGGTCGTTTACGGCCGCACGGACGAACAGTTCACCGCGCTCAACAATCTGGTGCTGGATCGCTTTTACGCCGCGCTTGACGCGGTGACCGATCCCGCTACCGGCCAGCCGACCTGCCGCACGAACCTTGATCCGACAGCGTTGCCGCCGCAGATCCCATTCCCCGGCGGTTTCGGCTTCCTCGGCTTTTTCGACGCGTTCAACACGACCGTCACGCCGGACAATTTCGGCGCGACTCCCTTCTTCACGCCGGGACCGGCGAGCGGATGTCAGCCCCTGAACCTCTTCGGCCTCGGCAATGCGTCTGAGGCCGCGATCGACTTCGTCAACGACGACAGCCTGCGCAAGGCGCGCATCGAACAGCTCGTGCTGACGGCGACCCTGCATGGCGACACCGGCGGCGTCATCGATCTGCCGGCGGGTCCGATCGGCTTTGCGCTCGGTCTTGAATACCGGGACGAAGACAGCTCCGACACGCCGCCGGCCATCAACACCGACGGCCTCACCTTCGGCAACCGGATTTTCCCGACAGTCGGCGGCTATCGCGTGTTTGAAGGCTTCGCCGAAGTGTCAGCGCCGCTGATCGCCGACAAGCCCTTCGCAAAACTCTTGCGCGTCGACGGCGCGGTGCGCGTTTCGGATTACTCGACCATCGGATCGACGCTCGCCTGGCACGCCGGGGGCGTCTACTCGCCCGTCGACGGTCTGCGTTTCCGCGGAACCTTTTCCATCGCCGTGCGCGCCCCGAACATCGGCGAGCTTTTCAGTCCGCAAAACCAGTCGTTCTTCCTGCCTGACGATCCATGCGACATCGACAATATTCCGCTGGCGTCGGACCCCGGCTTGCGCGCCGCGAACTGCGCGGCGATTCTCACCCCGCTCGGCGTCGATGCGACGATGTTTCAGGGCGACGACATCCTCAACGCGACCTTTCCGGGCCTTGTCGGCGGCAATCCAAACCTCTCCGAAGAGAAAGCCAAGACCTGGACCGTCGGCTTCGTCTACCAGCCGGGCTGGCTCAACGGCTTCAGCTTCGCGGCGGATTATTTCAAGATCGGCATCACCGACGGCATCATTGCGCCGGCGAGCCAGGACATCGTCGATCAATGCGTCGACCTGCCGTCGATCAACAACGAGTTCTGCGACCTCATTGAGCGCCGGGCGGACGGCGGACTTTCCTTCCTCGAAGTCGTACCGGTGAACGTCGCCTTCTTTGAAACCTCAGGCGTCGACTACGAAATGAACTACGCCTTCGACCCGGCGATCATCGGCATGCCGAACATCGGGCGGTTCAATCTCCGCTATGTCGGCAGCTATCTCGAACGCCTCGACGTCGTCAGCCTGCCCGGACAGCAAGCGGACGAGGAAAGGGACGAAATCACCACGTTGCTCGGCGACGACGCGCCCGTCCATGTCGGCGCGCTCGATCTCACCTGGTTTTACGACCGGCTGTCGGTGAACTATCGCTGGCGCTATCGCGACCGCCTATTCCGCGACGAGATCGACGAATTCGACGCAGCGGCGGAGCAGGGCGTCATCCTGTTCGAACCGGGACGCACAAGCGCCCTGTCGACCCACGACGTCCAGGTCCGCTATGAACTGCGCGCCGGCGCCGACATCTACGCCGGCGTCAACAATTTCCTCGATCAGGAGCCCGACATCGGCTTGCTCGGCACGCCGGTGAGCCCGGTCGGGCGCTTCGTCTACGCAGGCGTTTCCCTGAGATTCTGACGGAGGGGACGAAGGGCGGCGGCGCGGAGACGCGCCGCCGCCCCGCTTGTGCAGACAGTGAACTGGCGCACGGGTGAGGATGAAACTGGGAACCAGTATGTGATTGTTATTAAACCGCTTTTCTAATCTTAGACGCTGACCGCAAGACTGCAAGACGTGACAGCAAGCTTGACATTCGTCATCGATCGGTGAAGAATTGTTTTATGTCGCGCCAGATCGCCTATGACCCGCTTCATGTCCGCCAGTGCCTCCTGCGCCAGTTCTGGGCGCAAGGGTATGCTGGCACATCGCTGAGCCGGCTTGAGGAGGCCTCGGGGCTTGATCGACGCCAGCTTTACAATGGCGTCGGCGACAAACGCGCCATGTTCCTTCAGGCGCTGGACGACTTCCAGGAGACGGCCGGGCGGCGGTTCCTCAGTCCGCTCGAAGCGCCGACGGCGGGACTTCCCGAGATTCGAAATCTGCTGGAGACCTTCGCCGCGCTTGCCGCAACCGAAGAAAGCCAACATGGCTGTTTCATTTGCAGCACGTCTCAGGAAGACATTGCGGGCGACGCCGACGTGAAGCGGCGCATCGAAAGCTATTTTGATCGCATAGAGGCGGCATACCGAAACGCGCTGATGCGCGCCACGGAACGAGGCGAGATCGCGCTTAAGCCGGACGAGGCCGAGAGTCTGTCTGCGTTCCTTTTTGGCGTTCACGTGAGCATGTCCGTGCTTGCCCGCGCCGGCCAACCGGCGGCGCGCATCCGGGCGCTCGCCGATCAGGCGCTGCGGGCAATCGCATGAAACTTTTGACCATTTTTCACCGACCAGTGAACTTATGGGCGCAGAGCCTCAGCGCCGACGGTCCGAAACCGATATTGAATGTTCATGCCGCGAGATGCGGCTTGAGTAAAACCTAACAAAGAAAGGGGAAATCCATGTCCACAATTACTGCCCTGAGCCTGTTTGCACTCATAACAATGACGATCATTACGTTTGAGATCATTTATACCTATGCCGCACGCGGCTTTGGCTTCGGGTTTTCATCGAACCGCCCGCAGGTGGAGCTGTCGAAATTCGAAACGCGCATGACGCGCATCCTGCAAAATCATACTGAAAGCGCAGCCTATGTCGTTCCAACGCTCGCGGCTGTTCATCTGTCCGGCCTGAGCGGGGCAAACATCGAGCTTGCGGCGCTTCTTCTGATTGCGGGGCGCGCCGCCTATGCACTCCTCTATTTCACGGGCGTTCCGTTCATCCGTATTCCAGCCTTCTCGCTGGCGTCGTTATCGACGCTGTACCTCGCCGTGTCCGTGCTGATTCACACACTGGGCTGAGGGATCGTCTCTGAAGACAAGTCGTCACTCTATTTCACCGCGCGGTGAAGAAAGGAAAATCAAATGGCGAGACACGTTCAATTCTCCACGTTGGGCGGTCCTGAGGTGTTGGAATTCATCGATGCGGAAATCCCGCCGCCGGGACCAGGCGAGGTGCAGATCGCGATGAAGGCGGCGGGGCTGAACCGCGCCGAGTTGCTGTTCATGGCCGGCGCTTATCTGCTGCCGCCCGTTCTGCCCTCGCGCCTTGGCTTTGAAGGCGCGGGCGAAATTGTCGCCGCCGGTTCCGGCGTCACGTCCTTGAAGCCGGGCGACCGGGTCGCGATCACCCCGGCGTTCAAGCAGGACGCCAACGGCGTGCTCGGCGAGGTGATCAACATCCCGGTGAGCGCATTGGAGCCGGTACCCGACGGCGTCAGCTATCGCGACGCCGCCGCATTCTGGATGGCGTTCGGCACCGCTTATGGCCTTCTCGTCCAGTGCGGCGGGCTCAAGGCCGGCGCCGGTCAAACCGTTCTGCTCAACGCCGCCAGTTCAAGCGTTGGCACGGCGGCGTTCCAAATCGCCCGCGCCCATGGCGCAACCATGATCGCGCTGACGCGCACGGAAGCGAAAGTCGCGGCGCTGAAAGCGGCGGGTGCGGATCATGTGATCATCACGGCGGCGGAAGACGTCGCCGCGCGCGTGCGGGAGATAACGGGCGGCAAGGGCTTCGATATTGGCTGCGATGCGGTAATCGGAGAGGGCCTCGGCCCATTGGCGGAGGCCGCCGCCCGCGACGCGACCATCCTCGTGTACGGAATTCTCTCCGGCGCGTTAGGGCAAATCCCATTCGGACCAATGGTCACGCGAGGCGTCAAGCTCGCAGGCTTTCACCTCGCCTGGTCGATGCTCGACATTCCAGAGCGGCGAAAGGCGGCCGTATCGCACCTCGCTGAAGGTCTCGTCTCCGGCGCCTACCGGCCGGTCATCGACCGCGCCTTCCCGTTTGAGCGCATCCGCGAGGCCTATGCTTATCTCGCCGCGAACGAGCAGGTCGGCAAAATCATCGTCGAATTTTGATCCAACTCTGAACTTGAGAGGATATTCCCATGCGCAAAATCAAAAGCCGAACCGACATCGTCAAAGCCAACGCCGAACGGCTGCGAAAGGAACTGAGGCTGGACGCGCGTTACCCCTTTGCCAGCCTCTTCTTTGAGACGCCCATGGGCGTGATGCACTATGTCGATGAAGGCGCCGGCGATGTGGTGCTGGCGCTGCATGGCAACCCGACCTGGTCGTTCCTCTATCGGGACTTCATCGCCGAACTGTCGAAATCCCATCGGGTCATCGCGCCCGACCATATCGGCTTTGGGCTCTCAGAAAAGCCGCGCGACGAGGCGCTCTATTCCATCGACGGTCATATCCGCAGCCTCGAAGCGCTGGTGACGGGGCTGGACCTCACCAACATCACCCTCATCATGCAGGATTGGGGCGGGCCGATCGGGCTCGGCATGGCGGCGCGTCACCCGGGCCGCGTCAAGGCGCTCGTCATCCTCAACACGTTCGGCTTCTATCCGCCTGCCGACAATCTTGATCCGGAAAACCTCAAACTGCCGGCGCCGCTGCGCCTGATGCGCACGAAGGGCATCGGCGACTTTCTGGTTCGACGGCTTGGATTCTTCGAGCGCGTCGCGATGCCAACGGCGGTGGCGAGCGGCAAGCGCTGGAAGGCCGTGAGGCATGCCTATAACGGCGTGTTCGAACGCCATGCTGACCGCGCCGGCGTCATGGCGTTTCCGCGTCTCATTCCGACGACGACCCGGCACCCGACCGCGCGCCTGATGATCAATGAGACCGGCCCGTTCCTCGATCAGTTCAAAGGGCCGGTATGCGGCTTCTGGGGCGTCAAGGACCCGTTCTTTCCGATCGAAGCGCTGCACGCCTGGAAGAAGCGCCTGCCGCAAGCACGTTTCACCGAACTTCCGCGCGCCAAGCACTACATCCAAGAGGACGCGCCGGAAATCATCATCCCAGCGCTGAAGGAGTTTCTGGCGAACACTTCGGCGCGCTAGCCCATACAAATACCTATTCAGTCTGACCAATTCATGGCCAGGACGGACGCTGCGGGTGGTGATAAAGTGAACTGGCGCACCCGAGAGGATTCGAACCTCTGGCCTCTGCCTTCGGAG
>CAZGXT010000046.1:0-14062 GCA_964529675.1 uncultured Caulobacterales bacterium
CCAAGCTGAAGTCCGGCGCCGAGCCGGTGATGGCGCTGCCGGCGGAGGCGTTTTAGGGACGCGCCGAACATTTCCTGCGGTGAGCCGGTTTGCCCCTTTTCTGGAATGTCTGTAAATCTCGACCTTTTCGGGGCAATTCCAGAAAGGTCCGGTAGCCATGCGCGCCACTTCGCTTCGCCTGCTGACGCTTGCTTTTCTTTCATCCGCGGCGCTCGTCGCCTGCGGCAAGAAGGAGGGGCCTGCAGCGCCCGTCGCCGAAGCGCCCGCTGCGCCGACAGCGGAAGAAATCGCCGCTGAAACCGATCGCCTCAACGCGTGGTTCGATGCGAAATTCGAAGAACAGCTCGACTTCTCGCCGATCCAGCGCACTTTCCTCGGGGACAAAAAAGACTACGACAAGATCGACGACGTGTCGGAGGCCGCGCAGGACCGCATCCTCGCCTGGCAACGCGCGAGCGTCGACGAAATGAAGGCGACGTTCGACTACGCCAAGCTTACGCCCGAAGCGAAGACCTCCTGGGACATCTGGCTCTATCAGGCGGACGCAGCTGAGAAAGCCGCAGCCTTCCGCCGTCAGAATTACGTCTTTACGCAGATGCAGGGCGCGCAGGCGTTCCTGCCGCAATTCATCATTGCGTTTCATGAAGTGTCGGACGAGAGCGACATGAACGCCTATGTCTCGCGTATCGGCGGCGTCGCGCGCGCGATCGACCAGCTCCTGGCGCAGGCGAAAACAAACGCCGCCGCCGGCACCCGCCCGCCGCGCTTTGCTTATGACGGCGTCATCACGCAGTCGAAGAACATCATCACCGGCGCGCCGTTCACTGTCGGGGCTGACAGCCCCGTCTGGGCCGACGTGAAGTCGGAAGTCGCCAAGCTGAAAGCCGGCGGCAAGATCGATCAGGCGAACGCCGACGCGCTCCTCGCGGCGGCGAAGGCTGAAATCGAAGGCAAGCTCGGGCCTTCATACAAGGCGCTCGTCGCCTGGTTTGACTCTGATCGCGCCAATGCGGCGGAAGTCGCCAGCGGCGTCGGCGGGTTGACGAACGGCGCGGCCTATTACGCGGAGCGCCTTGAGGCCAATACGACGACGTCGATGACGCCGGACGAAATTCACGCGCTGGGGCTCGCCGAAGTCGCGCGTATTCACGCTGAGATGGAGATGATCAAAACCGCGGTCGGCTTTGAAGGCACGCTGCAGGACTTCTTCAAATATTCGCGTGAGGACGACCGTTTCTTCTTCCCGAACAACGACGCCGGCGCGCAGGCCTATATCGACGAGGCGACGGCGAAGCTGAACTTCATCAAGGGCAGGCTGCCGGACTATTTCGGCATCCTGCCGAAGGCGGATCTCGTCGTGAAGCGCGTCGAGCCCTTCCGCGAACAGCCGGGCGCCGCGCAGCATTATTTCCCCGGCACGCCGGACGGCGCGCGCCCGGGCATCTATTACGCGCATCTTTCCGACATGCGCGCGATGCCGAAACATCAGCTCGAAGTGATCGCCTATCATGAAGGCAATCCCGGCCATCATATGCAGATCTCGATCGCGCAGGAGCTGACGAGCGTTCCGAAATTCCGCACGCAGGCGGGTTTCACCGCCTATGTCGAAGGTTGGGCGCTCTATTCGGAACTGCTCGCCAAGGAGATGGGCGCCTACGAAGATCCGTATTCGGATTTCGGGCGCCTCTCGACGGAATTGTGGCGCGCCATTCGCCTCGTCGTCGATTCCGGACTGCACGCCAAAGGATGGACCGAGCAGCAGGCGGTCGATTACTTCACCGCCAATTCTCCTTCCGCCGAAGGCGCGATCCGCTCGGAAGTGCAGCGCTATATCGTCGTGCCGGGACAGGCGACGGCCTACAAGGTCGGCATGGAGAAGATAAAGGCGCTGCGCGCAAAGGCCGAAGGCGCGCTCGGGCCGAAATTCGACATCAAGGGCTTCCACGACACCGTGCTCGGCGGCGGCGCGGTTCCGCTCAGCATCCTGGAGCGGCGCGTCGATGAATGGGTGGCGTCGAAGAACGCCGCGTAGGTCGTCAATCGGACGACAACAGGCGTGCGGGCACGCCGACAGCGGTCGCGCCCGCGGGCACGTCGATGAGGACGACAGCGTTTGCGCCGATGATCGCGTGATCGCCGATCTTCAACGGGCCGATGACCTTCGCGCCGGCGCCGACATCGACATGACCGCCTAGCGTCGGCGCGCCTTTGCGATCCTCGCCGTCGACGCCTCCGGGGGCGCCGGCGAGCTTGCGCGGCCGCCCGGCGGCGCCTAGCGTCACCTGCTGCATCACGCGGCAATTGACGCCGACAATCGTTCGCGGATGGATGACGACGCCGGTCGGATGCGGCAGCATGAATCCGCCGCCCGGGTCGAACCCAAGCGGGATGTCGCAGGCTGTCACCGCTGACCAGAACCGGTGCCGCATCACGATCAGCGCTCGGCGCAATTTGATAACAGGATCGCTTCCCTCGCCGAGCCGGTTGTAATCCCGCAGCGTCTTGATGAGCTTGCGCCCCGGGTCCCAAAATTCGCGCGGGCGCTCACGCGTCCAGTCCGGCTCATCCGCCGAAACGGGGGCGCGCGCTCTTGCTGCCATGACAGGGTCGGCTGCGGTCATCGCGCCACCCTAAAGCACGCTTTACGCCAAAGTGTGAAGAAGGCGCAAAGTCAAACGGCGTGGCCCGCCCTCAGCGCGCGCCATTCCGGATTGCGGTCGACCAGGAGGTCGACATAAGGGCAGACGGGATCGATCTTGCGGCCCGCAGCCCTGGCGTCTTCAATCGCACGCCGGACCAGCGCGAACGCGACGCCGCCGCCGCGCGCCCCCACAGGCACGAATGTCGAATTTATGACGATTAGGTCGCCTTGCTCGCCGACCTGATAGGTTAATTCCGCTTCGCCCGCCTCAGTCTCTATCCAGTACCGCCCACGCTTGTTCTTTTCGGCGTGTGAGATGGGCGCGGTTTTTTCCGCTTGCTGCGGCGCCTTCGGGGTCAACGCGGCCTCCCTTCGCTGGTGCTCAACAAAAGCCACCCCGCTATCTTGTTGGCCGCTCTCCGGACATCTTTCAAGTCACATTCCCATGAAATTCTCACTCGCCATCCCAGTCGCCGCAATGCAGCAATTGCGGATCTGTCGCGCTTGACGTTGCGCGCGATTTTTTTCCGCCAATAGTCGACGTTGGTTTTCGGCTGACGGCGCCCGCGCGCGCAATCATGGCCATGCCAGAAACATCCGTGCACGAAGAGAACGGCGTTGTGCTTTGGAAATACGAGATCCGGCGAGCCGGGAAGACGCCGATCGTTGAGCCGGTAGCGAAATCCTCTTGCGAAGAGCGCCTTGCGGATATTGACTTCCGGCGCCGTATCCCGGCCCTTGACCGCGCGCATGATCTCCGAACGCTTCTTCTTTGAGAAAACGTCGGTGCGTTTTCTGCGCGTCATGCCGCTGCGCGATTCCGGAGGAGCGCCGGCTCCAGCAGGGTCTCCGCAAGCCAGCGCACGACTGCGGGCGAAACCCCGTCGCCGACGAGCTTCAGCGCCGCCGTTGCGCTCGCCGGCAATGAATAATCGTCAGGAAGCCCCATCGCGCGCGCAGCCTCGCGAGCGCTCATCAGGCGCGTGCGCACGCGGCCCTTGTCTATTTCAAGAATGATCTGCCGCGACGAGCCGCCGGCGGGCGTTCTGATACAGCCGGCAAGGCCGTCGAAACGCGCCTCAAAACGGACCTTCTTGACGCCTGCTTCAATACGCACCCGGCGAAAGCCGGCGCCGATCCTGCGCTCCCCCGATCTGCGCAGCGCGGCGATTGCGGCGGCTTGCGCCGGCGCCATCGCAGCGAGGAGCGCGCGCGTCCGCGCCGGCGGATCGAAGGCAGGACCCGCTTCCAGAATATCCGCGAGCGTCGCCGTGCGGGATGGCGTCGGCCGCGCGCTGATCCAGCGCCAGCGCGCCTTGGCTTGCGGCGGCAGCAGCGCCGCTGCGCGCACGAGCGCCTCGGGCGCCGGCCCGCTTCGCACAGCGGCGCCGATGCGGTCCTCCCGCGCGCCGATGATGAAGAGGCGCGGGCGCGACTGAGGAACAAAATCCGCGGCGTTGAGAATTGTCGCTGAAATGAAATAGCCGCGCGCTGCAAGGCGCGCCGCTAGTCCTGCGAAATCGGCGCCGCCGCGGGACGTCAGCAATCCCGTCACATTCTCGATGACGACGAGGCGTGGCGCGCGGCCCTCGTCGTCCAGCGCCTCCATCAATCGCCAGAACCCGAAAAAGGCGCCGCTGCGCGCCGCGCCGAGACCACCGCGCGCGCCGGCGAGCGACAGGTCCTGGCAGGGCGATGACGCCCAGGCAAGATCGGGCGTTTCTAGGGGCAGGTCGCCGGCGCCGAGCGCGTGGACGTCGCCTTCGCGGTGGTGGCGGAGCCCGAAATTCGCCCCATAGGCCGCGCGTTTCAAAGGATCGACGTCATTGGCGAAAAGGCAACGCCATCGGGGGCCAAGGCCCAGCCGCGCCATGCCGCCGCCGGCGAAAAACTCCAGGAAAGTGTAACCCTGCGTCACGCGGACCGCCGGATGGTTGCCCGCTGGTTTTCCAGCGCTTTCCGGCTGTCATCAAGGTCCGCCGCCGCGTTGACCGCCAGCGCGAACGGTCCGAGGGAGAGG
The DNA here is from genome assembly GCA_964529675.1 of uncultured Caulobacterales bacterium. Taxonomy (GTDB): domain Bacteria; phylum Pseudomonadota; class Alphaproteobacteria; order Caulobacterales; family Parvularculaceae; genus Amphiplicatus. Next base: position 4,662 of record CAZGXT010000046.1, read on the forward strand.
CCTTGTCGCCAGCGCCCCGTCTCGCAGGTCACGCCCTTGCGGTTTCACGCGTTCAATCCCTTTTCTTGGAAGGTCATGCTCGCCGCCGCTGCCGGCGCTGCGGTGCTGTCGGCGGTCGCAGCGGCGCTCCCGGAAAAGCAGCGCCTTGAAGACCTCCTGGTCGGCTCTGAGGGCGCGATCGTGCGCGTTGCTGTAATTTGCCGCACGCGCTGCGAGATCGTCGCAAGCGAGGATCCGGGCTCCTTCGGCTCCTTCCGCCTCGAGGGCGTTGAGAAAAATCTCGACATTGACCTCACCGGTCATGGCGGCGTTGCGGAGAGGTTGCAGTTGAAGGCCGTCGGCGGCGCCAGCCTGTTGACGGTGTCCGCGCCGGCAAGGCTCAACGCAGCGCGGGTCACCGATTGCGCCACCGAGAGCGGCGCGGCGCGCTGCGTCGAGTTTCGTTATGATCGCGGCGCGAGGACCATTGCGGCGCCGGAGCGCCTTGCGCAGCCGCCGGCCGCTTCCACGCGCGCAATCGAAGCGCCTAAAGCCAAATCTGCGCCGAAGCGCGCAACGCCCGCTGCGGCGTCAAAGGAACCCGCGCCCCAGCCGGGCCTGCGCAGCGAAGCTGCGCCCGGTGAAGAAATTCCGTTCCTCGGCGCTGCAATCATCGATGTCGATACGCGCCTGCGTGACAATCCTGACCTCAGCTTCGCCATTCCCAATCTTGCGCCGCCCGAACGCCTCGCCCCGCCGCCGCGCAAAATTCAGTCGACGCTGAAAGAACGTGTTTCGGCGCCCGCGCCGAGATCGCCTGCACGTTTCGACTTCGCGCGCGAAATGACCTCGATCCTTGGCAAGCGGAACGACCCCGCGACTTGCGAAGGCGCCTCAGCGCGGCTCACCGCCGACGCCTGGGCGCTCGGCGCGATGGTCGACCTCGCCTTTTGCAAGGCGGCTGCGGGCGCGCTCGAGGCGGCGGACGATGACTTCACGCGCCTCCTCGCCTATACGCCCGACAATTATGAGGCGCTCGTGGGGCGCGGGCTCATCGCGCTTGCCCGCGGCGAACGCGCGCGCGGCATGGACTTCCTGCAGGAAGCGCTGAACGCGCTGCCGCCGATCGCCGAGTCGGACCGCATCGCCGCCGCGATGGAACGGAATTAGGTCACCTTTGAACGGCGCGCGAACGCAGGATCTCGCCATATCCCGCGCGCCATCACCTCTTTCAGCAATTCGCCGGCGCGCCAGACGTCCGTGTACGACAGATAAAGCGGCGAAAAGCCGAAGCGCGCGAGGTCGGGCGCGCGGAAGTCGCCGATTACCCCGCGCGCGATCAGCGCCTGCACGATCGCGTAACTGTCCGAATGACGGAAGGCGACATGGGCGCCGCGCCGCCCTGCGACGACGACGGGCTGCAGGCCCGCGTCAACGCCCGCCGCGAGGAAGAGATCGGCGAGCGCGCCCGCCTTGGCTTCAATCGCGCGAAGATCGACGCCGTCGAAGAGGTCGAGGCTGGCGTCAAGCGCTGCGAGCGAGAGAATGGGCGGCGTGCCGGCGGCGAAACGCGCAATCCCCGCCGCCGGTTCGTAGGCGGCGGAAAAATCAAAAGGCGACTTCGCGCCCATCCAGCCTGAAATCGGCTGCGCAAGGCGCGAGGCCTCATCCCGCCGCACATAAATGAAGGCCGGCGCGCCCGGCCCGCCATTGAGATATTTGTACCCGCACCCGACGGCGAAGCGCGCGCCGTTGACCCCAGCGTCGATGACGACGGCGCCGCTAGCGTGACTGAGATCCCAGATGATGTCGGCTCCGCGCTCGGCCGCCGTGCGTTCTGCGTCCGCCATGTCGGCGACCGCTGCGGTCTTATAATGGACAAGGCTGCGGACGATGACCGCGCCTTTCGGCGCTTCCTCCGCGGCAAGCCGGCGCAGCGGCGCGCCGGTCAGCCGCGACAGACCTTCGAGCACATATTGATCGGTCGGGAACTCATCCTCCGCGACCGCGAGCGTGCGCCCCGGTTTTCGCGCAAGCAGCGCCGCAGCGATCTTGAAGAGATTGACGGACACGGAATCGCAGACGACGACTTCGTCGGGGTTCGCGCCGATCAGCCGTGCGATCTTTGCGCCGGCGCGATGAGGAAGATCAATCCAGCCCGCGTCGTTCCACGAGCGGATGAGCCCGCGAGCCCACTCTTCCTCCGCACCCTGACGAAGCCTTGCAAGCGCTTCCTTCGTCGGAGGACCAAGCGAATTTCCGTCGAGATAGAGGACGCCCTCGGGCAAAGAGAATGCGGCGCGGGCCCAGGCGAGCTCATCGGCGCGGTCCCGGGCTTCGGCTTCCGCACGCGTCATGACCGCGCCCGCAGGACGGCGCGGACCGGCGCGGCGTCGAGGCCCTTGAGCTTCAGCGGCGGCGCGATCAGCTCATAGGAGCCGGGCGCGACATGATCGAGGACGAGCCCTTCAAGGATGCGCAAACCCCGCGCGAATGCGCGGCGATGGGCGTCCATCGTCTTCGACGACGCCGGATCGAGCGAGGGCGTATCGACGCCGATCAGAACCCCGCCGCGATCGGCGAGCCAATCGACCGCGTCGGCCGCTATCGCCGCAAAATTTTCGTCCCAACGGTCGCCCGGGTGAGTCGCATAGGTGCGGATCAGCAGGCGCGGTGCGGTGCGGCCGGCCGTCGCGACGTCAAGGTCGTCGGCGGTCACCGAACGATCGCCGATGCAATGAACGACCGTACACGGACCGATATAGGGCTCGAGCGCGATCGCATCGATCGGCGCGCCGCTGTTATGATAATGCAGCGGCGCGTCCGCATGCGCGCCGACATGCGTCGTCGTTTCGAACTTCGACACGTTGACCGGACAATCGCCCTCGAGCGCCCAGGTGCGCTGCGCCGCGAACGGAGTGTCGCCCGGGAAAACCGGGCTGTCGGCGGATAGCGTCGGGGAAATGTCGATAAGGCGTGTCATCGTCCGGTTGTCGCCGGGCCCGGCGCCGAAAGTCCAGCGGCCTTTATCGATCCAGCGGGCGCCGCTTCAGATCGCGCCGCCGGATTTGCGCCGCGCCATCAGGCGCACAAAGATCCGCGCCAGCCACTGGCCGAAAATGAACGCGAGAACCGAAAGGCCGGCGGCGACCGGCAACAGCCAGCGCCCCAGGAGTTCGCGAGGGGGCGCCGGCGGAGCGGGAGCGCCAGGAACCGGCGGCGCATGAGGCGGCGCCGGCGGCGCGTCATACGTCCCGAACACATAGACGCCGGCCTCGCGTCCGACCCACAGGCCCGCTTTGTCAGGCGCGACGACTTCGACCGCGGCCGTGATCGCAAAGCCGACGGCGATCAGGAAAAAGACGCCGGACACGAATAATCCCGCCGCGGCCGTCACCCGCCGCGAGGCAAGCGCCAGCAGCGCGCCGACGGTCTTGGTTGGCCCGCCATCGGCAAAGGCGTCCTGAATCTTGATTTCTTCCAGAAATCCTCGCGCGCATTTTTCGGGCGAGCCGAGCGCCTTTACCGCTTCCTCAAGCCTGCCTTCGCGGGCCCGATGATCAAGGTGCGCGCGAATTTCAGCGGCGATTTCATCGCGGTCCGCCTCGGGCAAGGCGCGCAACGCGCGCGTCAGCCCTTTGAGGTAAGTCTCAATCGCCTTGTCATCCGACATGGTTCATTCTCCCGCAATTGAGGAAAGTTCGTCGCGAAAGCCGCGCCAGGCGGCCCGCATCGATTTCAACGCCGCGCGGCCCTCGGCCGTCAGCGCGTAGAGTTTCTGCCCCCGCCCGCCGCCCTTCGGGGTTTCCCACTGGCCCTTGATGCGCCCCTCGCGCTCGAGCCGGTTGAGAAGCGGATAGATCGACCCGTCCGAAAGCCCGATCTCAGGCAAGCGCGCCAGCGCATCGAGCAGCCCGATGCCCGACCGCGCCTCAACCGAGAGGAGGCCCAGCACGGCAAGCTCCGCCGCACCCTTCCGGAGCTGCGATTTCCAGCCGTCAAGGTCCATGCCAGCCTTGTATGACCCTATGACTTGCATTGCAATGTCAGTTGGTCGCGCGAGAGAGGCGGAGCAACGCTTATTGACCCCTTGCTCGTGCGCCCCTAACCCTCGCGCCCGATGACCCGCGGCGCTCTTTCCTTCCAGGATCTTATCCTCACGCTCCAGACCTACTGGAGCAAACAGGGCTGTATGATCTTGCAGCCCTATGACATGGAGATGGGGGCGGGAACGTTTCATCCGGCGACGACGTTGCGCTCGCTCGGCCCGAAGCCCTGGAACGCCGCTTACGTTCAACCCTGCCGGCGCCCGACTGACGGGCGCTATGGCGCGAACCCCAACCGCTTCCAGCATTATTACCAGTTCCAGGTCGTCCTGAAGCCCTCGCCGGCCGACATTCAGGACCTGTATCTTGGGAGCCTCGACGCGATCGGGGTCGATCGCTCCGTACACGACATCCGGTTCGTCGAGGACGACTGGGAGAGCCCGACGCTCGGCGCGTGGGGGCTCGGCTGGGAGGTCTGGTGCGACGGCATGGAGGTGACGCAGTTCACTTATTTCCAGCAGGTCGGCGGCTTCGACTGCAAGCCGGTGACGGGTGAGATCACCTACGGGCTCGAACGTCTCGCCATGTATATTCAAGGGCTCGATAACGGGTTCGATCTCGTCTTCGGCGGCCGCAAGCCGGATGGGAAGCCGTTCACCTACGGCGACGTCTTCCACCAGCAGGAAGTCGAGTTTTCCGCCTATAATTTCGAGCTTGCCGACACCGGCGTGCTGCTCGACCAGTTTCGCGAAGCGGAGGCGGCTTGCCTCGCCGTCCTCGCGGCGGGGGAGAAAGCCGGAAAATCCTTCGCGCTCCCCGCCTACGACCAGTGCATCAAGGCCTCGCATCTTTTCAACCTTCTCGACGCACGCGGCGTCATTTCGGTCGCAGAGCGTCAGTCTTATATCCTCCGGGTACGGACGCTCGCAAAGGCGTGCTGCGCGGCCTGGCTCTCGAGCCCTCAAGGGCGCACTGAAGGGGCGGGCGTCGTCGACTACGAGGCCGTTTCTTGAGCGCGCGGGATGCAGAGCGGCCGGACCCACGGGCAAGACCCGTCATTCCCCCGCCTGTCCTGGGACTCGTCGTCGGCGCGCTTATGTGGGTGTTAGCCCGCAAGACGGGCCTGCCTTCGCTTGATTTTCCGGGCCGCGTTCCCGTTGCGGCCGCTCTCGCCGGTGCGGGGCTTCTCGTCGATCTCGTGTCGGTCGCCGCTTTCATCCGCGCCCGGACGACCGTCAATCCGCTTGCGCCTGAGCGGGCTAACGCGCTCGTCGTGTCGGGACTTTACCGCTACTCGCGCAATCCGATGTATCTTGGCATGCTGATGATTCTCCTCGGCTGGGCGGCGTATCTCGCGCAGCCGCTGGCGCTGCTTCCCGTCGCGGTGTTCGTCTTTCTCATCGAGATCCTTCAGATAAGGCCGGAGGAACGCGCGCTTGAGGAAAAATTCGGCGATAACTACCGCGCCTACAAACGCCGCGTCCGTCGGTGGATCTGAAAGTAAGTTCGCGAATGACAAAGGTCGCTCTTCCCCTTCCCGGCGGCTGCGCCTGCGGCGCGCTGCGCTACGCGCTCTCCGCGCCGCCGCTGATGATCTACAATTGCCATTGCGCCAATTGTCAGAAGATCACCGGATCGGCCTTCACTGTCGCGGCTACGGTTTTCGAGAATGCGCTCGCCTTCACGAAGGGCGCGCCGAGACGCGTCACCTGGAAGGCGGACAGCGGCAATGAACGCTTCGGCCTCTTTTGCGGCGATTGCGGCAGCCGCATCGCCAACGGCCAGGTTCCAAAAGAGGGAGCGCCGTCAATCGGCATGTTGTCCCTTCGCGCAGGGACGTTCGACGACACCAGCTGGGTCGAGCCTGTCGGCGACATCTGGACGAAAAGCGCGCAGGGCTGGACGACGTTTCGCGGTCTGACGGCCGAAGGGCAGCCGAAGGATTACGGGCCCTTTGTCGAAGCCTATCGGGCGCAGGGTCGTTTCTGAGAAAGGCCGCTATTTGATGCGGCGCACGCGGATTGTCCGCTTCAACTCATTTATGGTCATAAGATAGTTGCCGAGCGGCCCGCGCTTGATCGACACCGTAAAGACCTTGTCGTTGTTCGGGACGCGTACGCTCGCATTGTCGCTCGTAAGCTGGCGCCAGACCTGGCCGTTCTCGAGGACGGCGGTGATGTCGCCGAACGGATTGACGCGAAACTCGACGACCTTTGACGAGAGGCGCGTCGTTCGGTCTTTTTCGCGCTTTTCCTTCTTGGTGCTGGCGAGCGCTTCGGCGCCGAAGAGATCCTCTTCGCTGGCGCCTTCCGCGGCGACGACGGGCGCAGCCAGGGCTTCGGCCGCCGCGCTCTCTTCCGCCGTTTCGCGCCGGACACGCGTCGCCTTCAGCTCTTTGGCGGCGCCTTCAAGGCAGGCCAGGCGCTCCTCGGGGCTCGCGATGTCGAGGCAGCTGATGGCGGCGTCCGCCGCGGCGTTCTCGGCCGACTGCGCGAAAGCAGCGCCGACAGAGACGGCGGCGCCCACGACCACGGCGGCGACAAATCGGTTGAAAGCGCGCATCGGCAGGGTCCTTCGAAAACCGCCGGATAAGAGGCCGGGGGCTGCGGCAAAGTCAATCATGGCGCAATCACCGCCGCCCGGCCGGCCGGGTTGAAGCCCGGCGCGTTGCCGCAGAGCAACGCGGGCGACCGGGCCGTTCTGATTGCGCGCGGCATTCGCTATGAAGAAGCGACGATTCGCGGGGGCAAAGATGGATTGGCGGCCGCCGAAGATTTCCGGAAAAAACGCGCGCCGCGCGGGCGGGCTCGCCTTGCGGGCGCTCGGCTGGCTTGTCGTTATCGTCGGGCTCTCACCGTTCGTCGGCGCAGTCATCTATCGCGTCGCGCCGCCGCCTGGAACCTGGATCATGCTGGCGCGCGGCCTCGACGGCGTAAAAGTGCGGCAAGACTGGGCGCCGCTTGAGGAGATCAATCCCCATCTCGTGCGCGCCGTCATCGCTGCTGAGGATTCGCGCTACTGTCTTCATGTCGGCATCGATGTCGAGGCGGTGAAGGAAGCGGCCGAACACAACAGGAAAAACGGCAAGCGCCGCGGCGGCTCGACGATTTCGCAACAGACGGCGAAGAACCTCTTCCTCTGGAACGGCGGCGGCTATGTGCGCAAGGGCCTTGAAGCGTGGTTCACCCTGGTTTCGGAAACGATCTGGGGAAAGCGCCGCACGATGGAGCTTTACCTCAACGTCGCTGAATGGGGCGACGGCTACTTCGGCGCAGAGGCCGCCGCGCAAGGGCGCTTCGGCAAGTCCGCAAAGGATCTGACGAAACAGGAAGCCGCGCTTCTTGCCGCCGTCCTGCCGAGCCCCAACAAGTGGCGCGCCGTCAACGCCGGACCTTATGTGCGCGGGCGCGCCGCAACCATCCGTAAGCGGATGGATATCGTGAGGCGGGACGGCCTCGACCGCTGCGTGCTGGGTGAAAACTAGCCGCTTGCGGCGGGCGTTCCTGCGCGCGATGATGGCGGGGCGACGAAGGAGGCTTTGATGGGCGTGATGACCATCGCAACCTATCGGCCGAAGCCCGGCAAGGCGGCCGAGGTCCTTGCATTGACGCGCGCGCACCTGCCGCTCCTGACGGCCGAGGGGCTCGCGGAGCCCGGGCGCCGGCTTTGCGGGCGGGCGAAGGATGGGACGATCGTCGAGATTTTCGTGTGGAAATCGCCGGACGCGATCGAAGCGGCGCACAAGAACGCCGCCATCGGCGGCCTCTGGGCGAAGTTCGGAGAGATCGCGGATTTCATCATGGCTAAGGACCTGCCCGAGACCGCCGAAATGTTCGCCGAATTCGAGTGGATTGATATCGACGCGCCGCCCCGCGTCGCAGCGACAGCGCCTATCCCCGCCGACGTCGAGGCGGGAAAGACCTATTTCTGGTGCGCCTGCGGCCGGTCGACGACGCAGCCCTATTGCGACGGCAGCCACAAGGGCTCCGCTTTCTCGCCCGTAAAATGGACAGCGGCGGAGACGAAGAAGGTCTGGTTCTGCGCCTGCAAGCAGACAAAGGGCGCTCCCCTCTGCGACGGCGCGCACAAGGCGGTTTAGCGACCCCGGATCGCAGGCTGGGGGCTAGGTTTCGCAGGACGCGCTCGCTAGAAGCGCAGCGTCTCCAATCCCTAATAGCCACTCCCCTCTGATGCCCGATCTCCTTCTTGAACTCTTCTCCGAAGAAATTCCGGCGCGCATGCAGCAGCGCGCGGCTGACGACCTTCAGCGGCTGATGAATGAACGCCTGCTGGCGGCGGGGTTCCTGCCCGAGGGCGTAAAAGCCTTCGTCGGGCCGCGCCGCCTCGCCCTTCTCGTCACCGGGCTCCCTGTCCGGCAGAGCGACCGCAAGGAAGAAAAGAAGGGCCCGCGCCTCGGCGCGCCGCAGGGGGCGATCGACGGCTTCCTGAAATCGGCGGGGCTCGCCTCGCTCGATCAATGCGCGATCGAGGAGGACAAGAAAGGCCAATACTACGTCGCCCGCCTCGATCGGCCGGGCCGCGCGACGGCGGACATCATCGCCGAGGCTGTGGCCGAAGTTGTAAGGGAGTTTCCGTGGCCGAAATCGATGCGCTGGGGCGACGGCGATCTCATCTGGGTGCGTCCGCTGCAGTCGATCCTGTGCTGTTTCGACAACGAAGTCGTTCCATTCGAGGTCGGCGGCGTTTCGTCAGGCGACGAGACGCGCGGCCATCGCAGCGCGGGCGGCGCAACGATCCGTGTCCGGAATTTCGACAAATACGTTCCGGCCCTGACGAACGCCAAGGTGATGCTGGACGCCGAGGCGCGCAAGGGGCTCATCGGCGCCGACGCCAAAACGCTGTGCGAGGCGCAAGGGCTGGAGCTCGTCGAGGATAAGGGGCTCCTCGCCGAAGTTTCGGGCCTCGCCGAATGGCCCGTCGTGATGATGGGCTCGTTCGACCCGAAATTTCTCGCGCTGCCCGATGAGGTGTTGACCGCCTCGATGCGCGGTCATCAGAAGTATTTTTCGGTCAAGAACCCGAAGACCGGGCGACTCGCCAACAAGTTCGTGTTCGTCGCCAATATCGAAGCGGCGGACGGCGGCGCTTCAATGCGCCGGGGCTATGAACGCGTGCTGACGGCGCGCCTCTCCGACGCCTGGTACCTCTATCATCAGGACCTGAAGCGCCCGCTGGAGGACCGCATCGCCGATCTCGACCGCGTGACGTTTTTTGAGGGGCTTGGGAGCATTGGCGACAAGGCGCGGCGCGTCGCGGCGCTGGCGAAGGAGATTGCGCCCGCCGTTGGCGCCGATCCTCAGTTGGCGGAGCAAGCGGCGCTGCTCGCGAAGGCCGACCTCACGACCGGCATGGTCT
>CAZGXT010000046.1:14162-17606 GCA_964529675.1 uncultured Caulobacterales bacterium
TCGCCGACGCCATCCGCGATCACTACGCGCCGAAGGGCGCCGACGACGCGGTTCCAACCGCGCCGGTTTCTGTCGCGGTGGCGCTTGCAGACAAAATCGATACGCTGACGGCGTTCTGGGCGATCGGCAAAAAGCCGACGGGCTCGGGCGATCCGTTTGCGTTGAGGCGCGCGGCGCTGGGAGTCATATCGATTTTGCTGGAAGGCGCTTCCACCGCTCATCCCGGCGAAAGCCGGGATCCAATCCTTACCGCGCGATGGATCCCGGCTTTCGCCGGGATGAGCGGCCTAAAAATTCGAGTGAATCTTCTTTGGACTTTTGCGCGTCATGCAATTCGTGAATGCGAGTTCGAATTTACCGGCCACGGGTTGAGGACGCTTCTTGAAGCTGGCGCGGGCGCGCAAGGTGCGGGCAACGGCGATCTTGAAGCGGTCAGTCAAGGCGGCGATGAGCTCGCAAGCGAAATCCTCGCCTTCTTCCACGACCGCCTCAAGGTGTACCTCCGCGACAAGGGGCATCGCCACGACCATATCGACGCCGTGCTGACGCGCGCTGACGGTTCGCTTGAGGATGATCTAGTTCTCATCGTCAGGAAGCTCGGAGCGCTCGAAGCCTTCCTTAAAACCGACGACGGCGCCAATCTCGCCGCCGGCTACAAGCGCGCGGCGAATATTCTGAAGGCGGACGTAGGGCGGGGTTCACCCCGCCAGGGCGACGGCGACCGGCGGGCTGAAGCCCGCCCTACTGTTGCGGAATCGCTCTTTCAGATCGCGGAGGAAAAAGCGCTGTTCGCCGCCCTGAAGGCGGCGGAGACCAAAGCGTCCGCCGCCGTCGCCGCCGAAAAATACGCCGAGGCGATGACGGCGCTGTCGACCCTTCGCGCCCCTATCGACGCGTTTTTCGACAAGGTGACGGTCAACGCCGACGATCCCGCGCTCCGCGCCAACCGGTTTGCACTGCTGCAGCGGTTCATCGCGGCGACGGCGACGGTCGCAGACCTGTCGAAGCTCGAAGGCTGACGCCGCCTACCGGAAAAACGTCGTCTCGGCGCCTGAAAACGCCCACGGCTCCTCAAGGTCGATGCAGGATGATAGGGCGCGCGCCTCGATCTTCATCAGCGGCGGCCCATTCTCGTCGGCTTCCATGGCGAGCAGCAGGACGGCGTCGATCCGTGGGCCGACGAAATTCGCCCTGAGGCCCTGATAGCAGACGACATCGCCGGCCTTGACCGTGTCGAAAGGCGGATTGATGCGCCCGTCGCCGCGGTCGAAGGTCAGGAAGTCGCGCGCAGCGCTTTCGCGTTCTTCTTCGAGCGGCGGGGCGAGCGCGACCATGTCGGGGGTCAACGACTTCACCCGCCCGTGCAGCGCAAGGATCAGCCGTTCCGGGTCGATTGAATCGGGCGCAAGCGCGATGGCGCTGACCTTGTCCGTGCGGCCGTTATGCGAGGCGTCGGTGAACCACGCGCCCTGCGCGCGCCCTGGAATGTCGACAAGCGCCGTGCGGCAGGCGTCGGCGCCCTTCGCTGTGCGCATGCCCCACGCATCGCCGAGCCTTTCCTTCCAGCCGGCGGCGATTGCGGAGGGCAGGTAATCGAGCGGGCACTGGATGCGGGTTGCGTCCGTCGCCAGCGCGGCGAGCACTTTCGGCGGCGCCGAAATCGCCGACGCGACGGCGTAGGAATTCGTTGCATAGCGTTCCGGCCGGTCGAGCGGGGCGGGCGGCTTGCTTCGGTCTTCGAGGAGCACGTCGAAGCCGTCCGCGCGGCCGATCGTGTCGCCCTTTTTCACCTTCACACGCGTCGCCATGGCGAGCCGGTCGGGTCCGCCGATCTCGCTCATCGCGCTGAGGCCGCCCGCGCGGCGCAACAGTCCAGCGTCGATCGCGTCGAGATCGTCATAGACAAGCCGCACCTTGTCGCAGAGCGCCAGATGAACGCTCCAGCTTTCGCGCGCCGCCGCGCCGCTTTCGTCGCGCTGGATCCGCCGTTCCAGTGCGACGATCTCGGCCTTGGCTGGGGCGAGCGCGGTGGTCGCGCGCCGCTCGAAGATCGATTTGCCCTTCTTGGTGTTAAGCCGGATCGCCGGCGCCGGCAGCGTTTCGCCCGGCGCCGTCACCCCGCCGAGCGGCGAAATCGAAATAATGTCGTCAAGCGGCGCAAAGCCGGCGTCGAGCAGCGGCGCGCCCGCAGTGCAAGGCCGTTCGGCAAGCGGAACATCCGGACCGCCAATCGCGGCGACTCGCGCGGCGGCTTCCTTGCCGCCCTGCGGGTTGACAATCGCGAGCCCCAGAAGTCCTGCCGCGGACAAGGCTGCCGCCAGACGCAGATAGTACTCAGACATGATGGGCGTCCTAACCTCCTGAAAGAGGTCCCCCAAGCCGCAGCGTTAGTCGCGTTACAAAGTCGCGCACCCGGCATCAGGGAGTCAATGAAACGGCGGACCGGCCCGCAGGTTTCCTACCGGGGTCGTGGCCTTCAGGACGCAGGGTGAGCGCTTTCGGCTGTCTCGACAGGCGGGGGGCCTTCCGGAATAAGGATGCGTTGAGGCGAAGGGGTGAGGGATTATGGTTAAGTGGCGCGGGCGCGAGGGCAGCCGCAATGTCGAGGATCGTCGCGGCGCCGCAGCAGCCGGGCTCTCGGGTCTTGCGATCCTTATCCTGCGGTTCGTCTTCAGTCGGTGGGGCATCGGCGGGGTGGTCGTCCTCGTCGGCGGTTTTTTCGCCCTGCAGGCGGTCGGCATCAATCCGCTTGCGCTCCTGGAAGGGCGCTCCGCGGGCCCCTACCAGGCTTCTCCGGAGGATGAGGAAGCCTACGAATTTTCGTCAGTGGTGCTCGCCGAGACGGAAAAGATCTGGACTGACATCTTCGCGCAGACCGGCCAGCAATATCCGGCGCCGGTCATGGTCATCTACACCGACCAGACTGAAACCGCCTGCGGCATGGGGTCGGCGGCGGCGGGTCCGTTTTATTGCCCCGGCGACCGCAAGGTCTATCTCGACACGCGCTTTTTCAATGAGCTGAAAAACCGGTTCGGCGCCCCGGGCGACTTCGCAGCGGCTTACGTCATCGCGCATGAAGTCGGCCATCATGTGCAGACGATCACCGGCGTCGCCGATCAGGTGCGGCAGGCGCAGTCGCGGGCGAGCCAGGCGGAAGCGAACGGGCTGCAGGTGATGATGGAGCTGCAGGCGGACTGTTATGCCGGTCTGTGGGCGCACCGCGCCGAGCGCGCGTCCGGATTACTCGACGAGGGCGACATCGAAGAAGCGCTGCAGGCGGCGGCGGCCATCGGCGATGACACGCTCCAGCGCAACGCCGGACGGCGCGTCTCGAAGGAAAGCTTCACCCACGGAACATCGGAGCAGCGCGTGCGCTGGTTTATGCAAGGGTTTGAATCAGGCGACGTCGGCTCCTGCGACACCTTCAACGCGCGAAGCCTCTAG
>CAZGXT010000047.1:0-17560 GCA_964529675.1 uncultured Caulobacterales bacterium
CTCTGGCCTCTGCCTTCGGAGGGCAACGCTCTATCCAGCTGAGCTACGGGTGCGGGCGGAGTTCGTGTAGCCTAGCTGCTGTGTTGCGGCAATGTCGCCTTTGCGCTGGGTTTGGCGTTTGCGCGGACGCGCCCCTTTGCCGCCTTGGTTGCGGCGCATAGAAGGGCCGTTGGGCGTTTCGGCCCCTCTTGTGTTCGTAAGGATATGACCATGCGGCTTTTCTTGGCGGCGGCCGTCTTCGGGGCGGCGTTGGCGGCTGGGCCTGCGGCGGCCACGGACGAGGCGCCCGCAGCGCCGAGCCCGGCGCTTTGGCGGGTCTCCGACGCCGACAGCGAGCTCTATCTCTTCGCCGCTGCGCCATTTATTCCCGAGGGTGAGGCGTGGCGTTCGCGCGCGGTCGCCGCTGCGATTGACCGGTCGGAGACAATCGTCTTCGAGGCGCCGTCGACCGACCGCAAGGCGCAGGCCGAAGCCGCCGCGATTTTTCGGGATGAGGGCCGGTACCCGGCGGGCAAGACCTTGTCGGAAGCGCTCGGCGAGGATGGCGCGGCGGGGCTCGCCGCCGTCGCTGCGGCGATCGGCGCCGAACCGTCGTCTTTTGATCCCTTGAAGCCCTGGGCCGCTTTTGTCGTGCTTTCAGCCGAACTCGACCGCAAGCGCGGGGCCGATCCGGCGGCTGGCGTTGAGGCGGGCGTTCTGAACGAAGCGATCGGCCGGCAGAGGCCGGTCCAGTATCTTGACTCGGCGGCGGGAGCGCTCCGTGTGCTGACCGACATGCCGGCGGAAGACCAGCGCGCGCTCATCGCCTTCCTGCTGACGGACTGGCCGCGGCAGGACGCGCAGGCCCTGGAGGACTTCGCTCGCTGGCGCGCCGGCGACGTCGAGGCGCTCGCCCCATTGCAGGAGCCGCTGAAGCAAGCCGCGCCTGGGGCCTACAACCGGCTGATCGCCGCACGGGCGGACGATCTCGCCGAACGGGTCGCGGCGCTTCTTTCCTCGCCGGACGAGGCTTTCGTCTGCCTGCCGGCGGCGCTGGTCATCGGCGAGGACGGCGTCGCCGCGCGCCTCGCCGCAAGCGGCCTTGCCGTCGAGCGTTTGGACGTCGCGGCGGAGAGGCCCTGAAGCCCCGCCCAGAATTTCTCGGCGCGCGCAGGGCGAAGCGCGGCTTGACTTCGCGCACACCGGGGCCCCATGCCGACGCGGCAAAGGAGCAGGAATTCTATGGCCTATCGGGTCGCGGTCGTCGGCGCCACCGGCAATGTCGGGCAGGAAATGCTCGCCATCCTTGATGAACGTCTCTTTCCGGTCAGCGAAGCGTTCGCCATCGCCTCGCGCCAGTCGATCGGTCGCGAAGTCTCCTTCGGCGACCGCACGCTGAAATGCCGCGATCTTGAGACATTCGACTTTTCAAAGGTCGACATCGCGCTGTTCGCTGCGGGCGGCGCCGTCTCGAAGGAGTGGGCGCCTAAGGCGGCGCGCGTCGGCGCGGTCGTCATCGACAATTCCTCGCATTTCCGCATGGACCCCGACGTGCCGCTGATCGTGCCGGAGGTGAACGCCGAGGCCGTCAGGGGCTTTGCGAAAAAGAACATCATCGCCAATCCCAACTGTTCGACCGCGCAGCTCGTCGTCGCGCTGAAACCGCTGCATGACGCAGCGACGATCAAGCGCGTCGTCGTCGCGACCTATCAGTCGACGTCCGGCAAGGGCAAGGCGGCGATGGACGAGCTCTTCACGCAGACGAAAGGCATCTACGTCAACGACTCCCCGTCGCCTTCGGTCTTTACGAAGCAGATCGCCTTTAACGTCATTCCGCACATCGACGTCTTCATGGAGGACGGCTACACGAAAGAGGAATGGAAGATGACGGCGGAAACAAAGAAGATTCTCGACCCGAAGATCAGGCTTACGGCCACTTGCGTGCGCGTGCCGGTATTCGTGGGGCATTCCGAGGCCGTCAATGTCGAATTCGAGCGGCCGATCTCCGACGATGAAGCGCGCGAAATCCTGCGCGAGGCGCCGGGCGTTCTCGTCGTCGACAAGCGGGAAGACGGCGGCTACGTGACGCCGGTCGAGTGCGTCGGCGACTTTGCAACCTATGTCAGCCGCATCCGCGTCGATCCGACCGTCGATAACGGGCTCGCCTTCTGGTGCGTGTCTGACAATCTCAGAAAGGGCGCGGCGCTCAACGCGGTGCAGATCGCCGAGACGCTGATCAATCGCGGGCTGATCAAGAAAGCGGCTTGAGCGCGATTGCGGGCGGCGGAGGGGTCATGAAGAAGATCGGTGCAACCCTCGCTGCGCTGGCCGCGTCCCTCGCGGCGGCGCAGGCGCAGCCCTGGATCGGTCACGAAGTGATTTACGAAGGGCCGACGCCCGTCAACCTCGCCGGGCGCCCCGTCGTCGCCGACATCGCCCTACATGCCGACATGAACGCCGCGGCGAAGAAGATCTTGCGCGTCGCGCTGGTGACGGACGTAACCAAGTTCGTCGCGCAGACGGAGGCCGATCTTGAGACCTGGATCGCGACGCGGCAGGCCGAATGCGGCGAACGCTGGAAGGCGGGAGAGCCGCTGATCGACTTCCCGCAAGGCGCGATCCGCTTCGCGCTTGATCTCGAAATCGAGCTGTGGACCTGCGGCGTCGACGGCAAGGCGAAGCCCTCGCGCTTGACGCGCGAGACGGGACGCGTCGACGTGACGCTCATCCCCTATGTCGAGGACGGCAAGCTGCAGGCGCGTCTTGGCGCCTTCTCGATCGACAATCGCACCGGCGTTTCAAAATATCTGCCGCTTGAGTTCGTGGTGCGCGGCGCGCTCGATCAGGAGATCGCCAAGCTCAACAAGAATGCGAAATTCTATCGTGCGCCGAAGCCTTTCGCCGATTTCGGCTACAAATATGAGTCGATGAAGGGCGAGAAAAAACCCGACGGGCGCGTGATCATCACCGCGCGCTATCGCGGGGCCGGCGCGGCGAGCGCCTACCAGAAGCTCGCCGCGAAAATGCGTGAGGCGGGCATCAGCCAGTGAGCACCGCCGGCGCGTCCACCGGCGCCGCCGCGGAACGGCGGCTCGGCCTTGCCTGCGGCGTCGCAGCCTATGCGATCTGGGGTCTCTTTCCGCTCTATCTCAAGGAACTCGATCCGGCCGGCGCCGTTGAGGTCGTCGCGCACCGGATCGCGTGGTCGGTTCCTTTCGGCGCGCTCATTCTCGCGCTGCGGCGGCAATGGGGTGAGACGCTGACGGCGCTGCGCGCGCCGCGCGTCGTTGCGCTGCTTGCGCTCTCCGCCGTGCTCATCTCGGTCAACTGGCTCGTTTATGTTTGGGCGGTCGCCAATGAGCGGGTGCTGCAGGCGAGCCTTGGCTATTACATCAATCCGCTCTTGTTCATCGCCGCGGGCGTTTTCGTGCTGAAGGAGAGGCTGAGCGCGTTGCAGGGGGTCGCCGTCGCGATGGCGGCGCTCGGCGTGGCCGCGCTGATCGTCGGGGCCGGCGTATTTCCATGGCCTTCGTTTATTCTTGCTGCGTCGTTCACCGCCTACGGCTTTGTGCGCAAGACGACGCCAGTCGGCGCGATGCCTGGCCTCTTCATCGAGACGGTGCTGCTCGCGCCGTTTGCAGTCGCAACGCTCCTGTTTCTCGCCGAAAGCGGCGCTTTGCAGTTCGGGCGGCATGGCGCGGGGCTTGATGCGCTGCTGGTCGCCGCGGGGCCGATGACGGTCGGACCGCTGGTTCTGTTTGCGCTCGCGGCGCGGCGGCTGTCGCTGACGACGATCGGCTTCCTGCAGTACATTGGACCCACCGGCCAGTTCCTGCTCGGCCTTTATTACGGCGAGCCGTTCACGCCCGCGCATGCGGTCTGCTTCGGGCTTATCTGGTCGGCGCTGGCGCTGACGAGCGTCGACGCCGTCCGCCGTAATCGCGCAGCGGCGAAAGCGGCCCTCAACCAACGCGTTTGAGGGAGCCGGAAAACGTCAGCAGAATGTCGTCGCCGCAGCGCACTTCGCCGCGCGCGACCATGATCGACTTGCCGATCTTCACCGCTTCGCCGGTCGCTTGAATGAACCGGCCGACCGGCCCCAGGGCTATGAACTCTGAATTCAGCGTCAAAGTCACGGCGTTGAACGGGCCGGCGGCGCGCCGGCAAATGTCCCACAGCGCCATGTCGGCGAGCGTCAGCAGCGCCCCGCCGTGGATCATGCCGTGCGCGTTCGCATGCTGGGGCTCCGAAAGGAAGCCGACGCCCGGCGGATTTTCCGCGCCGCCCCTAAAATAGAACGGGCCCGCATGCCCGCTGAACGTGTCGCGGTGCGATTGCAGGACCCAGCCATCAGGAACGCCAGGGGGAAGCGTGGATGCATGCGCCATGGACGCTCCCCTAACAAACGCCCGGCGTTTCGCAAGGGCGCGGCTGCGCGCGATGCTTGCGCTGCGCGGCCGGGGCCGGGCAGTCTTAAGAGCATGAAGGGGTTTCCGCCGCCACGCGCCATCGACGTCGGGTCAGCGACGTTATCGGTTCACGAAGCCGGTGCGGGCCCGGCGGTCGTGCTCGTCCATGGCTGGCCGGAGATCGCCTATTCCTGGAAGAACCAGATCGGACCGCTCGCCGCCGCCGGCTATCGCGTCATCGCGCCCGACCTCAAGGGTTTCGGCGCGTCGAGCGCCCCGAAGGACAGGGCGCTCTACGACATTCGTCATATGACGGACGATCTCGCGCGCCTTCTCGACGTCTTGTCGGTCGAGCGGGCGGTATTTTGCGGTCATGACTGGGGCGGCGCGATCGTCTGGCCGTTGGCGCAATTGCATGCCGATCGGGTCGCCGGCGTGATCGGCGTTTGCACGCCGCACCGGGCGCCGCCGCCGGTCGCCCCGCTGACGATCATTCGGAACCGGTTCGGGGCCCAGCACTATTTCATCCAGTTTCAGGAGGAGGGCGCCGTCGAGCGCCTCTTCGAAAGCGACATCGAACGATTTTTCCGGCTGATGTTTCGGCGCCCGCCGACCAGCGCCGAGATCAAGAAACTGGGGCACCGCCTTCTCGATTTGCCGGGACGGTTCCGCGACGGCCCGCCGCCCGATCCGGCGACGACGATCATCGACGACGACGATCTGAAAGTTTACGTCGACGCGTACAAGCGGTCCGGCTTTCATGGCGGCGTCAATCTCTACCGAAACGTCGACCGCAATTATGAAATCATGCGTAACGTCAATCCGGTGATCGACAAGCCCGCGCTCTGGGTCGGCGCCGCGCTCGATGTGTTTCTGCCGCCCGCCGGCGCCGACGGCATGGAAGAACTCATCCCAAACCTCGAAAAGGCGATCATCGACGATTGCGGGCATTGGGTGATGTGGGAGCAGCCTGTGGCGCTCAATGAAATTCTCGTCCGCTGGCTCCACGCACGGTTTCCTTCGAATGCCGCGATAATTTGAGGCGAACGCCCCGCCGTCTTTTCGACAAAATCGGACATCGCCCGTAAATCATTCGAGAAGACTTTCCTCGAGGCTGTCTCCAAGCGTGACGAGGAGAGAGCGCCATGCGGATCGCAGGACTGATAATTATCGTAAGCGCGGGCCTCATTGGGTCTGCTTCGGCCTTTGAAGAAGCGCCGGCTTTTCCGCGGTCAAAGCCGCTTGCGCAAGAAGTCCCTTCAGGATCGCCGCGAACGATCGCCGCATTTGCGATCGACGACCGCCTGGTGACGCTTAGCGCCTATGGGCGGCGCGCGCGCGCCCGCATGAACGGCGATGTCGCCGGCCTTCGCGAAGCGCGGGCGATGGGCAAGGTCTTTGACGGCGCGCCCCAGCCGGCGCTCGTCACCTTCGAACTAAGCGTGAAGTTCTGACGCACGCGCCGAGCGCGCCGACGACCTTGAAATCGAAAACCCCTTTCCCAAATCGGAAGAGCCGGGCGGGGAACGCCCTTCGGCCGTCCTCGCCGGCGCAACTCAGCACCGAACCATGGAGGCGCCGCGTATGTTCAGACCTTTAGCGATTTTCAATCCCAACAATAGCGAGACCGCGCCAGTTGCGGTCAACTCGCCTGATCCCTTCTTCAGGCTCCAGCATGAAATGAACCGGCTTTTTGACGACGCGTTCAGCGGCTTCGGCCTGTCGTCGCGCTTCACCACTGACCTTCAGGACATTCGGTCCCCGCGCATCAATGTCCGCGAGACCGACACGACCCTTGAAGTCGAGGCCGAGCTTCCTGGCGTCGACGAAGAGGATATCGACGTTCAGCTCAGCGACAATCTCCTGACGATCCGCGGCGAGAAGCGCGCGGAAAGCAAGGAAGAGAAGGACGGCGACTACCGACTCATCGAGCGGTCCTATGGGTCGTTCGCGCGATCGATAGAGGTTCCGTTCTCGGTTGAGGCGGATGGCGTCGAGGCGACGTTCCGCAACGGCGTCCTGCATCTCAGCCTGCCCAAGCCGCCTGAAGCGGCGACCCGGACGCGGAAAATCGAGGTCAAGCGGGGCTGACTTCCCGCCCTGTACGGAAGCTGCTAGCGCAATCCGGCGATATTCCGGATTGCGCCATGGCAGACAGCACCAACCGGCTGGCTTTCTCAAGCCGCGTCATTCACGCAGGACAAGCGCCCGATCCGCAGACCGGCGCGGTCATGCAGCCGATCTATCAGACGTCCACCTTTGCGCAGGAAAGCCCCGGCGTTCACAAGGGTTTTGTTTACGCGCGCGGCCACAATCCGACGCGCTTCGCTTATGAACGCTGCATCGCCGACCTTGAAAACGGCCAGCGCGGATTCGCCTTCGGCTCCGGCATGGCGGCGATCGCGACCGCGCTTGAGCTTTTTCCGGCGGGCGCGCATGTCGTCGCGATGGACGATGTCTATGGCGGGACGTTCCGGCTCTTCGAGCGCGTCCGCAAGACGACGGCGTCCTTGTCGGTGTCCTACGTCGACCTTAGCGACGCGCGCAGTCTCGACGCCGCGCTGCGACCCGAAACGAAACTTGTCTGGATTGAGACGCCGACAAATCCGCTCCTGAAGATCGTTGATATCGAGGCCGTGTCGGCGATCGCGAGGAAGCGCGGCGTCGTGGTCGGCTGCGACAACACCTTCGCCTCTCCCTATTGCCAGCGCCCGCTCGATCTCGGCGCCGATATCGTCATGCACTCGGCGACGAAATATCTCGCCGGACATTCCGACGTCATCGGCGGCGTGCTCGTCGTCAAGGACAAGGACCTCGCAGAGCGGCTGCAGTTTCTCCAGAATTCGGTCGGGGCGATCCAGGGGCCCTTCGATTCCTACTTGGCGCTGCGCGGCCTCAAGACGCTGGCGCTGCGGCTGGAGCGCCATTGCGCGAACGCGGCGGCGCTCGCGGAATGGCTTGAACGCCATCCCGCCGTCGCGCGCGTTTCCTATCCCGGCTTGAAGAGCCATCCCGGCCACGCCGTCGCAAAGGCGCAGATGGACGCTTTCGGCGGCATGATCACCATCTTTCTCAAGGGCGGTTTGCCGGCGGCGCGAACGATGCTGGAGCGCGTGGCGCTCTTCACGCTCGCCGAATCGCTCGGCGGCGTTGAAAGCCTGATCGAACATCCCGGCATCATGACGCACGCATCAATTCCGGCGGAGCGGCGAAAGGAACTCGGCGTCGATGATGCGCTCGTCAGATTGTCCGTGGGCGTTGAAGATCTCAGCGACCTTCGCCGCGACCTCGACCAGGCGCTTGCCGGACTCTAGATGCGCCGTGCAAGCGCTTTCTTCCGCGAAAACGGGAAGCGGCGCCGGTCGCAAGACCGACGCCGCCCCACCCCACCGGCGGGGGAGGTGCCGACGGAGTTCTTTCGGGTCAGGAGATTTGACCGCTCAGCCCAATCGCGCAAAGCGCGACTGTCATCAATCAAGCTATTGTTGTTTGCCGACGGCGCAACGGTTTTTCGCCGCTTTAACCAACAATTCCGCGGCGCCAAAACCGGTGATTGCAAACAGCGGCGGCGCGCTCGCCTTTCGATTGCGCTGGCGGCTGAAATGAAAGGATTCTTGTGAGCGATAACATCACACAGTCGTTGGCCGATGCGATCGACCGTTTTGCAGACGCAATCGACCGCGCGGTTGCGCCGGTCAGCGAGTTCGTCAGCGGCGTCATCTTTTACGCGCCGGAGATATTCGGCGTTCAGATCCCGCTCGTCGTATTGTGGCTGATCACAGCCGCAACGGTGCTGACCTTTTATCTGCGCTTCATCAATCTGACCGGGTTCGGACACGCGCTCGCACTCGTATCAGGACGGGAGCGGCGTCACCTGCAAGGCGACGGCGAGATTTCGCATTTTCAGGCGCTGAGTTCAGCGCTCTCCGGCACCGTCGGCCTCGGCAACATCGCCTCGGTGCCCGTCGCGATCGCCGTCGGCGGACCGGGTGCGGTGTTCTGGATGGTGCTCGCCGGCTTTCTCGGCATGTCGTCGAAATTCGCCGAGTGCGCGCTGTCGGTGAAGTACCGCCGCATCGAACCGGACGGCCGGGTCATCGGCGGCCCGATGTTCTACATCGAAGAGGCCTTTCGTCGCGTGAAGCTCGCGCCGCTCGGCAAGCCCGCGGCGATCTTCTTCGCCGTGATGACCATGGGCGCTTCGGTCAGCGTCTTTCAAGTAAACCAGAGCCACGCACAATTCGCCAACGTCACCGGCATTGACGCGCCCTTGCCCTTCGGCGTCATCATGGCCGGCCTTGTCGCCGTTGTGATCCTCGGCGGCATCAAGCGCATCGGGATCGTCTCGGGCGTTCTCGTACCGTTGATGGGCGTTCTTTATCTGGGCGCGGGGCTCGTCATCATCGCCCTCAATTTCGACAAGGTGCCCGCAGCTTTCGTTACGATCTTCGAAAGCGCCTTCGGTCTCGACGCAGCGGGCGGGGGATTGCTCGGCGCGCTCATCAACGGTTTCCGCCGCGCGACCTACTCGAACGAGGCGGGCGTCGGTTCGTCGGCGATCGCGCATTCGGCGGTCAAGACGTCCGAGCCGATGACAGAGGGCTTCGTCGCCTCGCTCGAGCCGTTCATCGACACCATCGTCGTTTGCACGATCACGGCGCTCGTCGTCATCGTTTCAGGCGCCTACGAGCCGTATCTTTTTCAGCCGCCGGATCGGGGAATCGAGATCACGTCGGCGGCCTTCGCCAGCGCCTTCGACTGGTTTCCGATGCTGCTCCTCGTCGCGTCGATGCTGTTCGCCTTCACGACGCTTGTCAGCTGGTCCTATTACGGCGCGCAGGCGGCGGCCTATCTGTTCGGCCCCTCTCGCGCCGTCGATGTGACCTTCAAGCTGACGCTTTGTCTGATGCTGTCGGTCGGCGCCGCGATTTCGCTGTCCTCGATCATCGACTTCATCGACTCGATGCTGTTCGGCATGTGCATACCGAACATCATCGCGCTTTACATCCTGATGCCGGAAATCAAGCGGGACCTCACAGACTA
Organism: uncultured Caulobacterales bacterium; assembly: GCA_964529675.1. Lineage (GTDB taxonomy): Bacteria > Pseudomonadota > Alphaproteobacteria > Caulobacterales > Parvularculaceae > Amphiplicatus. The sequence goes on from CAZGXT010000047.1 coordinate 9,432, forward strand.
TAATTTGCGGCGGCGAACGCCGGCGCCCTAACGCGCGCGCGGGTGCGCGGCGCGGTGCGCCGTCACCAGCGCCGACTCATCGACTTTCGTATAACGCTGCGTCGCGGCGATGGAGGCGTGGCCGAGAAGCTCCTGGATGGAGCGAAGGTCGCCGCCGGCGGCGAGGAGTTGCGTCGCAAAAGCGTGGCGAAGCGCATGCGGCGTTGCGCTGTCCGGCAGCCCGAGCAGCCTGGCGCGCCGCTTCATCTCGCCTTGTGCGATGCGCGGATGGAGCGCCTTGCCGCGCGCTGAGAAGAACAGCGGATCGCCCGGAGCCTGCACATAAGGACAAAGGCGGAGATAAGCGTTGATCGCTTCGCGCACCGCCGGAATGACGGGAACGATGCGCTGCTTCGATCCCTTTCCGAGCACCCGCAGAGTGTCGCCCGTCGGCGCATCGGCGCGCGTCAGCGACAGCGCTTCGGAAATCCTGAGGCCGGCGCCGTAAAGCAGCGTGAACAGCGCGTCATCGCGCGCGCCGATCCAGGGCTCGCCCGACGGGTCGGAAAGGTCGAGAAGGGTCTGCGCGTTTTCCGCATCGACCGGACGCGGCAGTTTCGGTTTCAGCTTTGGGCCGCGCATCGCCGCGATGGCGTCATTCTCGACGCCTTCCCGGCGTTCGAGATAGCGGAACAAGCCTTTCAGCGCCGAGAGGTCGACTTTCAGCGAAGCGGCCTCACGCCCCTCGGCGCGCCGATGCGCAAGGAAGCTGCGAAAATCGCTGATCTCGATGCGCTCCAGATCGCGGCGCGCGAGCGCCTTGCCGAAATGCGCGCGCGCGAAGGTCTCGAACCTTAGAAGCGCGGCCTCGTAATTCCGGATCGTGTAGCGGCTTGCGCGGCGCTCGGCGCGCAGATGCCCGAGATAAGCGGCGATCAGCGCCGACAAGCCCTCGGCTTCCTGGCTCGACTTCAATTTGCGGGGTTCGGTCATGGCGTGCGGCGTCGGCGGCGAGCCTGACTTCGCACATTCGAGGGTTAACGAAGCGTTACCGGTCGGCGAGCAGCGCGAGGTCGGCGCGCAGGTCGGCGAGCCCGTCGCCAGTTTCCGCCGATGTCGCAAGGACCGAGGGGTGCGCAGCCGGACGCCTTGCGATCCGGGCGCCGGTCTCGGCGACCAGCGCCTCGATCGCCGTCGGCTTGTCCTTGTCGGCCTTCGTCATCACGATCTGATAGTTGACCGCGGCAGCGTCGAGGAGGCTCATGACTTCCTCATCGATGTCCTTGACGCCGTGCCGCGCGTCGATGAGGAGACAAACGCGGCGCAGGGCCCTGCGCCCGCGCAGGAAGTCGCGCGTCACGCCCGCCCACTTCTTTGCATCCTTCCGCGTCGCGCGCGCATAGCCGTAGCCGGGCAAATCGACGAGGCGCAGGAAGCCGCCGAGGTCGAAATAATTGATTTCTTTGGTGCGGCCGGGCGTGTTCGACGCGCGGGCGAGATTCTTGCGGCCGGTCAGCGCATTGAGGAGCGACGACTTGCCGACATTAGACCGGCCGGCGAACGCAATCTCCGGCGGGCCTTCATCGGGCAGGCCGTCCATTCCGACGACGCCGAGCATGAACGTGCAAGGGCCGGCGAAGAGCAGGCGCCCGCGTTCGAGATCAGCGTCGGAGAGCGCGTTCGCCGTCACTTCTTTTGAAGCGCCGCGGATTTCGGCTTCAGAAACGGCAGAAGATTGCTCCAGTCGACCGAAACGCCGTTCTTCTTCATGATGAACCATTGCTGCGCGATCGACAGCACCGTGCTCCACACCCAGTAGAGCACAAGACCCGCCGCGAAGGATGCGAACAGGAAGACGAACAGGAACGGCATCATCGTCAGGACCTGCTGTTGAATCGGGTCCGTCGCCGGCGGGTTGAGTTTCGTCTGCACGTACATGGCGACGCCCATCAGCAGCGGCAGCACGCCTATGCCGAGGAAGGCGCCGATCACCGGAACGGCGGTCGGCTCGAACGGCAAGAGGCCGAAGAGGTTGAAAATCGAGGTCGGATCAGGCGCGGAAAGGTCCTTCAGCCAGCCTATGAACGGCTCGTGGCGGAGTTCGATGGTGACGAACAGCGTCTTATAGAGCGCGTAGAAGATCGGCATCTGCAGCAGGATCGGCATGCAGCCGGCGAGCGGATTGATCTTCTCCTTCTTGTAGAGCTCCATCATCTCCTGCTGGAGCTTCATCTTGTCGTCGCCGGCGCGGGCCTTGAGCTCTTCCATCTTCGGCTGCAGCTTTTTCATCTTCGACATGGCGTCGAAGGCGCTGTTGGCGAGCGGGAACATCAGCGCCTTGACGACCAGCGTCAGCAAAAGAATCGCAACGCCGAAATTGCCGGTCAGATCGCCGAAATAGTTGAGCAGCCAGAAAATCGGCCGTGTGAGGAAGAAGAAATTGCCCCAGTCGACGGCGCGGTCGAGATCCCAGATGCCGAGGCCGCCCTTCTCCGCGGAACGCTCATAGGAGCGCAGGATGTCGACGTCCTTGGCGCCGGCGAAAATATGCGATGTCAGTTCGATGGCCGCGCCCGGCGCGACGACGCGCTCTGCAAGCGCATAATAGGCCTGAAAAACCGGCGCCTGCGCCGTGCCGTCATTGCGCATGAAAACATTGATCGGCTCGTTCTGCGGCGGAGCGGCGACAGCAAGCCAGTATTTGTTGGTGATGCCGACCCAGCCGCGGTCACCCTTTTCCTCAACGATCGCCGTCACGGCCTTTGGATATTTGCGTTCAAAGAGCTTGTCGCCGACGACGGCGACCGGGCCTTCATGGAGGATGACCTGCTTGCCGGCGCCGTCTGGGACGCCGCGCTGCACGACGAGGCCGTAAGGCGCGACGCGCGCGGCCGTCGCGCCGTCATTGCGGACCGACTGTTTCACCGTGAACATGAAATTATCGTCCACGGAATAAGTCTTGGTGAAAGTCAGGTCGCCCGAGCGCGCCGTCAGCGTCACCGGCGAGGACGGCGTCAGCGTCGCGTCCTCGGGCGCCGACCATGCTACGGCTTCCGTCTGGACGCTGGCGCCCGTGCCTTCGACGACGCCGACAAAGCCCTGTTCGACATAGTGGCCATGTTCGGCGTCATGAGGCGACAACAGCCGGATCATCGCGCTCGACGGGTCGATAGTCTCGCGATAGTTCTTGAGCAGCAGGTCGTCGATGCGCCCGCCCGCAAGATTGATCGACCCTGCCAGGCTCGGCGTCTCGATCCTGACGCGGCCGGGCGAGGCTTTCAGCGCTTCCTCGACGCTCAGCGTCTTCGGGCCCTGCGCCCGTGCGGCGATTTCGGCTGCTGGGCCGCTCGTTGCGGCGCTCTCGACGACTTCGGCCTGACGCGCCTCGCGCAAGGCTTCGCGCTGGGGGGCGATCACGAAGGCGTCCCACCCGATCAGGACAGCCGCCGTCAGGACGATGAACAGGATGACGTTGCGATCCATCAGTCTCTCTTGGGAAAAAGGAGGCGCGTCGACGCCCCTTGCGGCGCGGCCTTATTTGGGGTGGGCGGAGAGCCTTAAAAGGGCGCGCTTCATATCGTCAAGGAGCGCGCTGAAATCGGCGTCGAGCGCCGCCGGGCGGGCGATCGCGACGTAATCATAGCCGGCGAGCGCGCCGTCACGAAATACGAGCCGCGCGGCCTCGCGCAGGCGGCGTTTTATTCGATTGCGGACCACCGCCGAGCCGAGCTTCTTGGTTACAGTGAATCCAAGACGCGGCTCGCCAAGGCCGTTGGGGGCGAGCGTGCGCGACAGAAGAAGCGTCGGCGCGCCGGCCTTTAACCCGCCTTGCGCGGCAAGGAAGTCGGCCCGTTTCCGAATAATGGTCAAGGCGCGGGGACGCGGCGAACCGGCGGAGGAAGCCAGAATTAGGCCGACAGCTTCTTGCGGCCCTTGGCGCGACGGCGCGCCAGCACCTTGCGGCCGTTCTTGGTCGCCAGACGGGCACGGAAGCCGTGGCGGCGCTTGCGGACGAGCTTGCTCGGTTGATAGGTGCGCTTCATCGTCGGTCTCGCGGGAATGGCCCAAACAGCGGGCGTACCGCCGTGGAGGCGCGCTCTTAGACGAGGGGTCAGAGGCCGTCAAGCGGACTTCTGAGGGCCCCGAAATCTCTCGCAGAATCGCGCTTTCGTGACGCACCTGCCGCCTCACAAACCTGTTGCCGGCGTGGGACCCCAGGCCGGAACCTGTTAGAGCGCCCTCCAACCATTAGGGAGGCCCCATGCCCGAATCCACCCCCGCCGCGCCGAAAGGCGTCGCCCGGTTCTTGCCGCTCCTGCTGATCGGCGCAGGTCTCGTCGCGTTCTTCGCGTTCGATCTCGACCGCTATTTCTCGCTCGACGTCTTGCGGGAGAACCGCGCGGCCCTGAAAGTCTGGGTGGAAAGCTCGCCGCTGCTGGCGCTCGGGGTCTTCATGGCGGTCTATGCCGCGGCGGTCGCCATCAGCTTTCCGGGCGCATCGATCCTCACCGTCTTCGGCGGTTTTCTCTTCGGCCTCGCCGCCGGCGTGCCGGCGATCGTCACCGCCGCGACGCTGGGCGCGGTCGCCGTCTTTCTCGCCGCACGCACGGCGGCGGGCGACGCCTTTCGGCAGCGCGCGAAAGGTTTCTTCGCGCAGATGGAGCAAGGCTTCCGCGAAAACGAGCTCAGCTACATGTTCCTGCTCCGGCTCGCGCCCGTTTTTCCCTTCTGGGCGGTGAATATCGGCGCCGGCGCGCTAGGCGTCAGTTTGCGCAATTACGTCATCGGCACGTTCTTTGGAATTATTCCGGGCTCTTTTGTCTATGCGAGCATCGGCAACGCCGCGGGCGCGGCCTTCGACGCCGGCGAAAACGTTTCTCTTGCGGGCATTCTGACAAAACCCACGACGCTGTTGCCGATGGTCGGCCTTGCGGCGCTGGCGTTGCTGCCTGTGCTGCTGAAGCGTCTGCGCAAGGCGCCGGCGGGAGATGCCCAAAATGGCTGAGACGATCGCCGCCGACCTCTGCATCATCGGGGCCGGCTCCGCCGGGCTGTCCGTCGCGGCGGGCGCTGCGCAACTCGGCCGCAAGGTCGTGCTCGTCGAGAAAGGCGAGATGGGCGGAGACTGCCTGAATTACGGCTGCGTGCCGTCAAAGGCGCTGATCGCCGCCGCCGAGCACGCCGCCTCGATCCGCGAAGCCAGGACTTTCGGCGTCGGCGCGTCCGAGCCCGAAGTCGACTTCGCAGCCGTGATGGATCACGTGCACAGCGTCATCGCCGCGATCGCGCCGCACGACAGCGTCGAGCGCTTTGAGGGCTTCGGCGTCCGCGTTATTCGCGCGCGCGCCGAATTTAACGGCCCGCGGACGGTCAGCGCCGGCGATTATGTTGTCGAAGCCAAGCACTTCTTGATAGCGACCGGATCCTCGCCGGCGACGCCGCCGATCCCCGGTCTCGCCGAAACGCCGCATTTCACCAACGAGACTATTTTCGCCAATCGCGTTCGGCCCGTCCATCTTATCGTCATCGGCGGCGGCCCGATCGGGACCGAGCTTGCGCAGGCGCACCGGCGGCTTGGCGCGGCGGTCACGATTGTCGACGGCCTGACGATCCTCAATCGCGAAGACCCTGAGGCGGTCGAGATCGTGCGCAACCGGCTTGTTGAAGAAGGCGTCGTGCTGCGCGAGCAGGTGAAGATCGCACGCGTCGGAAAGTCGGCGGCAGGCGTCGCGGTTACGCTTGACGGCGGCGAGACGATTGAGGGCTCGCACCTTCTTGTTGCGGCGGGACGGCGCGCGAATCTCGCGGGGCTTGGCCTTGAAAAGGCCGGCGTCAAGCTCGACGGCGGCAAGCTGGTGCTTGATGCGCGCCTTCGAACCACGAACAAGCGGATCTATGCGGCGGGCGACGCCGCCGGGGGCCCGCAATTCACCCATCTCGCCGGCGATCACGCCTCGACGCTCGTCCGCAACATCCTCTTCAAGACGCCTGCTAAGCGCCGCGACGCGCTTTGCCCCCGCGCCACTTATTGCGACCCCGAGATCGCCGCCGTCGGCCTCAGTGAAAGCGAGGCGAAAGCCGCCGATCCCGCGACACGCGTTATCAAGTGGTCGAACAAGGAGAATGACCGCGCGCAGGCCGAGCGGGACACCGCAGGGTTCATCAAGGTCTTTGTAGCGAAGAACGGCCGCATCCATGGCGCAACAATCGTCGGAAGCGGCGCCGGCGACCTGATCGCCCTGTGGTCATTCGCTATCGCGAACCGGTTGAAGATCGGCGCCATGACGAAGTATATCGCCGCTTATCCGACGCGCGGGGAAATCTCCAAGCGCGCCGGCGGCGCCTATTACACGCCGACGCTCTTTTCGGACCGCACGCGCACGCTGGTGCGCCTGCTGGGGACATTCGACTGACGAAAGAGGGGCCATCGCCGATGACCGCGACGCCGACGCTGCCCGATCGGGTTCGGCGCTCGCTGTCGGCGAAGCTTCTCGTCCTGACGATCATCTTCGTCTTTATCGCGGAATTGATCGTGCTCGTCCCATCGGTGTCCGACCAGCGCATCGGCTGGCTGCGCGACCGGCTCGATTCGGCCTATCTCGTCGCCCTTGCGCTCGACTCGCCGGACCAGATGATCGACCTGGAAGCGGCCGAGAAGCTGTTTGCGACTGCAAACATCCTCGGCGTCACCATCGACGCCGATGGGACGCGCATGCCGGTGATGACGACGCGCCTCACCGCGCAGCAGTCGCGCGTCATGCGGTTCGTCAATCTCAACCGCGACATGCCCCAAAAACGCATCGCCGACGCCTGGATGACGATGTTCTCCGCCGGCGACCATTCGATTCGGGTCGTCGGGCGCCCGGCGAACGCGCGGAATGTCGAGGTCGACATGTTCGTGTCGCAGGCGGCCCTGCGGCGCGACCTCCGGGTGTTCGCCCGAAACGTGCTCGGCCTTTCGCTGATCATTTCCTCGCTGACCGCGGCCGCGATTTACGCCGCGCTGAACGCCATGATCGTGCGCCCGGTCAAACGGGTGACGCACAACATGATGGCGTTCGAGAAGAATCCTGAAGACGCGGGCGCGATCCTCATTCCCAGCCTGCGCGCCGATGAAATCGGCGTCGCGGAGCGCAGCCTCGCCTCGCTCGAGCGCCGGCTGCAGACGCTCCTCACCGAACGACGGCGCCTCGCCGCGCTCGGGGCCGGCATCTCGAAGATCAGCCACGACCTCCGGAATATTCTCGCTTCCGCGCAGCTGATGTCCGACCGGCTCGCCAAGAGCGAGGACCCGCGCGTCAGGAAACTGAGCCCGCGCCTCCTCTCCGCGCTCGATCGCGCAATCGCCCTCAGCCGCGACACGCTGAGCTATGCGCGCATGGAGCCGTCGGCGCTGAAGATCGCACCCGTCAATTTGCGCAGCCTCATCGACAATGTATTCGAAGATTGCCTCGCTCTCGGCGTCAATCTCGTCAACGAGGCGCCGGCCGATTTGGTCGTCAGCGCCGACCCGACGCAGCTTTACCGCGCGCTTTTCAATCTCGTGAAGAACGCTGTAGAGGCGCTGTCGCCGGCCGATGAAGACGGCGCGCCCCGAGCGCGCGAAGGCGCGGCGGTCATCGTGCGGGCGCGACAAGAGAACGACGCGGCGGCCATCGACATCGTCGACAACGGCCCGGGCCTGCCGCAGGCGGCGATCGACAGCCTGTTCGAGCCGTTCAAGGGCTCGCTAAAGCCAGGAGGGTCGGGCCTTGGCGCCGCGATCGCGCTTGAAATCGCGCGCGCCCATCATGGGTCGCTCTCACTGGTGAAGTCGGACGCGGGCGGCGCGACTTTCCGGCTGACGCTGCCGGCGCCGCCGGATCAGAAAGCGCCGACGCCGCCGTCTGGTTCGCGCGGGTCAGCGGCGCCGAGAAGCGTACCGTCGTGAAGCATTACGGTATTGGTGCGGCCCATCGGGCGCTGTTGCAGCGCGCCAGTTTCCGACCGCGAGAAGATGAAGCCCCGCTCTTCCATGAGGCGGATCGTGTCTACGGAAACGCCGGGCTCTGCGGTGATGCGGTCGGGCTGCCACTGATGATGAACCTTGGGCGCAGCGTTCGCCTGCATCGGGTTCATGCCGAATTCGAGAATGTTGAGAACGTTCTGGA
>CAZGXT010000048.1:0-11142 GCA_964529675.1 uncultured Caulobacterales bacterium
TGCGCGCCTGCAATGTCGACCTTGAGGAGCTGCGGCGAAACCTTTTCGAGTTCATCGAGAACGATCTTTCAAATCTTAAAAGCGACGTCCACGAGCAGGCGAAGCCGACGGCGAGCTTCCAGCGCGTCATCCAGCGCGCGGTCATTCATGTGCAGTCGTCCGGCCGCGAGGAAGTGACGGGCGCGAACGTCCTCGTCGCCCTGTTCGCCGAACGCGAAAGCCACGCCGCGCATTTCCTGCAGCAGCAGGACATGACCCGCTTCGACGCGGTGAACTACATCTCGCACGGCCTCGCCAAGCGCCCCGGCGAAACCCAGCCGAAAACGCCGCGCGGCGCGCAGGAGGAAAGCGACGCCGGCGGCAAGCAGAATGAGAGCGCGCTGGCGGCCTATTGCGTCGACCTCAACGATAAGGCGCGCAAGGGCAAGATCGATCCGCTGATCGGTCGCGGCCCTGAGATCGAGCGCTCGATCCAGGTGCTGTGCCGCCGGCGCAAGAACAACCCGCTGCTCGTCGGCGATCCAGGCGTCGGCAAAACCGCGATCGCCGAAGGCCTCGCGAGGCTGATCGTCGACGAGGAAGTGCCCGAAGTGCTCGCCAATTCCACGATCTTCGCGCTCGACATGGGCGCGCTGCTCGCCGGCACGCGCTATCGCGGCGACTTCGAAGAACGCATCAAGTCCGTGCTGAAGGAGCTGGAGGCGCACGAAGACGCCATCCTCTTCATCGACGAAATCCACACCGTCATCGGCGCCGGCGCGACATCGGGCGGGGCGATGGACGCCTCAAACCTTCTGAAGCCTGCGCTGCAGTCGGGAACGCTGCGGTGCATGGGATCGACGACCTACAAGGAATACCGACAGCACTTTGAAAAGGACCGCGCGCTCGCGCGTCGTTTCCAGAAGATCGACGTGACCGAGCCGACCGTCGATGACACGGTGAAAATTCTCACCGGCCTCAAGCCCTATTTCGAGGAGCACCACAAGGTCACCTATACGCCGGAAGCGGTGAAGGCGGCGGCGGACCTCTCGGCGAAATACATGACCGATCGCAAGCTGCCGGACAAGGCGATCGACGTCATCGACGAGGCCGGCGCGCGCCAGATGCTGTTCGCGGCGGACAAGCGCAAGAAGGTCATCGACGTCGAGGACGTTGAGGAGATTGTCGCGAAGATGGCGCGCATTCCGCCGAAATCAGTGTCGAAGAGCGACACGGAACGGCTGCGCAATCTGGGCGCCGACCTGAAGCGGGTCGTGTTCGGCCAGGACGCGGCGATCGATCAGCTTGCGGCGGCGATCAAGCTCTCCCGCGCCGGGCTTCGCGAACCGATGAAGCCGATCGGCTCTTACCTGTTCTCGGGGCCGACGGGCGTCGGCAAGACCGAAGTCGCCAAGCAGCTCGCGCTGATGCTCGGCGTCGAACTGATCCGTTTCGACATGTCGGAATACATGGAACGCCACACGGTTTCGCGCCTGATCGGCGCGCCGCCGGGCTATGTGGGCTACGATCAGGGCGGCCTGCTGACCGACGCGATCGACCAGCATCCGCATGCGGTGCTTCTGCTCGACGAGATCGAGAAGGCGCACCCGGAAATCTTCAACATTCTCCTGCAGGTGATGGACAACGGCCAGTTGACCGACACCAACGGCAAGAAGATCGATTTCCGCAACGTCGTCATGATCATGACGACGAACGCCGGCGCCGCCGACGCTGCGCGCTTCCAGATCGGCTTTGCAGGCGGCAAGAAATCCGACGAGACCGACCAGGCGATCAAGCGCATGTTCTCGCCCGAGTTCCGCAACCGGCTCGACGCGGTCGTCAGCTTTGCGGGGCTCAACCCCGAGATCATCGACCGCGTCGTCGAGAAGTTCATCCTTCAGCTCGAGGCCCAGCTCGCGGACCGCGGCGTCACCTTCGACGTCGACGCCGGCGCCACGCGGTGGCTCGCCAAGCGCGGCTTCGACGAGGAGATGGGCGCAAGGCCGCTCGCGCGCATCATTCAGGAGCATGTGAAAAAGCCGATCGCGGACGAGATCCTGTTCGGCGCGCTCAAGAACGGCGGCGTCGTAAAGGTCCGTCTCGATCCGAAGGACGCCGAGAAGCTCGCCTTCGAATTCCTGCCCGACGGCAAGGCGCCGACGGACAAGGGCGGCGTGCCGGCGCTCGTCGCGCCCTGAGCGATGAAACGCGCCGCGACGCCTGACGCCTTCTTCGAAGGCTTAACGCAATGGCGCGCGGAGGCCGACAAGCTGCGTGCAATCCTGCTCGGCTGCGGCCTCGAAGAAACCGTCAAATGGGGCGGGCCGGTCTATCGGGCGGACGGAAAAAACGTCGTCGGCCTAGCAGCGTTCAAATCCTATTTCGGCCTGTGGTTTTTTGACGGCGCAAGGCTCGCCGACAAGGAACGCGTGCTCATCAACGCCCAGGAAGGGAAGACGAAGTCGATGCGCCAATGGCGCATGACGAAGGCCGCCGACGTCAAGGCCGCTTTGATCAAGGCCTATGTCGAGGAGGCCGCGGCGCTCGCCAGACCATCGGCTTAAGGAGCGACGGCGCACCCTGCCGATATCCCCTCCCTTTCCGCGCATCGGCCGGGGCGTTGGGACCCGACGAGCAGGGCGGTCGGCGAGGTCGTCTTCGGGGGGGGTGGGCCCGCGCGCGCCTTATCCTTCCTTGCGCCGCGCAATCGCTCGCGATACCTCGGCTGCTCGCCAGACCCGGACCCATGCTGATGACCGCTGCCTCTGCTCCGCGCAAACTCCTCAAAGGCGAGACCGGCGACTGGGAAGTCGTCATCGGCCTTGAAGTCCATGCGCAAGTTCTCTCGAACGCCAAGCTTTTTTCGGGCGCCTCGGCCCAATATGGCGCGGGGCCAAACGAGAATGTCAGCCTTGTCGACGCCGCGATGCCGGGCATGCTCCCCGTCATCAATCGCTATTGCGTGGAACAGGCGGTGAAGACGGGCCTCGGGCTCAATGCGAAGATCAATCTCTGGTCTCGGTTCGACCGCAAGAATTATTTCTACCCCGACCTGCCGCAGGGCTATCAGATCTCGCAGTACAAGGATCCGATCGTCGGAGAGGGCGCTGTTGAAGTCGAACTCGACGGCGGCGAGACGATCACGGTCGGGATCGAACGGCTGCACCTCGAACAGGACGCAGGCAAGTCGATCCACGATCTCAGCCCCCGCGACTCCTATGTCGATCTCAACCGGTCGGGCGTCGCCCTGATGGAGATCGTCTCCAAGCCGGACATGCGCTCGGCGGAGGAGGCGGCGGCCTATTATTCGAAGCTCCGCACGATCGTGCGGTATCTTGGAACCTGCGACGGCAATATGGATGAGGGCTCCATGCGCGCCGACGTCAACGTCTCCGTGCGCCGGCCCGGCGAGAAATTCGGCACACGGACGGAAACGAAGAACGTCAATTCGATCCGCTATGTGAAGCAGGTCGTCGACTACGAGGCGCGCCGGCAGATCGAAGTGCTCGAACGCGGCGGCAAGATTGATCAGGAAACGCGGCTCTTCAACGTCGCGACCGGAGAAACGCGGACCATGCGCTCAAAGGAAGACGCGCATGACTATCGCTATTTCCCTGATCCCGATCTCCTGCCGCTCGAACTCGACGCCGCCTTCGTCGAGCGCATCAAGGCGAGCCTGCCCGAACTTCCGGACGCCAAGAAGCGCCGGTTCATGCACGATTACGGTCTCTCCGCCTATGACGCCGCCGTGCTCGCGCAGGACCGGGAAAAGGCGGACTATTTTGAGACGGTCGCAAAAGGGCGTGACGGCAAGCTGGCGGCGAACTGGGTGACGACCGAGCTTTTCGGCGCGCTCAACAAGGCCGGCAAGGAGATCGCCGATTCGCCGATCGCCGCGCCGATGCTCGGCAAGCTCGTAGAGCTGATCTCGAACGGCACGATCTCCGGGCGCATCGCCAAGGATGTCTTTGCGACCATGCTGGAGAGCGGCGGCGATCCGGCCGCGATCGTTGAGGAGCGCGGCCTCAAACAGGTGACGGATACGGGAGCGATCGAAAAGGCCGTCGACGCCATCATCGCCGCCAATCCAGAGCAGGTCGCTGCGGTGAAAGAAAAGCCGAAAACCTTCGGCTGGTTCGTCGGTCAGGTGATGAAGGCGACGGGCGGCAAGGCGAATCCCGCTGCGGTTAACGACATCCTGAAGAAAAAGCTCGGCGTCGAGGGATGACGAAGCTCAGCACCGGTTCCTTCACCCTTGCGCTCTTGCTTAGCGAGCGTCCCGGCGGTTCCAAGCCGCAGGGGGACGCCTGACCGGCGGCGAAAGCCCGCGGCCGACGCTTTCATGGAGCGGTGGACGACTTGGGAAAAATGCCTGCACGGCGCGGGCGCGGCCCGCATGAAGTCTGCTGAAAAATACCGCGTCAGCATTGTTGCTTACGGCTCGCTCGACTGCCCCTGGGGCGGACTTTGCGCTATCAATGAGGCGGGTGAGGGCGAAGCGAAGGAGACTTAACATGCGTATTTTTCTTGCGGCGGCGCTCCTCGCGGGCTGCGCGACGGCGACGGGCGAACCCGTGAACGAAGGCGCGGCGGCGAGGCTCGCCGGCCTCACGCGCACCGGCGAAAAGCAGACCTGTCTCAGCATTCCTCAGATCAACCAGATTACGGCGGTGAATGAAAAAACCCTGCTGATCCGGTCTGGCGCGAACAACTGGTTCGTGAGCGACCTCGCAACGCGCTGCCGCGGCGTCGTCAACGCCGGAAACCGGATCGAATACACCACGTCGCTGCCGCAGCTTTGCCGCAACGACATCTTGCGCATTGTCGACAACGCGAACGGGTTTCTCACCGGCTCATGCGGCATGGGATCGTTCGAGCGCCTTGCTGAAAAGCCGGCCGAATAGGGCGTCCGGCGGCGGATGCGCGGCGCAGCCTGGCGAAACGGTCTTTACGCGGCCCTTTCGCCACGCGTCGCTGCGCTCTTCGTTCTGCTGTACTGCGCCGCGCACGCGGCTGTCACGCTCGCTTCCGGGCCGGCGTTGGCGCTCGATGACGTCAAGCTCAACGTACTGACGCAGTCGTGGCAGGCGGGATACCTGCCTGACAATCCGCCGCTGTTCGAGTGGACGCTGATCGTCGCGCAGGGGCTCTTCGGTCCGACGCTCGCGAGCTTTGTCGCCGTCAAGTCTCTGTTCCTGATCGCGACAGCGGCGTTCACCTTTCTTGCTTTGCGGCAGAGGGGCGCCGACGCGCGCACCGGCGCGGCGGGCGCGCTGATCCTGCCGCTCATTCCGCAAATCAGCTTCGCCTATCACCAAACGCTTACGCATTCGGCGGCGCTTCTCGCTGCGGTCGCCTTTTTCTGGTTCGCTTTGCTGCGGTTCGACCGGCGCCGGAAAATCGCTGATTTCGCGTTGCTCGGCGTGGCGATCGGCGCCGGCGCGCTGGCGAAATACGCCTTCCTTCCCGCGGCCCTGATCGCGCTGGGCGTCGCTCTTGCCCGGCCGCTAACGCGCCGCGCGCTGCTCCGGCCGCAGTTCTCGGTGACGGTCGCAGTCGCCGCGTTCATGGCGGCGCCGCATCTTTTGTGGCTGGTCGACGCCCATGAGAGCGTAGCCTTGTTGTTGCAGCGGCGCCTTGTCGGGTCGGGCGATTACTGGTCCCGCGTCGGCGAAGGCCTCGCTTCGGCCGTCTGGGCGATCGCCGTCTTCTTCGCTCCGCTTGTTCTAACTCTCTTTTTCGCGGGCCGGCGTTCCATTCACGGCCTTCAGCCGAGCCGTGACGATCTTCTCTTCACAGCGGCCGCGACCGCCTGCTTTCTGATTCCGGCCGCCGTCTTGTTATTTGGGATCTCGAATTTTCAGGAGCGCTATGCGCTGGCGTTTCTTTTTCCGGGTTTTCTTTGGCTGATTGCGGCGTTTGCGAAATCCGCTGATGCGCCGCGCCTGTTCCTTGCATTGCTCGCCGCCTCCGCAGCGCTGTCGATTGCGACAGTCGTCATGCGCGCAGTTGAGGCGGCGGCGCCGGGACGTCCCTTCTGCACGAATTGCCGCCAGCACATTCCCTATGACTATCTGCTGGGCGCGCTCTCCGGCGATATCGGCGCCGATGATACGCTGGTCGCCTTTGATGACGGCACGGCGGGCAATCTGCGCCGTCTCTTCCCGAAGGCGCGCATCGTCTCGGCGCTCCACCCTGATTATGCGCCGCCCGCGCGCACCGGCGGCAAGTGCCTGTTCATCTGGTCGACCGACATGTCGCCGCCGCCGTCGCCGTCGTTGCTCGAGCAACTTGACGAAACGAGTTTCGTGCGAGCCGGAGGGTCTTGGCGACGGCGCATGAACGGCGATCCGGAGCTTCGATCGACCTGGTGGACGATCGCCGCAATCGACCGCTCGGCGCCCATACGCGCCGCGCTTTGTCAGGACTGACGCTTCCCCGGAATATTCGGCGTCAACCAATTGGAAAGAAATCATTCACGCTTTCTTCAGGCTGACGCCTTTTCATTTCAGCACGGTCGTGTGGGGCGGGGGCGCCCTGGCCATTAAGGTGAAGAGGGCGGAAATGCCGATGACGGTTTTCTCGGGGGCGAATGCCGAGACTGAAGGACTTTTGAACGGCGAAGAACTCTACCGGCGCGGGATCGAAGCGTCGGTTGCGGACGACGGGGGGCATTTCGACCTCGTGACGGCGCACAAATGGTTCAATCTCGCGGCGATGCTCGGAAACGCCGAAGCGCGCACCTATCGGGCGGAGCTTGCGCAGGAAATGACGTCGGAAGAGGTCGCCGAAGCGCAACGCCTGGCGCGGGAGTTTCTTGCAACGCATCGTCCGCGCATGGCCGGCTGATTCAGCAGGGCCGAGGCAGGCAGGAATTTTTTACTGCTCTTTAACGCATCGCGATTCGCTTATGCGCGACACGTGAGCCTCTGCGCTTCGCAAACGACCGTCAGTCGACTTAACGCAAAATCAGCGCTTCGCGATTAACGTCGATCTGTCAGGGTTGACGGCCTCGCCGGAATGACAGGGCGGACGGCGGACTGAGCGGGGGATTTCGGGCGTCATGGGTTTCGCCTCAACAGTTGCCGACCGCATCGGGCGGCTCTCCTTTCGCAGCAAGATGGGGCTTGCGACGATCGGGGCCTGCGCAGCGACGTCGCTGATCGCTTGCGTCGCCTTCATGGTTAACGAGTCGCTGACCTATCGCATGCGCTTCGACCGCGAGCAGCAGACGCTGGCGGAAGTGCTGGCGGCGAACGTGACGGCGGCGGTCCTCTTCAGCGACGAATCCTCTGCGCGAGACATCTTAAGCGCGACCAATCGGACGCCTCAGGTGGACGCCGCCTTCGTTCGCCTGCCGACCGGCGAGATGTTCGCGGCCTATTCACGCAACAGCACCGCCGGCAAGACGGCGGACTTGATCGAGCGCCATACCGGGCCGCGTTTCACCAGTTCGATCCGGATCGACGATGAGGCGGTCGGCGAGCTGGTTCTCCTGACGAATCTTTCGGAATTCGAAACGACGATCATGCGCTACGGGCTGATCGCGATGATGGTGTTCATGGGGTCGACGCTCTTCGCCATCTTCCTAGCGCGCTGGGAATCCGAGGCGATGGCGACTCCGATGCTGCGGCTGCGCGAGACAATCCAGTCGATCCGCGAAACGCGCGACTACTCCTCACGCGTGGAGCCTCCCCGCGACAAGGACTTCGGCACGCTCATCGACAACTTCAACGCAATGCTCGAAGAAATCGAGAGCCGGGACGAGCGCCTGGAATCGCTGGTCGGCGACCTGATCTCCGCGCGCGACTCCGCGCAATCGGCCAACACTGCGAAGTCCCAGTTCCTCGCCAACATGAGTCACGAGCTGAGGACGCCGCTTAATGCGATCATCAATTACGCCGAGATCATTCAGGAGGACCTGGAGGCCGGGGAGGCCGAGACCGTCGTAAGCGACGTCGGGAAAATTCAGACCGCCGGTCTTCACCTTCTGGGTCTTATCAACGGCATTCTCGATCTGTCGAAGATCGAAGCGGGGCGGATGGAAGTTGAGGCGCACGCCTTTGACGCAGCGGCCATCCTCCGCGAAGCTGTCGACACCGTGCGCCCGCTCGCCGCGCGCAACGGCAACCGGCTTGAGGTCGAGATCGGGCGAGGCGTTTCGACCGCCTTTACGGACTCCGTGAAGTTCCGTCAGTGCGCGCTGAATCTGCTCAGCAACGCCTGCAAATTCACCAAAGACGGGTCGATTTTCCTGTCGGCACGCATCGTGGAAGAAGGCGCGGTGGAGCGGATCGAGGTGTCAATTCGCGATACCGGCATCGGCATGACGCCCACGCAGAAGGCGTCTCTGTTCAAGGCCTTCGTGCAGGCCGACGCCTCGACGACGCGGAAATACGGCGGAACGGGGCTTGGCCTCGCAATCACCCAGCGCCTCGTCACGTTGATGGGCGGGTCGATCGGCGTTGAAAGCGAACCAGGAGCGGGCAGCGTCTTCACGTTCGCCGTCCCGCGGGCGTTCGGCGGGGCCCTCCAGCCGGAACCCCCGAAAGCGCAGGTCCAATCCGCGGGGGAGGAGAAGGCGGTCGGCCGCGTGGCTCTGATCGTCGATGACGACGACGACGCCCGCGACCTGCTCGAGCGACTGGCGCTACGCATGAGTTATGACACCGTCGTCGCGGCAGACGGCGCGGAGGCGCTTGAAAAAGCGAGGTCGGTTCGCCCCGACCTCATTCTTCTCGACCTTCATATGCCGGTGATGGACGGTTGGACCGTTCTCGAAAAGCTGCGGGCCGATGCAGACCTCGCCGACATTCCGACCATCGTCGTCAGCGTCGACGACGACACGCGAAACTGCCTCGCCCTCGGCGCCGAAGATTTCTTTACGAAGCCGATCAACCGCATTGAGTTTGAACGGACGCTTCTTTCCTACGCCAAGCTGGCGTCCGGCGAGATCCTGATCGTTGAAGACAATGACGATGCGGCGGAGCTCGTTGCGAGAGCGGCGCGAAACACCGGCTTTACGCCGATCCGCGCCGCTGACGCCGAAACCGGGCTCAAGCTCCTGGAGACGTCGGCGGTCGTCGGCGTCATTCTCGATCTTGCGTTGCCGGGCATGGACGGCTTTGCGTTCCTCGACGCGCTGCGCGCCTCTCACAAATGGAAGTCGATGCCCGTGATCGTCTTCTCCGCGCAGGAGCTTGACCCACGCCAGCGGGCGCATGTCGAGAGCAAAGCGCAGGGCTATCACATCAAGTCAGCGACGTCTCCGCGAGCGGTCATTTCGGAGATCATGAGCCATTCCGGAGTTCGTCCCGCGCCGTCCGCCGCCGATGGAGAGCGCAAATGCGCATCCTAGTGGCTGAAGACAATCTCGAAAATCAGGAGATCATCCGCAGAAGGCTGGAGCGGGCCGGTCACATCGTGGCGATTGCGGTCAACGGCGTTGAGGCTGTGGAGTCCGCAATGCGGGACCGGCCGGACCTCATCCTCATGGACATCAGCATGCCGATCATGTCGGGCATC
Organism: uncultured Caulobacterales bacterium; assembly: GCA_964529675.1. Taxonomy (GTDB): domain Bacteria; phylum Pseudomonadota; class Alphaproteobacteria; order Caulobacterales; family Parvularculaceae; genus Amphiplicatus. The sequence goes on from CAZGXT010000048.1 coordinate 9,505, forward strand.
GAGGCGACGCAAGTCATTCGCAGGACCTCTGGAATCAACTCGATCCCAATCATCGCGCTGACGGCGCACGCGATGGAGGGCGACGCCGAAAAATGTCTGGCGATCGGTTGCGACGCGTTTTCGACAAAGCCGGTCCGGTTCGGCGCGCTTCTGGAGCTGATTGAAAAAGTCGCGGCGGATCGGGCCAACGGGGGAGCGCGCGCGGCGCGAGGATGAGAATGCGGGAGATTCAAGGGACGAACCAGCTGATCTTTGTTGTGGACGATGAGGCGTTCAACCGCGACATCGCCGCCCGGCACCTCAAGAAAATGGGGTATCGGTCGAAGGAGTTTGAAGACGGCGCAGCCCTTCTCAAGGCTCTTCAGTCTCAGACGCCGGACCTGATCCTGCTCGACATCCACATGCCGGGGATGAGCGGGCTCGAAGTGCTCGCGGCGGCGCGGCAGTCGACCTCGAAGGGCGAAATGCCGATCCTTATGGTTACGGCGGATTCGAATCCGGACACGGTGGTTCAGGCGTTTGGGCTCGGGGCCAACGATTACGTAACGAAGCCGATCGATTCACGCACGCTCGGGGCGCGCATCGACACCCACCTCCAGCTCAGCGCCGCCACAAAGCAGATCCGCGCCTTTGCTGAAGGCGCCGAGAAGATCGTCGCTGAACAGGAGATCGATCTTCAAAAGCGCAACGAGGACCTTGTGCGCGAGATTCGGCTTCGCCTATCGGTCGAGGCCGAACTTCGCGCCGCCAAGACCCGCGCCGAAGAGGAGAACAAGGGCAAGTCCGAGTTCCTCGCGCTGATGACGCATGAGCTCATCACGCCGCTTCACGTCGCGCTCGGCTTCGCCGAGCTGATCTCAACGGACAAACGGGAGGCGATCAGTCCGGCGCAGTGCCGTGACTACGCCGGTCACATCGTGGTCAGCACGCGCCAGCTCCTGACGGTCGTCAAAGATATGCTGGCGCTCGTCAAACATGACATTGGAAAGCTCTCGCTCAGCGAAAGCGAGCTCTCGCTTGCAGAGGTCATCGGCCGCGCCGTCAGCGAGGCCCGGCCCTTCCATGAAGAGGCCGGCGTCGCCGTCGAGATCGACTGCCCGGACGCGATTGAACTCCTCGGCGACCGCTTCCTGATTACGCGCGCGGTCGCCAGCCTCGTGTCGAACGCAGTGAAGTTCTCGGGGCATGGTTCGCGCTGTGTGATCGCCGCCAGCACGCCGGCCGAGGGAGGCGTTCGCCTGCGCATTTCGGATAACGGCGCCGGCTTCGATGCTTCGCGTCTCGCCCATCTTGCTTCGCCGTTTCGGCAGAATTCAACAGGCTTGACGCGCAGCCACCAGGGACTCGGCATCGGGATACCGCTCGCCAAAGCGGTCTTCGATCTGCATCAGGCGTCGATGAGCTTCACCAGCACCCCCGGCGTGGGAACGGCGGTCGAGATCGCCTTCCCGGCGCATCGCACGCTCTCTGCATCGCATCAATCGGTTCAACGGATCGCCGGCTGAAGGGCCCGGCTCAAGGACTTCCAAGGAGAACAAGAATGACCAGGGGCTCAGGTTTCAAGCGGGCGTCGATGTCCGGCGGCGCTTTTGCATTTTCGCTGCTGTTCTCGGTCGCCGCCGCCGCTGAGGACAGCGG
>CAZGXT010000048.1:11152-17158 GCA_964529675.1 uncultured Caulobacterales bacterium
GCGGCGGAGCCGGCGACGATTTCACAAGCTTTTCGCTTGAGGACCTGATGGCGGTCGAGGTCACGACGGCGTCGAAGAGAGCCGAGCGCGCCAGCGAAGCCGCTGCGGCGGTCTTCGTGCTGACGCGGGACGACATCGCGCGCTCGGGCGCGGTCACGGTCGCTGACGCCTTGCGTCTCGTGCCAGGCGTCAATGTCGCCCAGATCAACGCGAATTCTTGGGCGGTGACGGTGAGGGGCTTCAACAGCCGGTTTTCAAACAAACTGCTGGTGATGATCGACGGACGCAGCGTCTATACGCCGCTCTTTTCCGGAACGCTCTGGGACCAGCAGAGCATCGTCCTTGAAGACGTTGAGCGCATCGAAGTCGTGCGCGGACCCGGCGGCGCGCTATGGGGCGCCAACGCCGTTAACGGCGTGATCAACATCATCACACGCTCCAGCCGCGACACGAAGGGCGTTCTGGTCAAGGCCGCAGGCGGCGACGAATATCAGGCGCAGGCAGTTCTGCGAGTCGGCGGCGATGTCGGCGAGAACGGCGCTTTCCGGGTCTATGGAAAGTTTGAATCGTTCGATGCGAATGACACCGCCCTCGGCGTGGAAGCAAATGACGACTGGCGTAACTTCCGCGGCGGCTTTCGCACCGATTTTGACTTAAGCGCGCGCGACACCCTGACGATGACCGGCGAGGTTTCAGTCATTGACGCCGGCGAGACCCTTGACGTGCCGCTCCTGACGGCGCCGTTTCTTGAGCGTCAAGACGCCGCCATCGATCGCGTCGGCGCGCATCTGCTGACGCAATGGACGCGCGATCTCGGCGACGGATCCGAACTCGCGGTTCAGGGCTATTTCGATTACTCGGATATCGAAATCCCGCAAGGCGAAGAGCAGCGGCTGACGTTTGACGTGACGGCGCAGCATTCCTTCTCCGTCGGAAAACGTCACAGCCTGCTCTGGGGCCTCGGGTTCCGCAATATCAGCGACGAAATCACGAACGGCAGTTTCGTCGCCTTCGCCGACACTGAGCGATCGATCCAGATTTTCAGCGGGTTTGCGCAGGACACTTACGCGGTGACGGACAGTCTGGATGTCGTCCTCGGCGCCAAGTTCGAGCACAACGACTTCACCGGCTTTGAATTTCAGCCGTCCGCGCGTTTCGTCTGGCGCGCAAGCGAGGAGGCGACCTTTTGGGGCGCAGTCTCGCGCGCCGTCAGAACGCCGTCGCGCGCGGAAGACGACATTCGGGCGATCGCCTTCGTCGTGCCGCCGGGGCCCGGCAATCCTGGCCCTGTTCCCCTGGCCTTCCAATTTGCGGGCGACCGCAGCATCGATTCCGAGACATTGATCGCCTATGAACTCGGGGCGCGCTTCAGGATTGCGGACGCAGTCTCGTTCGACGTGACCGGGTTCTTCAACAAATACGGCGATCTTCGCGGATCAAGGATCGGCGCGCCGACATTAAATCTCACGCCGACGCCGCATGCCGTCGTCCCGCTGACGGTCGATGAGCTTGTCGATGCGGACACTTATGGCGTCGAGGCCGTGCTGGATTGGCAGGTCGCTCCCAATTGGCGGCTTCAGGCGACCTACGCCTATCTGAACATCGATGGCGACGTCCCGGCGTCTCCTGACATCTTCGCCGGCGAGCCGGGCGCTGCCGACCCGAAGCATACGGCCAATCTCCGATCGCTGCTCGACGTTACAAAGCGTCTGAAGCTCGACGCGGCGGTGCGATTTGTAGACGATCTCGACGGCTTCGCGATTGATTCTTATGTCGCGCTCGACGCCCGGGTCGCGTGGCGCGTCAGCGACAATCTGGAACTCGCCGTCACCGGGCGGAACTTGACCGAGGACGACCATTTTGAATTCGGGACCGATCCGTCCTTCTCGACGACGCCGACCAGCGTGGAGCGAAGCGTCTTCGCCGCCGTAACGGCGAAATTTTAAGAGTTGGTCCCATGTTCAAGTCCAACCCAGTCGCACGGGCGCTGCGGAAACCGGGCCGTCGCCTTTTTTCGGCGCTCGGCGTCGCGGCCTTGGTCGTCGCGCCCGGGACGTCGACCTATGCGCAAACGGCGAGAGCGGAATCGCTTGATGCGGTCCACGCGGCGTTCCTGTTCAACTTCGCGAAGTTCACGACGTGGCCCGCGGTCAACGACCTCGACACGTCGATCAAGTTCTGCGTTCAGACTGGCGCCATCGGCCAGGAAGCCTTTTCCGGCTGGGGCAAGAAGCGCATCCAGAACCGGCCGGTTCGAGTCGCGTTCTTTTCGACTTTCAATTCCGGCGAATTGCAGAACTGCGCCGTCATGTTCCTCCGCGAAGCGCCGAGCGGCGCAAGCCTGAATGAATTGCGTGACTTTGCGAGTACGCACAACACGCTTCTGGTATCCGACTTGTCTGGATTCGGGTCGAACGGCGGCCATATCGAGTTATACGAGGCGAACCGCAGGCTCCGCTTCAGGGTCAACCTCGGGGCTCTCGAAAAAGCGCGCCTGTCTCTCGGCGCCGGCGTTTTGAATCTTGCGGAAATCGTGACGACCACGGGAGAGTTCAAATGAACGCTCCCGCCATGAAACCGGTCATCGTCAACGACAATAAATTGTATTTGAAAATCTCGCGCGAACCTGATCACGTCGCGCGCTGCCAGCGCCTTCGGTACAAGGTCTATTGCGTCGAGCGCGGCTGGTACAATGAGGTTCGCATCTCGAAAGGGCATGAGATTGACGCCTATGACAACCGGTCGAACCACGCCTTGTTGACGCGCCCGGACAACGGCGATTCAATCGGCGTCGTTCGCCTGGTCCTGCCGGCGAACGAAGGAGCGGGTCCTGATCTCCCCATTCAGGAAATCGATCCCAATCCGCTCGACTTCGCTGATGAGGAGATCGATTTCTCCCATCTCGCCGAAGTTTCGCGTTTCGCTGTCACGCGCGAGTACAAGAACTGGCATCCGGACGGTCCGCCGGTCAAAGGCGAGTCGCGGCAGTCGACCGAGCGGCGCTTCTCGCTTTTCTCGGTGATGCTGATGCGCGCGGTCGTATTGATGTCGCGCCAGAATGAGATCACGTGGCTGTGCGCCACCATGGAGCCGGCGCTCATCCTTCACCTCGCGCGCCTCGGCATCAAGTTTCGCCCCCTCGGCGAGCCGAAGGAATATCACGGGCTGCGCCAGCCCTGTTACGCCAAGCTCGCGCGCATTGACGAAGAAATGCGCCTGCTGCGCCCGGACGTCCACCCGATGGTGTTCGGCGACTGACAGGCGAAGCCCATTCGGCGCGGCCTGTTTCGGCTTCGATTTGAAGGGGGTGCGCTTTCGCCGCGCGCCCCTTGCGTTTGGCGGAGAATAACCCGCCTTTAAAAGGGAACGGCGTACAGTTCTTGGGGGCGGTCGATCCGGAGCCTTTTCGTCCGGGGAAGAACGCCCATATCACGCTTTGCCGCTGACAGGCGGCGTTTTTGGTTGGGCGGGCTCCAAGGGCTCTCCTTGCCGTGTAGAGATCGACAAGAGAGTTCCATGAAGGACCCCCACGACATTTACATGAACACGCTGGTGCCGATGGTCGTCGAGCAATCGAGCCGCGGCGAGCGCGCCTATGACATCTATTCAAGGCTCCTCAAGGAGCGGATCATCTTTCTTTCAGGGCCGGTCCATGATGCGGTTTCAACCCTGATCGTCGCGCAGCTCCTCTTCCTCGAGGCTGAGAACCCGAAGAAAGAGATCGCCTTCTACATCAATTCCCCGGGAGGGTCGGTCTCGGCCGGTCTCGCGATGTATGACACCATGCGGTACATCCGACCGGCTGTCTCAACCATGTGCATCGGGATGGCGGCCTCCATGGGGTCGCTCCTGCTCACCGCCGGGAACAAGGGGATGAGGTTCTCCCTGCCGAATTCCCGGATCATGGTTCACCAGCCTTCCGGCGGGTTTCAGGGCCAGGCCTCCGACATCGAGCGCCATGCCCAGGATATCATCAAGATGAAGCGCCGGCTCAACGAGATCTACGTGGAGCATACTGGCCAACCTTATGATATCATTGAGAAAACGCTTGACCGGGACCATTTCATGTCGCCGGAAGAGGGGGTTGCGTTCGGGCTGATCGACAAGGTCCTTGAGGCGCGTCCTGGTGTTGAAGAATAGCCTTAATCGGCCCCTAAACATTACCTGACCGGAGAAAAGTCGGCTTGATAGGCATGTCAGGGTTGTGGTCGAATGGAAGCGTTGGGCTGAAAGCGGGGTCCGGCCGGCTTTTTGGCGCAGATCGTGCACCGGCTAGGGCGTTCGGAAGGGCCGTCCTGAGGCGAGGGTCATTCCGGACCGACGACCCGGTCTCGCCTGCGGGCCCGGGACCCTTCATCGGAGTGGTAGCGAGTGAGCAAAGTTAGCGGAAAGAGCGGCGGCGGCGACGGCAAGAACACTCTCTACTGTTCTTTCTGCGGCAAGAGCCAACATGAGGTCCGGAAGCTGATTGCTGGGCCGACCGTGTTCATCTGCGATGAATGCGTCGAACTCTGCATGGACATCATTCGCGAGGAATCGAAATCTTCGCTGGTCAAATCCGGCGAAGGCGTTCCTAGCCCGCAGCAGATCTCGAAGGTTCTTGACGATTACGTCATCGGTCAGAAGCAGGCCAAGCGCGTCCTGTCGGTCGCGGTTCATAACCATTACAAGCGGCTCAATCACGCATCGAAGAACAACGACGTCGAGCTCGCGAAGTCGAACATCCTGCTGCTGGGGCCGACGGGGTCGGGCAAAACGCTGCTTGCGCAGACCCTTGCCCGCATTCTCGATGTGCCCTTCACGATGGCGGACGCAACGACGCTGACGGAAGCCGGCTATGTCGGGGAAGATGTCGAGAACATCATCCTCAAGCTGTTGCAGGCGGCCGACTACAATGTCGAGCGCGCGCAGCGCGGCATCGTCTACATCGACGAGGTCGACAAGATCAGCCGCAAGTCCGACAATCCGTCGATCACGCGCGACGTCTCGGGCGAGGGCGTGCAGCAGGCTCTTCTGAAGATCATGGAAGGCACTGTCGCCTCCGTGCCGCCGCAGGGCGGCAGAAAGCACCCGCAGCAGGAATTCCTGCAAGTCGACACGACCAACATTCTCTTCATCTGCGGCGGCGCCTTTGCGGGCATCGAGCGCATCATCTCCAGCCGCCAGGCGGGAACCTCGATCGGCTTCGGCGCGAAGGTCGCCGCGCCGGACGATCGCCGCGTCGGCGACGTGTTGAAAACGATTGAGCCGGAAGACCTTCTGAAATTCGGCCTCATTCCGGAATTCGTCGGCCGCCTTCCGGTGATCGCGACGCTGGAAGACCTCGATGAGCCGGCGCTCATCCAGATCCTCACTCAGCCCAAGAACGCGCTTGTGAAGCAATACCAGCGCCTCTTCGAGATGGAGGACGTCAAGCTCACCTTCACCGAAGACGCCAAATCGGCGATCGCCAAGAAGGCCATTCTGCGCAAGACCGGCGCCCGCGGTCTGCGGTCGATCATGGAGGGCATCCTCCTCGACTCGATGTTCGAACTGCCGTCGATGCAGGGCGTCGCCGAAGTCGTCGTCAACAGCGAAGTCGTTGAAGGACGCGCCAAGCCGCTCCAGATCTACGAGGATCGCGGCAAGGAGCTCCTGGAGGTTGACGCCAGCGCCTAGGGATTTCGCATTTTCTCAGTTTCGCAAACGGCGCCCCAAGGGGCGCCGTTTCCAGTTGGGCGCTGGGCCCGCGGCCTCTTTTTGCGCCGCTGCGGCGCCGGGTTGAAACCGGCGCGCGACGCGCCACATAGTCGAAGCGTCCGCCGCCTTCGAGGCGGCGTCTCGTCAAAAGGTCGCTGAGGATTAGTCCTCGAAACCTTGGGAGACGCCGGCCATAATGCCCGGGGCGGGCGCGCTCCCCGGGCGCTCTTGCGAGGCCCATTTTGGTCAAGGAATGTTGATGTCTGACACCACCAAATACCCCGTCCTGCCGCTTCGCGACATCGTCGTGTTTCCGAGCATGGTGAT
>CAZGXT010000049.1:0-375 GCA_964529675.1 uncultured Caulobacterales bacterium
TGGCTGCCTCCGCAACAGCGCCGCCTACATACAGGCTGACGCGGAGCTTCTGCCATTCCTTCGGGTGACGGCGGGGGTTCGCTACGAAGATGCCAACCAGCGCTTGCGTACATTCAACCGGTTCGGTCTGGCGCCTTTTGCGGGTCCGGTAGCGATCGAGAACGACTATTTCCTGCCGTCGGTGACCGCGACTTGGAATTTCGCGTCCGACCTGCAATTGCGACTTGGGTACTCGCAGACAATCGCAAGACCTCAGTTTCGCGAGTTGGCGGCGTCAGAATTCGTCGATCCGGAGTCGAGTCGTCGGTTTCAAGGGAACCCGCTTCTCGGCGACACGACGTTCAAGAATTATGACGCACGTCTCGAATACTTTTT
>CAZGXT010000049.1:385-17144 GCA_964529675.1 uncultured Caulobacterales bacterium
GTTCGGCGCCTTCTACAAAGACATCGACGACCCCATCGAGGAGGCGACCAACGAACTCGACGGGCGGTTGCGCACTGGTTACATCGCCGCTCCAAAAGCTGAACTCTATGGCGGCGAATTCGAGTTCCGCAACCGGTTTGAAATGCCGTTCGACATTCCTTTCATCGAGGGCGCCGAGTGGCTCTTCACGACTAACTATACGCTGAGCTTCTCCCAGGTTTCGGCGGGCGATGAACTTATCGGAAGCCCGTTCGACGCCGGCGCTCTAATTCCGGCAAGCACAGTTTTCGTCGCGACCGAGTCGGACGAACTGGTTGGGACTCCAAGACACATCGTGAACGGGCAATTCGGGTACCAGACCGACAGGTCCCAATTTACCGTGCTCGCTAACTGGGTCAGCGAGCGTCTCGCGCGCCGGGGCGTTGGCGTTCCTGCCGTGTTCGAAAGACCTGGATTCAACCTCGACGCCGTTTTTCGTCGCAATTTCGACATCGGCGGAAATCAGTATGTGCTTGGGCTTGCTGGAAGAAACCTTCTTGGTGTGGAAGCGAACTTCTTCCAGAATTCAGAGATCCTTGGCGAAGTACCTATCGACCGCTTCGAACGTGGTCGGTCTTTCACCGCGAGCGTCACGGCCAATTTCTAGGGGTTGGCCCGGGAAGGCACGCGACGTCATGTCTTTCGCCGACCGCCAACAATGGCGGTCGGCTCTATTTTTGTCTAAACGGTCAGTCAACACAGGCGCCGGTTCGGGACCAATCCGAAAATTAACTCAATTGGTTGATTTTGGGCGTCTTCCCGCCCCTAATCCGCTCCCATTCCGGCGGAAAAGAGGCTAGCATTAGCCCCTCCGGGGCCCGGAAACGGAACGGACGGATAAAGGCGTGGCGGTTTTGAAAGTGGATTGGTTCGCGCCGAAAGGGTCGGCGGCGAATGCGCTCAGGACGCGCGTTGCGTTGCTGATGTCCGGGCGGTCTGGCGGATCAGGGCCGCTAACCGGTCTCGTCCGAATCATTGAATTCGCCATCGTGAGTGCGATTGGCGCCGTCTTCGGGCTCCTGTTCTGGGTCGGCCTTGGGCCGCTGCCGGAACCACCCGCCGCGCCCGCGCCGCCTCCACCCGCAGTCGAGCCCGTTGTGGTCGCTTCGGTCAATCCGTTCAGGAATGGGGCGCCGCCGCCTGCGGTCGACGTGACCCAACTCGTCAATGGGCCGGACCTCGCGGAGACCAGCCTTGACCTAACGCTCCATGGCACATGGATCGACGCGACCGGCGGCACGGCTATCATCAAGACGCCAGACAACAAGCAAGGCCGCTACCGTCAGGGCGAAAAGGTTTGGGAAAGCGTGACGCTCGAGCGGGTCTTTCGCGATCAGGTGGTCATCAATCGTGACGGCGTACTGGAGTCGCTGCGCCTTATCGGCCGCGATCCCCTCAATACCAGCCCAGCTACTGCTGACAACGGCGAAGCCGCCGGGGCGGCGGAGGATGTGTTTGCAAAGCTTGGTTCCTTTATCGCGGTGGCGCCGGAGCCGGACAATGTCGGCGGCGTTAATCTTGTTCTGGAGCCCCCGGCAGGCGACGACCATGCCCACACGTCGTTCCTCGCTTCGGGACTGCGGCCGGGTGACATTCTGGTCGGCATCGACGGGGAACCCATCGGCCGTGACATCGGCGCGGATATTGAATATCTCCGCAAGGCCTCAGGCCGGAACAAGGTCACCGTCAATGTTGACCGCGGAGGCGTCGTGACGCCGATCGAGATTGATTTGAGGGGCTTGGCGACGGATGGCGGCTAGGGAGTTTTTTCTGCGCGCGGCGCTGTTGGCGGGCGCGGCTGCGATCCAGATATGCGGTGCGCTTGCGCAGGAAGGTTGCGGCGAGGCGCTCAATCTTGAAGACGCCGACATCCGTTCGGTGGTTGATGAAATCGCCATCCGCACAGGCAAGAAGTTCGTTCTTGACCCCCGCGTGCAAGGACGGGTCTCAATTAAATCCGGCCCGAACGGCGGATTGTGCGCGGATGAGGCTTGGGAGCTATTCCAGGCGGCGCTCCGCGTCACCGGGTTCACCGCTGCGCCGATAAGCGGCGACAGTTTTCGCATCATCCCGATCCAGGAAGGGTCGCGCGCGGCGGGCCCAGTCAATCAAAGCGAGCGCGGAAATTTCGTCACGCAGATCGTCCGCCTCAACCACATCGACTCGCGCGAAGCGGCGGCCAACCTCGCGCAACTAGTGTCCGAGCGGGGCGTCGTCGCGCCAGTGCGCAGCGGCAACGCAGTCATTGTCGTCGATGTCGCCGACAACGTCACCCGCTTGCAGCGGGTGCTCTCCCAGCTTGATCGAGATACATCCGTCTACCGAACGATATCTCTCGAAAACGCCTCGGCGGTCGAAGTTGCAAGGGTGCTCCAGAATCTCGCACGCGAAATATCCGAAGAAGGGGCGCCTGGGGCGTCCTCTGTCAGCATCGTGCCGGTCGCCGGCAGCAATTCGATCCTTGTGCGCGCCGAGCCGGCAATTCTGTCGCGCCTGATCGGCGTTGTCGCCGAATTGGACCGCATCGGGAAGGCCAAAAGCGATCTCTCCGTAATCACGCTCAATCATGCTGATGCGGAAGACATGTCGAAGCTTCTAAAGGAACTTGCGAGCGCGCAAGCGCAGGCCGCCGGCTCCGACGGCGCAGCCCCCGCAGCCGCACCGGGGCGCGCGAACATATCGTTCCACAAGGCGACGAATTCCGTCATCATCTCGGGCGACGCGGACATACAGACGACCCTTCGCAAAGTCGTTGAGCAGCTCGACGTTCGCCGCGCGCAGGTGCAAATCGAAGCGATCATCGTCGAGGTTACGGACACCACGGCCAAGGCGCTCGGCGTTGAGTACTTTCTGGCGCCGCTCGACGGCAAGCGGGTGCCGTTCACCGCGACGAACTTCAGCGGCGTATCGCCTAACGTGCTTGCTGCGGCCGGCGCCTTGCTGCTTAACCCAAGTCTCTTGCAAGGGAATGACGACGATACGTCAAGCGACGACGATGATGACGGCGCCAACACCACGCTCGGGAACACGCTCGCCAATACGGCGATCAATTCCATTCTCAATACAAACGGGTTCATCGCTGGCGCCGGGGGGCGGATCGGCGATGATGCTGTTTTCGGTGCGGTCGTCACAGCGCTGAAGCGCGACACGCAGTCAAACGTTTTGTCATTTCCCTCCGTCGTCACGCTCGACAACGAGGCCGCCAAACTTTCGGTGGGTCAAGAGATCCCCATCACCACCGGCGAGGCGGTTGGCGACAATTTCCAGAACGCTTTCCGCACGGTGTCGCGGGAACAGGTTGGCATAATTCTCGAGGTCACGCCCCAAATTAACGAGGGCGGCACCGTGACTATGAAGATCCGGCAGGAAACCTCGAGCGTTGCGGGTCAGATCATTAACACGTCGACCGATCTCATCACCAACAAGCGCGAAATCGAAACCACCGCCATCGTAGACGATCGGGGCATTCTAGTCATCGGCGGCCTCGTCGACCAGAATGACGGTCTAACTCAGGACAAGGTGCCGCTGCTCGGCGACATTCCGATTGCTGGAAACCTGTTCCGAACCAACTCACGATCTCGCGATCGGCGCAACCTGATGGTTTTCCTGCGGCCGACCATCATTCGCGACAGGGCTTCGGCCGAAAGTGTCACGCGCAAGAAATTCGATTATATCAAGGCCCGAGAGCTGCTTTCCTCCGGGCGCGCGCAGTCCGAGCTTGAACGGCTGATTGACCAGGTGACCGGCGGCGACGAGGCGGCCCCAAATACGCCGGCGCCGCTCAATGTCGAGCCTGCAACGCCCGGGCAATTGACGCCCTCCGAATAGCGGCCTTTAACACAGGTTCATGAGCCAGACGCCAGCAAATCCGATACGGCTCGCTTACGCCTTCGCAAAGGAGAGCGGCCTCATCGTTCTCGACGCTCTTGCGCGTCCGGCGCGCGTCGGCGCGCGCGGCGAGCCCGATCCGCGTGCGCTTCTGGAAGTGCGCCGCGTCGTGAATGCGCCCATCGCGATCGACATGATGCCGGGTGACGCCTTTGAGCGTCGGCTGTCCGAGATTTATTCCGCCGCAGGCATCCGCGCGGACGACTTCAAGATGGACGGAGGCGAAGACGACCTTGCAACGCTCGCGGAGGGGCTCCCCGCAACGGCAGATCTACTTGATACGGAAGACGACGCGCCTGTCATCAGGCTGATTAACGCGATCATCGCAGAGGCTGTAAAGCTGAAGGCCTCGGACATTCACGTCGAGCCTTATGAAAGAACGCTGTCGATTCGTCTTCGAATCGACGGTGTTTTGCGCGAAATCTTGTCGCTGCCATCACGCATGACGCCGGTGTTGACCAGCAGAGTCAAGGTCATGGCGCGGCTCGACATCGCCGAAAAGCGTCTGCCGCAAGACGGCCGCATCTCGTTGTCTCTCGGCGGCAAAATGATCGATGTTCGCGTGTCTACTTTACCCGCGCGCTTCGGCGAGCGGGTGGTCATGCGTATCCTCGACAAGGAAGAAGCGAGCTTCGATCTCGATGCGCTCGGCATGCCACCAGAAACGTTGAAGCGTCTTCATACGGCGTTGCAGCGGCCGAACGGTGTAATACTCGTCACCGGTCCGACAGGCTCCGGCAAGACGACAACACTTTACGCCTCACTGAAGCTTCTCAACGATCCGTCGCGCAACATTCTGACGGTCGAGGACCCGGTCGAGTACGCAATTGACGGCGTCGGCCAGACGCAGATCAATCCGAAAGTCGGGATGACGTTCGCAACCGGCCTTCGCGCCATACTTCGCCAGGATCCCGACATCGTGATGGTTGGCGAGATCCGGGACGTCGAGACGGCGGAGATCGCGATTCAGGCCTCGCTTACCGGTCACTTAGTGCTCTCGACCGTCCATACGAATTCGGCGGTGGGCGCGATCACCCGCCTGCGCGACATGGGCGCCGAGCCGTTTCTGCTTTCCTCGACGATTGCGGCGGTCTTGGCGCAACGCCTTGTTCGGCGCCTATGCCCGATGTGCAAGGAACCGCACGCCCCAGATGAAGCCGAGCAGCGTCTGCTCGGCGCCGGACCGGAGGCGACGATCTATCGCCCAAAAGGCTGTGGACGCTGCGGACTTACCGGTTATGAAGGCCGTGTCGGCGTATACGAACTAATGGTTGTCGACGAGCATACGCGTAGGCTTATTCACGAAAACGCCGGCGAGCAGGAAATCAGCGCGCATGTGTTCCGCCGCGCGGATACGTTGGCGACCGCCGGTTTTCGGCATGTGCTCAGCGGCATGACGTCGATCGAGGAGGTCTTGCGCGTCGTTCGCCAGGATGACGACGATGCCGTCGTTTGAATACGAAGCTCTTGACCTTTCAGGGCGAGCCAAGCGCGGCATTGTCAATGCGGACAGCCCGCGCCTTGCGCGGCGGGAGCTGCGTCGCCTTGATCTGACGCCGGTATCGATTTCGGCCCCGCGAGAGGCGGACGTCGGCGGCCCCGGTTCAAAGGCGCCGCGCCTGAAAGCGAGTGATTTGGTTATCATGACCCGGCAATTGTCGGTTCTGGTGGGCGCCGCGACGCCGCTTGAGGAGGCGCTGAATGCGGTAGCCCTGCAAACGGAAAAGCCCGGCGTCAGGAAGCGCATGCTCGCTGTCCGTGAGCGCGTGCTCGAGGGCTGGCGCTACGCCGATGCGCTGGGCGAGGATAAGAAATCGTTCCCAGACCTTTATCGCGCCGTCGTCGCCGCTGGCGAGGCGTCCGGCGATTTCGCCGGGGTTCTCGACCGGCTTGCGACTATGCTCGAGAAGAACCGCACGATGATGAACAAGGCGATCGCCTCGCTCATCTATCCGGCCGCGCTCGCCCTTGTGGCGGCAGGGGTCGTCACCGCCCTGATGATCGGCGTCGTCCCGAAGATAGTCGAACAGTTTCAGACGTTCGACGCGAATCTTCCTTTTGTAACGCAGGTCGTGATCGGCATTTCGGATTTCCTCGCGCGATACGGCGTCTTCTTGTTGGCAGGCGTCATCGTTGGCGGCGTGGCATTCTGGCAGGCGCTGAAATCGCCGGCATTCAAGAAGTCCTTCGACGCCTGGACGCTGACGCTGCCCGTTCTCGGCAAGCTTCTGCGAGGCCTCGACGGTGCGCGCTTTGCGCGAACGCTAGCGACATTGTTCGCCGGAGGCGCGCCGCTACTCGACAGCTTGCGTGGAGCGAGCCGCACCGTCGGCAACAGCTACATGCGCGAACGGCTTGAGACAGTCATCACGCAGGTGCGTGAAGGCGCATCAATCGGGGCGAGCCTCAAGCGCGCGGCGGTGCTGCCGCCAATGATGACCCACATGGTCGCCGCTGGCGAGCGAGCCGGGGCCGTTCCGCTGATGCTCGACAAGGCCGCCGCGCAATTAGAGGAGGAGTTCGATACGACCTCGACCATCGCCTTGCGCCTTCTTGAACCGGCGATCATCATCGGTATGGGCGGCGTCGTCATGCTTATCGTGGTCGCCATTCTGCTGCCGATCTTGAGGCTCAATAGCCTTGCGTCCTCTTGATATAACGCCCCCAAAAACGGAGTTCGGTCTGATGTCATTCTTGGAGAAACGCCGCCGCCAACGCGGGATCACGCTGATCGAGCTTCTGGTCGTACTGACAATTCTTGCGCTGATTTCCGCTTTGGTCGTCGTAAATGTGCTTCCCGAGCGCGATCGCGCCGCAGCGCGCAAGGCGAAGATCGACCTGGGGACGATTGAGAATGCGCTCGATCAATATCGCCTCGACATGTTCACCTATCCGACGACGGAGCAAGGGCTGCAAGCGCTAGTGCAGCCTCCGGCCGATGATCCGCGCAAGGACCAATACCGGCCAGGCGGCTATCTCCGGTCCGTGCCTCTCGATCCGTGGGGCAAGCCTTATCAATACCGCCAGCCGGGCCAGCACGGACCGATCGACATCTTTTCGTATGGCGCAGACGGCGTTGAAGGCGGGGAGGGGATCAACGCAGATATTGTGAACTGGCAGGAGGGCCAGTGAACATCAACGGCGAGCGCGGCCTGACGCTCGTCGAACTGCTTGTCGTCATGGTCATTCTGGGACTTGCTTCTTCTTTGGTGCTGCTCAATGCGCCGCCGTCGAGGGCGGTCGTGGAGCGAGACGCGATGCGACTCGCAGGAAACGTGAAAGTCGTCCTCGATGAAATGGTCATGACAGGCGCGACCTACCGGCTGGTCATCGACGCTGCGGGGTATGGATTCGAGCGCTATTCGTCCGGCAAATGGGGGACCGAGGGGATTCGCCGCGAGTTCCAGCGTGTGGAGTTCGACAACGGCGTCGTCGCGAAAGTGGAATTCAATGACGCCGCCCTCGCGAATTCCGAGGCGCTCGGCGATGAAAAGCCCGCGGCGGAAGATGACGGCGCGCCTAAAGTCATTCGGCTTGATCCGATCGGGGCGCCAGTCACCTTCACGGCGCGCCTGACAAGCCCGCAAGGCGCCTTCCTCGTCAACCTCGACGTGGCCGGCGCGATTTCGGTGATTCCGGATGTCTAACCTTCACTGTAGCGCGTCGATTGCATGGCGAAGCCGGTCCCCGGCGACAAGGAGGTCGCAGCGCGGACTCACTCTTGTCGAAACATTGGTCGCGATGGCGATCCTTTCGGCGGTCGCTATCTCGGCGTTTGCGATGTTGTCGCAAGGCGCCAATTTTGCTGCAAGCGAGCGTGACCGGCTCACAGCATCAATCGTCGCCGACAATTTGATGGTTGAAGAACTCTTGCGGGCGGCTACGCCCGATTTAGGAGAAAAATCGGGTGAGACGGAGTTTGCGGGACGCTCCTTTGAATGGAGCACGATCGTCACCGAGGGCGGCGAAGAGCTTCGTCGGATCGCCATCGTGGTGCGGCTGAAGGGGTCCACCCAAACGCTCGCCCACATCGAAACGATCAAGGTTTCGTCATGAGGCGAGCGCAAAGCGGCGTTACACTGCCTGAACTTCTCATCTCCCTGCTGATTTTTGCAATGATTTCGGGGGTCGCGGTTTACGCCCTTCGGCTGACCGTCGAGGGTCGCGATCAACTCGGAGCGGCGGATGCCTTAATTCGTGACATGCAGATCGCGCGCATCGTGATGAAGGAAGACTTTTTACAGGCGGCCCCGCGCATAACGCGCGATCAGTTTGGAAATCGCAATCCCGGAGCTTTTCTCGGAGGAAAGGGCCTCGCTTTTCGCGTTCCAGGGGACGGGGAGACCGTTCTGGTTTCCTTCGTCCGGCGCGGCTGGAGCAATGCTGACGCGGTTGCGCCTCGCCCGGCGCTGCAGGCTGTTGAATATCTCCTTGTCGGCGACCGGCTCGTGCGGCGCTCACGGCCCTATCTCGATGATGCGGAAGGGCAGCCGCGAACGGACCGCACCTTGCTTTCCGGCGTCGCGGCGGCAGAGGTCTCGTTCTTTCTAAACGAAACAAATGCGGGTTTTCTCTGGGCCGATCTATGGCCGTCGCCTCAGGTGTCAACGCCGGTGCCGGCGGCGATAAAGCTGACTTTAACGATGGAGCGTTTCGGCGTCTTCGATCAGCTCTTTTACATTCGCGAGCCGGGCCAATGACCACACGAGTAAGAGAACGCGGCGCGGCGCTCGTTATCGTGCTTCTGCTCGTGGCGACCTTGTCGTTCGTTCTCCTGTCGCTGACGACGATCGTGACAACGGGAGTGCGAAGGGGCGTCAATGAACGCGCGCGATCAGAGTTGCTGTGGCAGGCGGTAGCCGCAGAACGGATTGTTTTGACGTTGATCGAGAAGGCGGCGGCGGCTGGGACGCTTCAATCAGCGACTAACGAAGGCGGACTGTTTTCGCAGCAGCTCGAATTGCCGGCTGAACGCGGCCGGGCGTCCCTTCGTTTTGCAGACGCTACCCGATGCTTCAACGTCAACAGTCTGATAGGCGAGAGCGGCGAAGCGGTTCTCGAACAGAAGGAGCGCCTAGTCGCGCTCCTCGAAGCGATCGGCCTTGGCGGCGGTGAGGCCCAGTCGATTGCAGACGCTGTCACCGACTTCCTCGACGAGGACTCCAATGTCGAGCCGCAAGGCGCCGAAGACGGATTTTACACGGCGCTGGCGACACCATTCAGAACAGCCGGCGGGCCAATCGCCGCTGTGTCGGAATTACGCGCCGTCGATGGGGTGACGCGCGAAATCTACACGCGCATCGCTCCGTTCTTGTGCGCGCGCACGGCAGGTCAGAAAATCCAAATTAATGTTAATGCCTTACGCGCTGAGGACGCGCCGCTGATCTACGCTGTCACAAAAGGGACGTGGCCGCTTGCCGAGATCCGGGCGCAAATCGCCGAGCGGCCGCCGGGCGGATGGCAACCTGACGCCGGGGCTTTTTGGGCTACGTTCCCCAACCCTGCTGGGCTTGTGCTGACAGAAGAGACGAACACCCGCTCAACCTGGGTTGAAGCGCGGGTTTTCCTTGAAGCCGATCAACAATTTGTGGAAGAAACTCTGTTAGTTGAGGCCCTAGGGACCGGAAACCCGTCGCTGCAAGTTCGGGTGTTTGGAGGCGGCGAATGACCGACATGGTAGTTCTTAAACTCGGAGCGACGCCCAGCGACATCGTCGCATGGGGCGCGCTAAGCGGCGGCCGGATGACGGAGGCGGGACGCGTCGAGAATGTTGCCGCGCTTGCCGGCCTCACGGGCCGATTTGCCGACGGCACGCGGATCGTAGCTGTGCTGCCAGGCGAACAGGTGGCGCTGCGCGACATTCCTTCGCCGCCGAAGCAATCGGTGAAATTGCGCGCGGCGGCAGGCTATCTGCTTGAAGATGAATTGGCGGAAGACGTCGATGATCTTCACATCTCGGTCACGAGCAGTGCGGAAGGCGCCCGCGCTTACGCGATTTCCAAGACCGTCATGAAGTCCTGGACCGACGCCTTTTCGGAGGCCGGCGTCGCGCTTTCCGGTGTCAGCGTCGATTTCGCGCTCATTGGAGGCAGCCCGTCCGTCTGCGTCATAGCCGCCGATTGCGACCGCGTCATCGCGGCGCGCGGCAACGCCGGCTTCGCCGTCGAACTTGCGCTCGCCGAAATCGTGGCGCCAGCCTTTCTCCAGGCGGCGGGCGACGCGGCTATTGTGAGCTATGGCGCGCATGAGCATGCCGGCCGCTGGGCGGCCGCGCCGGTCGAGCGCCGGCCGCTCGCGCATGAGGCGGATCTCATCGCGCTCTTCGGCGAAAATCTCGGCGCGAAGGCGGAGCACCCCGACTTTCTGTCAGGAGAGTTTCGTCCGAAGCGCCAGCGGCCTTTTCAGCTTGGCGTCTGGCGGCGTCCCGGCGCCCTCGCGGCGGGCCTTGCCGCGTCGCTTGTGTCGCTGGGCCTCGCATCGGGGCTTAAGGACTGGCGGATCGCCGCGCGTTATCAGCAGACCGCCGAAGCGCTGCATAAATCTGCGTTTCCGACCTTCAACGGCGGAGACATCCGTGGTCATGCGCGGGGACTGCTCGCCAGCGGCTCCAAGACGGCGGGCTTCCTTGAGATGACGATGCGCCTCACTGCCGGGCTTGAGGGCCATCCCGGCGTCTCCATCGAACGCATAAAGTATGATGGAGCGCGCGGTCAGTACGTATTCAGCATACGGAGCGCTTCTGATTCCGGGATCGAAGCGTTTCGTACCGGACTACTGAGGGCCGGCATTGAAGCCGCAGACAACGGCGGCTACCGGCGCACCGGAGACCAATGGGTCGGCGAGATGACGGCGAGGTCGCGGTGAAGGCGTTCTGGGAGAAACTTGCGCCGCGTGAGCGCGTGTTTGTCATGATGGGCGGCGCGGTCGCCGCGCTGCTGATCCTCGTACAGATCATCATTGCGCCGGCGGTCGGCTGGCGCCGGTCGATGGCGGATAAGCGTGTCGGGGCCGAGGATCTCTATCGCCTTGTTTCAAGCGCCAGTGCGAACGCTGGTGGGGCAGCGCTGAGCGCTGGCGCCGACCTCACTACGCCCATCATCAACGTGGTCACCGACACGGCCGCCGCCAGCGGCGTCGAAATCTCGTTCCGTAATGGGCGCCCGGACGGCGGCGTCGACGCGACGATCTCCGCTGATTCCGAAAAGCTCTTCGACTGGCTGAGAACACTGGAAACCCGTTATGGCGTCAGCGTTGCGGCCGCGGACATCGCGCGCGAAAAGGATGGCGGCGTTCGCGCCCAGCTGACGCTCGTTCGCCGGGGGGCGCCGTGAGTTATATTCCGTCTGCGAACCGGCGACGGCTGGCGGCCTTCGGGCTTGCCGGATTTGTCGCGGCGCTGATCGTCTTCGCGCCGGCCAGCCTTGCAACCTCCGCGATCAAGCGGGCGGCGCCGCTTACTTCGATTGTTGCGGCTGAAGGAACCATCTGGAAGGGCCGCCTGCTCGGCGTCTCCTATAACGAAGTCGTTCTCGGCGACATCGAATACCGCCTGCACGCGCTGCCATTGTCGGTTGCTCGAGCCGTCATCGACCTGAATAGCGCCGGCGGCGCGTTGGAAGGGCGGGGAAAGTTGCAGATCCGGCCCGGCGCCGTGGAGTTCCAGGACCTTTCGGCGACCTTCAATCTCGGCGCGATCCGGCGTTACACGTTTTTCGGGGTGCGCTATCAGGGCGCCGCGAAAGTGACTGCCCGCCGCCTTCAGATTACCGGCAAAGGGTGTGAATCAGAGGAGGCAACTGTCTCGACCTCGGCGTTCGATGCGTTCTCGCGCCAATTGTCGGGCGGCGCCTTTCCCATGTCAGGACCTGTTGACTGCAAAGACGGCGTGATGATTGCGGTGTTGAAGGGCGAAGGTCCCGATGGCTCCGCTGAATTGATTGCGAGCGTTCGGCCGGATCTCGGATACACGCTGATGGTCGCCGCCCGTCCGAAAAGGCCTGACGTCAGCCGCGCGCTGGAGTTTTTCGGATTTGAGAATGGCAAGGACGGTCTCTCCTACGAGGCAGCCGGGTTCCTGAAGGGATTGAGCTCATGAAAATGGCGCGGAACTCAAGCGCATTGATTGCGGTCGCTCTCGCCGCGTCTTGCGCCTCCAAAGGCGGCGCGCAGTCAGGACGACTGAATAAAGGTTCACCCTCCCCGGCGGCAGCAAGTGAGACCGCCGGCTCCCTCCCGGATGCAGCGCTGCCGCGCGGCTCATGCGGAATGATCCTCTGGACGCTGGATGCCGAGCGGCCGATCCCGGTTTTCCGCGCAGTGTCGCAGAAAGGCGCGGAAATCAATGTCGACGGCGCCGTGCAAAAGCTTGCGCTTACGGAGTTCAGCGGTGGGTCTGGCTTTGGCGTTTTTGAAGCGCAGACCTTTTCCAGCGACGGACTGACGGTCACCGTTCAGGTGCGCTTCGGCCTCGGGTTCGAGGGAGGCGCTTATCTCGAACGTGGCCTTGTCAGTATTGAGAAGCCGGACGGATGGAAGGCGGTGATACCGGCGGCGGGGATCGCCGGCTGCCGCGTGAAATAACGGCGGCGCCTCAATGATCCATGCTGTGGAGTACAATCGCGGCGAGGCCGACCGCCACGCCGACGCTCGCCATGATGTAGCCGCGCTTCAGCGGCGTGCTCGATGCGTGCGGCGCAAGGTGAAAGATGATGATGTAGAGCAGTCCGCCCGCCGCGAGCCCGAGAAGCGGTCCGAGCGGCAAGGCGCTGACGCGTTCGATATACGTCGTCGCCACATAAGCTCCGGCGACGGTCGTAACCGACGCGGCGACAAAGGCCCACCAGACGGAAAGCGCCCGCGAGAGGCCCGCCCGCCGGGCTAGGAAATAGGCGATCACACCCTCGGGGAATTCGTGGAGCAAGAGGCCGAGTGAGGCGATCGCCCCCGTGAAGAATTCGGCGTGATAGGTGGCTTCGTAAATGAGACCGTCGACGAAGGAGTGAAATCCGAGCGCAATTATTGACGCGTAGCCGAATGCAGCGCCTAGCAGGCTGCGCTGGTTGTCGGTGAAGAGGCGAAGCAGCATTCCGATGCCGACCATCGCAAAGAAGCCGGCGACGACCCAATTGATTGCATCCGATGTGAAACTAAGCGCTTCCGGGGCGAGATGGAATATAACGGCGACGAGAAGTACGCCGATTGCGAAAGCCGAGAAATAGGGACTGTTCCGCCGGCCCCAGTCCCCAAGTGCGGCCATTGACAGGAGCCCCAATGAGCTGATCGCTGCGGCGGCAAGGGCCGCGAGAAGACCAGGCTCAAGGTTCACACCGTTCGACACGCCCACCCTCATGGCGGCCCGCGGTGGTTGCGCGTTGCGCCCCCTGCGGGATCACCCTGCCCAGACAAATAGCGTTGGAGACGCCCAAATGCCAGCGAGTATAACAATATAACGTCACTGAATCCCGTCCTCAAAAGTCAAGTCGTCACGCGTATGTTGCTGGCAATCCACATCGGTTGCGGGATAGAAGGAAGGCCGGCTTGTCGGTTTGGACGAGGCGCGTCTAAACAGGCGTAGTCGAGCTCTACTAATTCGTGCGTTTTCCGCGCATTCAGGCGAGCCAATGTCCCATTGTCATCACGACCACGGACACGACCATTTGCAAAGTCTCGCCGGCGGCCATGATGGTTCGCTCGGACACCCGCACGTTCATGGGAACCTGGAAGGCCGCATCCTGTTGCTGGCACTGGCGGTCATCTCTGTTTTCATGGTCGTCGAGTTCGTCGGCGGGATGCTTTCCGGGTCCCTCGCACTCATCGCCGACGCCTCCCACATGATGACCGACGCGGTGGCGCTCGGTCTCGCCGCCAGCGCGCAATGGCTGTCGATGCGGCCGGCTGACGGCCGGCTGCATTTCGGCTACCGCCGCATTCAGGTGCTTGCCGCTTTCGTCAACGGAATCGCGCTTGTAATTCTGCTGATTTGGATTGTTGGCGAAGCGATCCGGCGGTTTATTCGGCCGGTCGAGGTCGCCTGGGAGCCGATGCTGGTCATCGCCGTTCTCGGGCTCCTGGCCAATGTGGTCGCCTTTAAGCTTCTCCATGGCTCGGCAGCCACCAATATCAATGTGCGCGGAGCCATGCTGCATGTTGTTGGCGACCTTATGGGGTCCGTCGCCGCAGTGATCGCCGCCGTTGTGATCGCCTTTTCGGGGTGGACGCGAATTGACCCGCTCCTCTCGATCATGGTCGCGATCTTGATCGGTTATTCGGCCTATAAACTGCTTCGCGAAACCGCCCATATCCTACTGGAAGGCGCGCCAAAGGGCCTCGATGCAGCGGTCGTCGCCAAAGAGCTTGCCGGGGTCAGCGATGCGATTGAGGACGTCCATAGCGTCCAGATCTGGCAGCTGACGCCGGAGCATCCTCAGGCGACGATGCATGTACGGCTTCGCGCAGATGCTCCCGCGCAGGAAACGCTCAGTCGCGTGAAAGCCCGTCTCGCCGAAAAATTCAACATTCGAGATTCGACGATCCAGATCGAGATGGGCAGCTGTTGCGACGATGCGCCGACTGAGGCGGATGGTAAAATCAAGGATCACTCACCTGAAGACACGAGCATGCGCCCGTCGCGTACCGGCCGGCTCCGTGTTGTTTGAGGTCAGTTCTGGATCATTAGGTTTGCTCCTCACGTGGAATGAGGCGCGACGCGTGCGGCCAGACGCCAGCCTTTAGGCGCTTCGCGAAAGTCTCCCACTCCGCCATGCGCGGCCAAAGGCAGTTTCGCAGCGGCAGCAATGCAGGCGATAACGACCAGGTAGCCGTCCCACATCTCCATCGACGTAGAAGCCCCGCCGACCCCGAACACGACGAGCGACATCTGTCCAAAGTAGCCTAGCCTTGAAATCCACGAAGAACGCCCGGCGCCGGAGCCGGCCCGGGCAAGGCGGTCCGCCCTAATATAGGCTGTCGCGAGCAGCATCAGATAAAGGAACAAACCGATAAACCCCGCGCCGCCAAGCATTTCGAAATAGATGCTGTGCGCGGCCTTGGCGCGCGGCGCGAGCGCCGGGTCAACCATTGCAGCAAGATCCTCTTGATAGGGATTTCGAAGCCCGGCGCCGGTCAGGGGATATCTGATTGCGAATTTAGTGTTGATGACCCAGGCGTCGACCCTGCCCATGAACGAATCGTCCTTCGCCGCCGAGCCGATCGTCGACATGCGCTCGGTCCACTTCGACGGCATGAGCGCGATCGCCGGCAGCGCCAGAAGCGTCGCGGCGGCGACAATCGCGACCTTGTTCTTCGATTTCCACCAGAAGAATCCGCCGAAAACGATGAGCGAAATGAATGCGCCGCGGGACTGCGTTCCAATAATCGCGAAGATCGACAGCGCGAAGAGAGCGCCCAGCGCTGTCCTCAGCCAGGGCTTGGCCGCAACGCTTCTGAGGTACAGCATCATCGGCAACGTAGTCGCGATCGCTATGCCCATATGGTTGTTGTCTTCGAGGATGGTGTTCGGTAAGCCCTGCACGCGGAACTCGCCGAGGGTCGCGATCGTGAAGACCGCACCCTTCGCCGCGAAAAAGCCGATCGACAGGACAAACACCCAGATCAGCGCATGAAGGCGCATCCGGCTCGTCGCGGTTTGCACGCAGAGGATGATGAAGAGTAGGGTCTTAGTGAAGCGGTCGAAGTATTCCGCCGAATTTTCCGAGTCTAACGAATTGGCTTGTGATACGAAAAGCCACGCCGTCACCGCGATCAGCCATCCGGTGATGGCGTCGAATTGGAAGCGGAACGCCTCGCCATTGATGAAAAGCGCGAGAATTGTCACCGCGGCGATGACAAGGTTAAGCTGAAGGCCGAAGACCCCGAACGCCATCTGGTGCGGGGTCATCAGCGAAAACCACGCCCAGACAAGCATCCCGGCGAACGGATAGCGCAGCGCGGCCATGAGCCCCGCAACGATTATTAGTAGAAGAAGGGCGTCGCGCATGATTAATCAAGCTGGTCCGATTACCCGCCGTCCTTCAAGAACCGCGCCGTCTTGAACAAACGGCGCGTTGGACGCTGGCGTCTCCGACAGGACTTGAACCTGTGGCCCCCAGATTAGGAATCTGAAGGAAGTTGTTGAATTTGTTCACATTTTTTGCAAACCAAGGAAAATTCGCCCCAATAGAATCAAAGTCTTAGCGGTCGGCCGCAAACCAATTTCTTGACGAAAGACTGTTGATGCGACGCGCTGCCAACCTTTTACCGAGTTATGCGACTGGATCGCTGGCATTCGATAATTCGGGGACGTCTCAAGGCTTGCATAGCGCGCAAGCTTGATGTTAATAAATGTCGGAGTATACGCGTAAGCACCGACATTGTGTAACATGACAATCACCGCTCCCAGCCAGCGCGACCTAGCGCTCAAGCTTCTCTCCCGACACGGCATCCTGCGCATGTCGGAGCTTAAATCGCATGGCGTCCACCCGCCAACCCTGTCGCGGTTGGTGGAAGAGGGCGTGCTGAATCACCCGTCCCGCGGTCTTTACGAAATCGCCGGCGCCGAGGTGGATCTCCACCACTCCTTCGCAGAAGTCGCCAAGCGGGCTCCGAAAGCGGTGATCTGCCTCGTCTCCGCGCTGCAATATCAAGAGATCACTTTGCAGCTCCCGCGCGGCGTCTGGATGGCGATTGGATCAAAGGATCGCAAACCCTCGATTGAATATCCGCCGATACGCGTCGTACGATTCAGCGATGCGGGGCTCACGCTCGGCGTTGAAACGCACACGATCGACGGCGCGCCCGTCAGAATTTTCGATCCGTCGAAATCGATCGTCGACTG
>CAZGXT010000050.1:0-16995 GCA_964529675.1 uncultured Caulobacterales bacterium
CTAAAGGGAAAGCGCGCGCTCGTGCCCGGTTGCGGCTTCGGCGAAGACGCGATCCGTCTCGCCAGGCTCGGGGCGGAGGTGGAGGCGTTCGACATTTCTCCGGACGTTGTCGACATCGCGCGGCGGCGCTGTTCCGCCTTCGGCTATGACGGCGTAACCTTCGGCGTGATGGCGTCCGAATCGCTCAGCTTTCCCGACAACGCCTTCGACCTCGTCCTCTTCATCGACATCCTGCACCATGTCGAAATTCCCGCGACGATCGCCGAGGTCGTGCGCGTCATCAAGCCCGGCGGTCGCATCGTCGGCAATGAACTCTACACCCATAGCTGGATTCAGAAGAACCTTCGCGAGAGCTGGCTCGTCGAAAAAGCGCTCTATCCGGCGATGCGACGGTTCATCTATGGCGATGACAAGCCGTACATCACGCCCGACGAACACAAGATCGACGAGACGGAGTTTGCGTCCGTCGAGAAAGCTTGCGCATCGTTTGAAGCGCAGTGGTTCAACGGGCTGGTCGGCCGGCTCGTCCCTGATCGGCTGCCGGCTGTCGCCGCGATCGATCGTGCGATGATGCGGGCGCTCGGCGCCGGGGGCCGCTACGCGGCCGGGCGCGTCGTGTTTGAAGGCGTCGTGTTGAAGACCTAGACGCGCGGCCGATCGCTGGCGGATTGCTCGTCTTTCGCGCTGACGCCTTTCATCGGCTCGGTCTCATCCACGACTCTCGCCAGGCGACGCGGCGCGCGCTTGCCGACGATGCGGACCAGCTTGTTGAACCAGGGCCAGCGGCGCCGCATCCGCACGATGACCGGCCGCGCCGCCGGATTGGCGCCCGCGATCATCAGGAGGCCGAGGATGACCAGCGGCGCCCCCGCCGGCAAGGGCGAGAACGCAGCGATGAGCCCATAGATCATCAGCAACAATCCGGCGATCGTGGCGCCGAGCCTGCCGAGCATCAGGCGTCTCCCTTCGCGCCGCGGGGGCCGCTCTCCGCATCCTTAACAATTCTTTCCATCAAATGTTAACGCCGCGCCCGCTAGATCGGAATGCTGGCGTCCCGCCGGCCGGCGCGCCCCTTCACAAGCATCGGCCATGCTGTTCAATTCGACGGTCTTTTTCCTGTTTTTCGGCGCGTTTTTCGCCGTTTACTGGCGACTCGCCAGCCGGCTGCGCGCGCAGAACATCCTCGTCCTCGGCGCGTCGCTCCTCTTTTACGGGTGGTGGGACGAACGCTTCCTGATCCTGATCGCCGCCTCGACCGCTGTTGACTTCATCGCCGGCCTCGGCGCCTCAGGTGAGCGCGTGCGCGGATCGGACCTGCGCAAGGCGGGGCTCTATCTTGGCGCGATCAGCCTCGCCGCGACCTTGCCGACGATCACGGAGAGCTGGCGCTGGCTCGCGCTCGCCGGCGCTTTTGCGCTCGCCGGCTGGGCGATCGCGCTGCTCATTGACCGCGCGTCCGGCGACCGCCGCAAGATCTGGCTGATGATCTCGCTCATCGGCAATCTCGGCCTGCTCGGCGTCTTCAAATATTTCGGCTTCTTCACCGACAGCTTCATCGCCGCGGCGGAGGCCATCGGCTTCAGCGTCAATGCGCCGATGATGCAGATCGTCCTGCCGATCGGCATTTCGTTCTACACGTTCCAGACGCTCTCCTACACGATCGACATCTGGCGCGGAGACATGCGGCCGACGCGTCGTCTTGTGGACTTCGCCGCCTATGTCGCCTTCTTCCCGCAGCTCGTCGCCGGGCCGATCGAGCGCGCGCGCGCGCTGTTGCCGCAGTTCGAGACGCGCCGTCGCTGGAGCGCCGAGAAAGCGGGCGAGGGCGCGCTGCTGTTTCTCTGGGGGCTCTACAAGAAGACCGTCATCGCCGACAATCTCGCGCCCATCGTCAACGCCGCCTTCGCGGCGCCGGCGGAGGCGACGCCCGCGTTCATGCTGCTCGGCGTCATTGGATTCGCCGTCCAGATTTACTGCGACTTCTCGGGCTATTCCGACATGGCGCGCGGCCTTGCGCGCATGCTCGGGTTCGAGCTGATGGTGAATTTCGATCTGCCCTATTTCGCGCGCACGCCGTCGGAATTCTGGCGTCGGTGGCATATTTCGCTGTCGAGCTGGCTGCGCGATTATCTCTATTTGCCGCTCGGCGGCAATCGCGGCGGCGCATTGCGGACCTACCGGAACCTCTTCCTGACGATGCTCCTCGGCGGCCTCTGGCACGGCGCCGCCTGGACGTTCATCGTCTGGGGCGCTTTCCACGGCGGCATGCTCGCACTCTATCGCGCGCTCGGGGTCGATGTGATGATCGAGCGGGGGAGAGGGTCGGGCGCGCTGATCGTCAATCTGGTCGCCTGGGGCGTCATGTCCGTGCTGACGCTGATCGGCTGGACGTTTTTCCGCGCGCAGAGCCTTCCTGACGCCTTCGTCGTGCTGGATCGCGCCTTTCGGTTCGACAGCCTGCGAACGATGTCAGACCTGCCGGAGGCTTCCCTCGTGCTCTCGCTGGCGGCGCCGCTGATCATCGCCAATATCGCCAATCGCTTCTTTGGGCCGGCGCTGAGGGGACTCGCCGCCGAGGCGCGAACGGCGGGCGCGCTGCCGTTGCTGGCGCGGTTCACGGTCTTCCTCACCCTGCTTTGCTCTGTGACGTTCCTGTCCGCCGAAGGGCAGCAGGACTTCATCTATTTCGATTTCTGACATGCTGATCCGCGGCCGCAGAAAACTTCTGACCGCCGCAGGCTTCGTCGCCTTCACGGCGCTGTTCGCCGAAGCCTTCGTGCGGGTCTTCGCGCCGCAGTCCTTCGTGCCGCGCGATATCGCTTCGGCGCCCTACGGCGTGCGCATGAACCGGCCCGGCGCTGAGTATGTGCAGCGCACCCCGGAAATGCGCAGCGTTGTTGCGATCAACGCGAACGGCTTGCGCGCGCCGCATGACTTCGCACTCGAAAAGGCGCCGGGCGTCCGCCGCATCGCCGTCTTCGGCGACAGCTATCTTCTAGGGTACGAGGCGTCCTACGACGACATGGCGACGACGCAGCTTGAGCGGACGCTGCGACAGTCGAAATGCCCGGTCGAGGTGCTGAATTTCTCCGTTTCCGGCTTTGGAACAGCGGAGATGCTGCGTACGTTGGAGAAAGTAGGGCTGCGCTACGGCCCTGACGCCGTGATTTTCCAGTGGCATCACACGGATCCCGACGACACGCTGCGGGCAGATCTCTACGCGCTAGACGGCGATGCGCTGGTCGAGACCGGCGGGACTTATCTGCCGGCGATGGGCGCGCGCAGGGCGGTCGAAAACAATTTCTTGTTCCGGTTTCTCGCCGGCCACAGTCATCTCTTTACGATCCTTCGCGAAAAGGGCTCGCGCTTCGTGCGGCGCGCCATGGCGGGCCACGTTTTCAGCCGCAAGACGACCGCCAGCGCCAAGGAAGAACGACCGGCCGGCCCGCTCGACCTTGCCATTCTCGCCCGCGCCGAGGCCCTTTCAAGGGCGGCTGGCGCGCCGTTCTTTGTCGTCGACGTGCCAAGCGTGCAGGCGCGCACCCGCTTCCGGTCGAGCTTCCGCCTGCTGCCCGAAACGCTCACCGGGCGGGCCAATTACATCTCGCCGCTCAACGCCTTCGAGGCGGCGGCAGGACCGAAGGAAAAGCTCTACTGGGAGAAGGGCCACCGGCATCTCACGCCGCGCGGCAACGCCATCCTCGCCGCTGCGGTTGCGGAGCGGCTGCTCGCCGACCCGCAGGCCTATGATGCGCTCGGCTGCGCCGGATCGCCGACCTTGCCGATCCTCGCCCGTCGGGGCCGCTAGCCCGCGCGGCTTGAAGGCGCCGCTGCGAGCGCGTTAGGTTTTCCGAAAATCAGGAGGAAGCGATGGCCGATCATGGCGAGCGCGCTGAAAGCCGCGCAAAATTCCGCGCAATGACTGAAGGAACGGCGGAGGACTGGATGAAGATCGCCAGCCATTTCGGCCCCTTCGCAAGCGCGGGCGGCGAGCGCGTGCTCGATCATTTGCGTCTTCTCGACGGCGACTATGGCGGGTTCCCCGTCGACCGGCTGCAGCACAGCCTGCAGACGGCGACGCGCGCCTTTCGGGACGGGCGAGACGAGGAATATGTCGTCTGCGCGCTGCTCCACGACATCGGCGACACGCTCGGCGCGTTCAATCATCCCGATATTGCTGCGGCGATCCTCAAGCCGTTCGTCTCGCCCGAGAACCATTGGATGGTCGAAAAGCACGGGCTTTTTCAGGGCCATTACTTTTTCCATTACCTCGGCATGGACCCGAATGTCCGCGACCAGTTCCGCGGCCATCCGACTTTCGAGCGCACGGCGGAGTTCTGTGAAAAATACGATCAGACGGCGTTCGACCCGGATTACGACACGATGCCCCTTGAAGCGTTCGAGCCGATGGTCATGAAGCTATTCGCGGCACCGCGAAGTTCCGTCTACGCCGGCGCGCTGGCAAAGGAATGAAAAAGCCCCGCGGCGAACCGCGGGGCTTTACTCTTCAGGAAGATAGTCCTGATTAGAACCGCAGCGTCGCCGCGGCGCCGTAAATGCGCGGCTCGTTGACGAAGCCTGTCAGGTTGTTGAAGTCGATGCCGCCGCGCACGATCTCGGCGTCTAGAATATTGCGGACATAAAGCGCGACATCGAGCTTGCCGTCGTTGCACAGCATGCCGAGGCGCGCGCCGCCTTCAACCGAGCCGTCGTTGAAGAATTCCTCGGACTCATAGAGGAAGAAGTTCGTGCGGCTCTGCCCCGCCCAATCGGTGAAGAGGTAGAATTCGCCCTTCGATGTCGGCACGGAGTAGCGCGCCGTGAGGTTCCACGTCCATTTCGGCGCCTGCGGGAACGGGTTGCCGGTGATCAGCGCGCGCTGCGTCGCGCCGACCGTCACCAAGGGATCGGTCACAGTGCAGCCGCCGCCGCAAGGGGCGACGAGGAGGTTTTCCTCGGTGATCTCGGTGTCGGCGAAACCGACCCCGCCGGTCAGGAGGAAGTTTTCGGAGACGAGCCATTCGGCGTCCGCTTCGAAACCAAACGCGCGCCCGTCCGCATTGACCAGTTGGTTGAAGTTTCCGAGGCCGCCGATCGCCGAGAACTGGAGGTCGTTGGCGTCATAGTACCAGGCCGACGCGTTGAGGCGCATTCGGTTATCAAAGAGGGTCGATTTGACGCCCGCTTCATAGGACAGGACTGTCTCGGAGGTCGCAGTCGTCTGCGGATCTACCGCTCCGGAGAAAGCGGCGAATGCGACGTCGCGGCCCTGAATAGTCGGCGCCCTGAAACCGCGTGCGATGCGGGCATAAACATTGACGGCGTCCGTCGCGGCGAAGGTGAACGCGGCGTCCCAGGTGATTTTTTCGTCTGAAACGCTCGTTGGATTGACGGTTACGAAGGGCGGCGGCGAGATGGCGATGAAATCTTTCTCGTCCTCCGTATACCGAACGCCGCCTGTGAAATTGAGGCGATCGCTGAGGTCATACGACCCTTGTGCGAAAAGCGCCCAACTCTGATTGTCGTGGCGCACAGTCGACGAGGGAGGGAAGGCGGGGCCGACGGTGGTGACGGTCAGGTCGCTATCGAAGTAGAAGAAGCCGGCCTGCCAGCTGAAGGGCCCTTCGTAATCGCTGGCGAAACGGATCTCCTGCGTGAACTGGTCAAGGCCTTCGATCTCGTCCAGCGTGTCGGCGCCAAAGGGAATGAAACCCGGAAAAGTGGTTGCGTCGAGGATGCCGTCCGGCGGGAAGGACGTATCGGTCTGGCCCGAGGTGAGCCCCGGGGGAACGGACGCGCCCAGTCCAGGCGTGATCACGCCGCCGTCGATGTCGCCGCGGCTGTCGCCGCTCGCTGTCTCAAAGCCGGAGATCGAAATCACCTGAACGGCGCCGAGATCAAGCGTCAGGCGCGCCGAGCCGCCATAGGTGTCATAGTTCTGATTGTTCCCGGCGCCGCCGTCATAATAAACGACGCCGCGGTCGAAATTCCCGTTGAGTTCATTGCTGCCCGGCGAAAAGACGTTCGCGCGGAACAGCTCTGACGTTCCCTCAAGCTTGCGGCCGTGAATGTTGAACAGGGCGTCGAAGTTTTCCGACGGCGCCCACGCCACCTGGAAGCGGCCCGCAATATCGGAAAAGCCGCCGAACACGTCTTCCTGGCCGGAGAAGCCGTTGTCGACCCAGTCGCTGCGACGCTGATAGAGCACGGACGCGCGGTAGCCGAGCGTGTCGGTCAGCGGTCCGCCGATCGCGCCCTCGACCTTCGCGGTCGAGAAACGTCCGATCGAGGCGGAAATGAAACCCTCTTGCTCCTCGCCCGGCTTGACGGTGTCGAACTTCACGATGCCGGCCGGCGTGTTGCGCCCGAACAGCGTCCCCTGCGGCCCGCGCAGCACTTCCACGCGCTCAATGTCGAAGAGCGGGAAGGATTTTAGGACCACGTTCTCCATCACGATCTCATCCATGACGATCGAGACCGGCTGCGAGGCCGCGAGATCGAAATCGGTGTTGCCGAGACCGCGGATGTAGAAGCGCGGCGCAATCCGCCCGTTCGAAGACTCGGCGTAGAGGCCCGGCACGCGCGTCGCGAGGGCGCGGATATCGTCCGCCCCCTGAAGGATCGCCGTAAACCGGTCTTCGGGGAGCGTCGTGATCGAGATCGGCACTTCCTGCTGATTTTCTTCCCGACGCTGGGCGGTGACGAGGACTTCGTCGAGGCCCCCGGAGGCCTGTGCGTACGCGGAGGTTGCGGTCGCGAGAGAGAGCGATGAAGCGCCGGAAAGCGCTGACGCCATCGCGCAGGAAAGGCGGATAAGGCGACGGAATTGAGCCATTTCTTGAGTGTCCCTTGATGAGTGCCCACAACAGCGGGGCGCGCTCGGCGCGCCCATAATCGGAATGTGACCTTAGTAGGCTTCGCGACGCCGGATAGCGCCGCGCGACAGTCTGATGACAATTGCGCGAGGCTGTTGCGTCGCTGTCACGCCGTCAGGCGATGTTTCCGCAAACGCGCGTAAGCCGGCGCAGCCACGGCGGCTTGAGCCTCCAACTCTCTGGAAAGTTTGATATTTTTCTCCACATAGGGCTGGAAACCCGTCGATGACCAGACCGCCTCATACCAGTGCGGGGCCCAGGGACCGTCTTCCGGGGCCGGTCCTGCCGGCCAAGAAAGCATCGCCCCGTGGAATGGCAATTCAAGCGCCGCGCACAGCGACCGCAGCGCCCGCTCGGGGGATTTCAGGATGTCGGCCGCATCGATGATCGGGCAGGGCAGGCCTCTCTGTGAGAGGTGATCGAAGATCGCGAGTTCGATTTCATAGCTTCTGACGATCGGGGTCACGTCCTCGAACTTGCCCGCGAACGAAGCGACCATCGCGCGCGGATCGCGGATGAGAAGGAAATTGCGCCAGGTCTCAAGAAAGCCGAAATCGACGCCCTCCGGCAGATGATAGGCGATATGTTTCAGGAACAGGGCGGGCGCGACGCGCTCGCGCTCTATCCAGTCTAGCACCCCGTCAAACGTCGGCGGATATGCGGCGAGCGTTTCATCCCGGTACGGATGGCCGACCCCGGTCCGCGACAGATACTCTCCATAGAAAGGCTCATCGAGCGCCGCCATGTCCGGACGCGACGCGAACGAGCGCATCATGGTCGTCGAGATGTTGCGCGGACCCGACCACATCGCGATGACGGCCGTCATGCGGGGCCGTGCTCCTCGTCCCACTCTCTCAACAGCCGCTTCGGCGCCATGTCGCGCCAGACACGTATCAGGTTGGCGCGAATCCAGTCGCGATCGATGCGTTGTGGATGCGCGAGCACCAGCTGGTGATTTCGATAGTGATCGGTGAAGAAGAACGTATCGGGATAAGTCTCCACCAGAAAGTCACGCTCCTCGAACGGAACCTTGAACACCGGCGCGTTCTCCGTCGGGCTCCAGAAGAACCAGAGCTTGCCATGCGCCTTGAGACAAGGCTGGCCCCACGACACCGCCTCAACGACTTGAGGAAATCCGAACGACAGCGCAAGCGCGCGAATGTCCGCATAGGTCAGCGCGCGCTTTGCTTCGCCTTTCGGCGTCGAGACCCTCCTGGCGGACCGTTTCCGGCTTTCAGTCCGCGATCGAGGAGTTTTCGCCATGTTTCCTCCGGGCTCGACGCATAGGCGAACAGCGACAGGTCCTCCTTTGCGATCATGCCATGATCGACGAAATGCTGAAAGTTTATCGCGCCGCGCCAATAGTCTTCGTCGTAGAGAATGATCGGCAACCGATTGCCCTTACCGGTCTGGTCGAGCGTAAGCATCTCAAACAACTCGTCGCAGGTGCCGAAGCCGCCCGGAAAAATGACCAAAGCACGTGCGCGCATTGCAAAATGCATCTTGCGCATCGCGAAGTAGTGAAACTGGAAGGTCAGCTCCGGCGTCGACCACGCATTGGGCTCCTGCTCCATCGGCAGGCGGATGTTGAACCCGATCGAGGGAGCGCCAGCGTCGGCGGCGCCGCGATTGGCCGCCTCCATGACGCCGCCGCCGCCGCCGGTCGCGATTACATTGTCGCGCTGGCCGTCCTTGTCGCGGTCAAGGGCGCCGCCCTGCTCGGAGGCGATCGCCGCGAACTCGCGCGCTGCGCGGTACCAGCGCACATGGCTTGCGGGGCCGCGGTCTTTGATCCGCGCGGACCCGAAGACGACGATCGTCGAGCGCACGCCCCATTTGCGCAGCGCTTCCTCCGCCTTCTCATATTCGAGCTGAAAGCGCAGCCCGCGGCGCGCATCGTCAAGGAGAAAGTCCTGATCGAGCGCGGCGAGCCTGAAGGCCGGTGATGAAAGCTGGCGTGCGTTGGCGGGCGTTTTCTTGCGCGCAGGCATGTTGTGGCCGTTCCTTCCTAGCAGAAAACGTGATTGCGGCCGCGCGCGACATCCTGCTTGACGCGCGCTTTATAGAGCGCCTGCAGGCGCGCGACCATTGCGCCAGGCCTTTCACCGATAGCGCGCCCGTCGACCTCGGACACAGGCGTGACGCCGGCGAAAGTGCCGGTGAGAAAAGCTTCGTCTGCGCCATAAACATCGTGGACCGAGAAGTTCTTTTCCCGCGCCGTCAAACCGTCCGCGCGTGCGACCTCCAGAATGACCCCGCGCGTGATGCCGCCAAGGCAATAATCGCCCGACGACGTCCAGATCTCGCCCTCCTTCACGATGAAGAAGTGGGTCGAGTTGCACGTGGCGACGAAACCCTGGCCGTCGAGCATCAGCGCCTCGTCGGCGCCGGCTTTTGTCGCCTGAATGCAGGCGAGGATGCAGTTGAGCTTCGAATGCGAATTGAGCTTCTGATCCTGCGTATCGGGCGAAGTGCGGCGCACATGCACGGTGAAGAGCCTTTTGCCCGTATGGGCGTTGGTCGCAACCGGCGTCTTGAATTCGGGAATGATGACGATCGTCGGCGGCGTGATCGTCGCGCGCGGGTCCTGGTAGGGGGTCGACTTGACGCCGCGCGACACCATCAGCCGGACATGCACGCCCTCATGGCCGCTATTCGCATCGAGACAGTCGTAAAGTCGCTTTGCAAGCGCCTCCTTGGTCAGCCCCATGGCGAAGTCGAGCGTTTTGGCTCCCTCCCAGAGCCGTTTGAAATGGCGGTCCAGAAAGGCGACGACGCCGCGGCCGTCCGGACCCGGATGAACGCGCAGGCCCTCCCAGACGCCGTCGCCGAGGACGAACCCTGAATCGAAGACGGAGACCTTCGCTTCATGGCGCGGATAAAGGGTTCCGTTGATGTCAATCAGGATCGTATCGTTGCGCGGGTCCGGCGTGTAGGCGTGGGTTGAATAGGTCATGGCGTTCAATCCTTCAGGCGAGCGCGGCTGTTCCTGACTGCAAGGCCGCTTGCCTCAGGCGCGTCAGCGAACCGGCCGAACCAGTGACATGCCGCATAGCGGCAGCCGGCGCCCCATGGCCATATCTGCAATAGCCGACCGCAGTGGGAGAGAGAGCGGAGGCTGGCGCCGGCGCGCTCGCCTGAAACCGAGGGGAGACCGCCGGGCCCGGCGTCACCAGCGCCGGCTCCGGCTTTGTTGCGTAAGGGCGCCGCCGCGGGGAGACCTGCGGCGGCGTCTTTTTGTTCGCCGAAGGAGTGCGTTTAAACGCTCTTGCGGACCTGCGCCGGGTGACTGAAATTCGCTCGGCCCAAGAAACGGAGTCTCCAGACGATGCGATCCTTGCTCTCCGCCGCCGCTGCGTTCCTGATTGCGGCGGCTCCCGCTGACGCCGCTCGGTCCATCGACTTTTCGAATTCGGCCGCCGGAGCAGACGCGATAATTCTTGCTGTCTCGGATGAAAAGGACCTTTCCGGGCTCTCCGCCGTCGCAGGCGCGGACGCTGCGGCGGCGGTAGCGGCCGCTATCGAACGCGCCCAGTTCAAGGCTAAGGAGGGAGAGACGGCGAGCTTCATCATGGGAAGCCCGGTTGCCGGCGAGGTCCATATCGTCGGCGTCAAGAAGGAAGGCATGCGTGCGCGCGACTGGGCGGATTTCGGCGGGCGCGCCGGCAAGATCGCCCTCGCCAGCAAAGCCTCGAAAATCGCGGTGATCGGCGCCGCCGACGCCCCGCAAGCGGCGATGGGCGCCGCCCTCGGCCAGTATCAGTTCCTGAAATACAAGACTGACCCGAAGGAGCAGACCGGCGCGCTGACCATGATCGCAGCTGACGCCGACGCGGCGCGCACCGCCTTTGACGGCAGCCTGCGCCATGTCGTCGACGCCGCCCTGTGGGTGCGCGACATGCAGTCGGAGCCGGCGAATATTCTCTACCCGGAGGAGTTCGTCCGCCGCACGCGCGATGCGTCGAAGGGCGTAGCCGGCCTATCGTTAGAGGTGCTCGACGTTCCCTCCATGGAGAAGCTCGGCATGGGCGCTATCCTCGGCGTCGGGCGCGGCAGTCTGCGTCCGCCGCGCCTCCTCATCGTGCGCTACCGGGGCGCGGGCGCCGCCGCGCCGATCGCCTTCGCCGGCAAGGGGATCACCTTCGATTCCGGGGGAATTTCAATCAAGCCGAATGACGGCATGTGGCAGATGAAGTCAGACATGACCGGCGCCGCCGTAAGCGTCGCGACCGTCATCGCGCTTGCAAAATCGAAGGCGCCGCTGAACGCCGTCGGCCTCGCTGCGCTCGCCGAGAACATGCCGGACGGCGGCGCCATCCGCCCGGGCGACGTGCTTAGATCGATGTCGGGCAAGACGATTGAGATTCTGTCGACAGACGCCGAAGGCCGTCTCGTGCTGTCGGACGCGGTCTGGTACGCGCAAATGAAAGACAAGCCGCGACTTCTCATCGATATCGCGACGCTGACCGGATCGGTCGGCGGCGCTCTTGGCGACGAATATGCCGGCCTTTTCTCACGCGATGACGCGACAGCGGCGCTGCTGGTCAAAGCCGGCGAGAAGTCCGGCGAGGACGTGTGGCGCCTGCCGCTTCATGCAAACCACTTCAAACAGATCAAGTCCGAAATCGCCGACGTGAAGAACGCCGACACCGGTACGCCCGGCGCCTCGACGGGCGCGGCCTTCATTGCGAGTTTCGTGAAGGAAGAACTCGCCTGGGCGCATCTTGATATCGCAAGCGTCGACTGGCTGGGCGAGGGAACGCCGACCGTGCCGAAAGGCGCCTCCGGATTCGGCGTACGGCTGCTTTACGAAATGGCGGTGTCGGCGGACAAATAGGAAGCGGATCAACCACCGCGCCTGCGCATCAGCGAACAGCACCTGAGAAAGAGTCGGTTCCAAGGGCGCCGCCGTAAGCTCGCGCCGAACAGGCAGCAGCAGGGGAGCGGCTGGCCCCGTCAGCAGCGAGTAGCCGCAAAAATAATTGACATCGCTCCCGCATGGGGCCGAAGACTTCGGGGCCCCTCGCGCAGGAGATCGTCATGGCGAGATATCAGAGCATTCTGGAAACGGTCGGAAAAACGCCGGTCGTACGCGTGCGAAAGCTGGCGCCGCCGGGCGTCAATCTCTTCGTCAAGATCGAGGCGTTCAATCCTCTCGGCTCGGTGAAGGACCGCCTTGCGCTCGGCGTGATCGAGGCTGCGGAACAGGACGGATCGCTGAAGCCGGGCCAGACCATCGTCGAGGCGACGAGCGGCAACACCGGTATCGGCCTTGCGATGGTGTGTGCGGCGAAGGGCTATCCGCTCGTCATCACCATGGCGGAGAGCTTTTCCATCGAGCGGCGAAAGCTGATGCGCTTTCTCGGCGCGAAGGTCGTCCTGACGCCGGCGAAGGATCGCGGCACGGGCATGGTCGCAAAGGCGAAAGAGCTCGCGCAAAAGAACGGCTGGTTCATGACGCGCCAGTTCGAAAATCCCGCCAACCCGGACATTCACGAGCGCACCACCGCGCGCGAGATCATCGACGACTTCAAGGGCGAGCGGCTCGATTACTGGGTGACAGGCTACGGCACCGGCGGCACGCTGTCGGGCGTCGCGCGCGTCCTGAAGCGCGAGCGCCCGGAGACGAAGATCATCGTTTCTGAGCCCGACATCGCGGCGCTGTTCTCCGACGGGCGCGCGCAGGCGCGGCAGGCGGACGGTTCGGCGGCCGGCAGCCACCCCGCCTGGACGCCCCATCCCATTCAGGGCTGGACGCCTGACTTCATCCCGCTGGTCGCGCAGGAAGCGATCGACAAGAACGCGATCCATAAGGTGAT
Organism: uncultured Caulobacterales bacterium; assembly: GCA_964529675.1. Classification (GTDB taxonomy): domain Bacteria; phylum Pseudomonadota; class Alphaproteobacteria; order Caulobacterales; family Parvularculaceae; genus Amphiplicatus. The sequence continues at coordinate 12,695 of CAZGXT010000050.1, forward strand.
GAAAGTCTCCGGCGTTGACGCCATGAAATGGGCCAAGGCGCTGGCGCAACAGGAGGGAATTTTCTGCGGCATCTCTTGCGGCGCGACCTTCGCGACCGCGATCGAGGTCGCCGCCTCGGCCGAGAAAGGGGCGACGATCCTCGCCATGCTTCCGGACACCGGCGAGCGTTACCTCTCAACGCCGCTGTTTGGCGGGATTGAGGCGGACATGGACGCGGAGGAAAAAGCGTTGTCAGCCTCGACGCCGGGGTTCAGGCTTTAACCGGCCTTTGGCGTGCTCGACCATCTTGCATGAATTTGCGAGCAAGTGCATCTTCCGTGCCGGGAGAAAAGGACATTTGAGTCAGCGCGCGGGGGCGCGTCACGCCGATCGGCTTAAACGGCGGTTTCACAAAGTTATTTGTGCGGCATCATCCGGCGCTTCGGCGCGGAGGCCATTTTCCTTACCAGATAGACTGAACCAGAGCGCATCGCATGCTATTCAATTCGCTGACCTTCATCATCTTCTTCGCGGTCGTTGTCGCGTTGCACAGCGCGCCGCTTTCGTGGCGGATGAAGAAATTCAACCTGCTGATCGCCAGCTACGTCTTCTACGGCGCCTGGAGCCCGCCCTTCGTGCTCCTGCTCCTTCTCTCGACGGCGGTCGACTGGAAGGCTGCGCAATGGATCCATGCGGCAAAGACTGAAGGCGCGCGCCGCGGGTTCCTGGTTCTCTCGCTTCTCACCAATCTCGGCATTCTCGGCTATTTCAAGTATGGCGAATTCCTGCTCGCCAATTTCACCGCGCTGATGAAATCGATCGGCGTCGATTACGCCGCGCCGGAGTGGAACATCATCCTTCCCGTCGGGATTTCCTTCTACACCTTCCAGACGATGGCGTACTCGCTCGACGTATTCCTTCGCCGCGCCGCGCCGACGAAATCGCTGCTCGATTTCTCTCTGTTCGTGACGTTCTTCCCGCAGCTCGTCGCCGGCCCGATCGTGCGACCGTCGCAGCTCGTACCGCAGTTCGCCGAACCGAAACAGGCGAGCGCGCCGCAATTCTACTGGGGCCTTGCGCTCATCGTCGTCGGGCTGTTCGAGAAGGTCGTGCTGGCGGATTCGTTCCTCGCGCCGGCGGCGGACGGCGCCTTCGGGCACAAGGGCGCGCTCGCCCCGCTCGACGCCTGGACGGGCGTCCTCGCTTTCTCAGGGCAGATCTTCTTCGACTTTTCGGGCTATTCGACGACGGCGATCGGAACCGCCCTGTGCCTCGGCTTCAAGCTGCCGAACAACTTCAACTTCCCCTATGCGGCCATCGGCTTTTCCGATTTCTGGCGGCGCTGGCACATCTCGTTGTCGACCTGGCTGCGCGATTATCTCTACATCCCGCTGGGCGGCAACCAGAAGGGCCGCATACGGACCTATCTCAACCTGATGATCACCATGCTGCTTGGCGGGCTCTGGCACGGGGCGAACTGGACCTTCGTCGCCTGGGGCGGCCTCCACGGCCTTTATCTCGCCGCCGAACGCTTCCTTCGCGAAGCGATCCCCTCGCAGGACTGGTTCCGTGCGCTGTGGTTCAAGGTCCTGATGGCGCTGATCACCTATTTTCTCGTCAACATCACCTGGGTGTTCTTCCGCGCGCAGGGATTTGCTGAGGCCTCGATCTTCCTCGCCTCGATGTTCGGCCTCGCGGCGGAGCCGAAAAAGGTGCTTTATCTCAATGAAATCGTTCCGGCGGCGATCGTCATCGCCGGGATGGTCGTCACCCACTGGCGCATGCGCGACACGTCGATGGAGGCGGTCGTCGAAAAGACGCCGGCGTGGGTCATCGGCGCCGCGCTTACTTTCATGCTGTTCATGCTTGTCATCACGCAAGGATCGGACAGCGCGTTCATCTACTTCCAGTTTTAGGAGGCGGCGATGGCCAAACTCGCTTTCTTCGATGCCGAACACGTCGAGCGGGTCACGCCCGAAAAGTCGTGGCGCGCGATCGCCTTCGCCGCTGCAGGCGTGACCGCGCTCCTTACCGCCGGTTACGAGGTCTTCTGGCGCGGCAAAGGGCTTGAGGCAGGGGACTACAACAATACGGAATCGCTTTGGGCCGAGGCGCGCCGCAGCGTCAAGCCGGACTCGACAGTCATCGTCGGCTCGTCGCGCATTTTTTTCGGGAGCGATCTCGACGCATGGGAGAAGACTGCGGGCGAGCGGCCCGTGCAGCTGGCGCTGCAAGGCACCAGCCCGCGCGTCTTTCTCACCGATCTTGCGAATGACGAAAGCTTTCGCGGCCTCGTCATCGTCGGGGTGACCGTCCCGATCTTCTTCACGCGCGACGGCGGACTTCGGGCTGACTATCTCGATCACTATCGCAGCGAGACCTTGGCGGAACGCGCTGATCATCAGCTGATGAAGCGACTGGAGGCGATATTTGCTTTTCTCGACGAGCAGTCGCGCCCCAAGCGCCAGATCAAGATCTGGCCGATGCCGCTGCGCGCGGGAATGGAGCCACGCTTCGACCCGCGTAAGCTTGAAGCGCTCGGCCCTGATCGCAACGCACACCTGTGGACGAGGGTCGAACGCGACGAACGATATCGGGAGGAAGCCAAAGAGATCTGGGCGCTGGGCCTCAGCAACCGCGGACGGCCCGGGCCTGACGGAAAGGCGCCGCCGAACCCGCGTGACATGCTGCCGGGCGTTCTCGGCGAGGTTGAAGCGAACGTGAACAAGATCCGCGCGCGCGGCGGCGATGTCGCCTTCGTGCGTTTTCCTTATGAAGGCGCCTATACGCCTGCGGAGGACGCCGGCTTTCCGCGCGACGTTTTCTGGGACCGCCTCGGCCCGGCGACCGCAAGCGCCACTGTCACTTGGCACGATTATCCAGAGCTGCAAGGCTACGTGCTGCCGGAATGGTCGCACCTCTCAAAAAGCGAAGCGACGCGCTTCACAGAGGCGCTCGTGCCGATCCTTTACGGCGAGATCGAGAAGAAGCGAAATGCGCGGTGACGCCGCCAGCGTCAGGAAACGCAGAAGTAAGAGGCGTGACGTTGGTCGCCATAGAGGCCGCAGGCGGAGACCTCCAGATGCTGACAATGTCACCTGCTGCGCGTCCGTGAAGAAGGTCAGCGTTTCCGCGTCGCGTCGGGGACGGCGTTCAAAAGGCCGGCGATGAAACCGAGGCCCGCTTTCGGCAGCGCCAGCACCGTCAGCCAGCCGAGCCCAACGCCCCGCCGAGCATGTCCGCGCCGACGGCGATTGGCGCCGCGGCGACAAGGAACGAGAACCCGGCGGTCGCCACGCCGCGTGGAATTCTCGTTGTCACTTGAGCCCGAACTTTTCGAGCGCCGCCGCTGCGATCGGTTCGCCCCATTCCTGCACGAAGTGGCCGGCGTCTGCGACTTCCATGGGTTCGGGGCAGTCCTTGATGAATTTCCGCAGGAAGTGCATCGATGGCGGGCCCAGGACCGGGTCCTGCATGCCGATCGCCATGAAGCTATCGCCCTTCCAGTCCTCGGACCAGAACTTCCGGGCACGGAGCGATGTTTCGACGCCGTCCTTTGAAAGCGGCGTCAGGTCCGCAGCGCCCTGTTCCTTCAGCATCACAAGCTCCGGGAACCGGCGCACGCCGCCCTTGTAGCGCTGGTCGGGAAATGGGGCGTCATAGGCGGCCATTTCCTCGGGCGTGAGGATCGGCGTCGCGCGCTTCATGAGTTCGCCCACCTTCAGATCGGGCTGCGAGCGGTTGAAGGCGCGCCACATTGCAAAGCCCGCCGGCGCTTCCTCGCCCGCCGGCATCCCCGTGTTCATGACGAGAAGGCGCGTATAGCGCTGCGGCGCCTCCATCGGCAGAGTGAGCCCGAGAAGTCCGCCCCAGTCCTGTACGACGAGGCAGATGTTTTTGAGGTCCATGCGCTCGACGAAAGCAAGGAGCGCGTTCCGGTGGAAATGGAAGGTATAGACATTATCGTCGACCGGCTTGTCGGAGCGTCCGAAGCCGAACAGGTCGACCGCGACAGCGCGATGGCCGGCGCCGGTGAAGACGGGGATCATCTTGCGGAAAAGATAGGACCATGACGGCTCGCCATGGATGCAGAGGAAAGCAACCTTGGCGTCCTTCGGACCCTCATCGACATAATGCATGCGAAGGCCGTCATAGCCCTTGAGGCCTTCGACATAGCGGGGCCGAAAAGGCCAGCCGGGAAGGGTCGCGAAACGGTCGTCGGGGGTTCTGAGGGCTTCGATGGGCATGGGGGCTCCCGTGGGCTAGGCCTCATCATCGCGCGCCCGTCGCAGGCGGTCCACTGCGGAAGGCAGCGGCGCGC
>CAZGXT010000051.1:0-16974 GCA_964529675.1 uncultured Caulobacterales bacterium
GCGCGGAATTCTGCGTCAGGGCCGGCGCCGACGGGGTTGTCGCCTCAGCGCGCGAGGCGCTGACGATCCGTCAACGGTTTGGCGACGACCTTCTCATCGTGACGCCCGGCGTTCGGCCTGCAGGCGCGAGCGCCGATGATCAGGCGCGCATCGTCACGCCCTCGGACGCGATACGCAGCGGCGCAGATCACCTTGTCGTCGGACGCCCGATCGTCAACGCGAGGGACCCCGGCGCCGCGGCGCGCGCGATCCTCGACGAGATCGCCGCCGCTACTCCGCCGCGTTGAGCGCCCAGTCATATTCGTAGCCGGCTGCTTTCTTCACGCCCTTGAGGCTTTCGGCGAGCGCCGGCGCCGCATACTGACGGATGTGATCGAACAGCGCCGCGTCATCCTTGCCGAAATCGTCGCGGTACCAGCCGTAAATTTTCGAGAGCGTGACTTTTCCCTTGGCGACGCTGACGCCGCGCGGGTGATTGACATAGCTGCGCGCCGCCGCGTCGAGCTGCGCGCCAAGGCCCGCGCCAGTGAACGGGGCGCGCGCGAGATCGGGGCAGCCCATCGACGCGCAATTGACGGCGTAGTGAATGCGCGCATCCTTTGCGAGCGGGCGAATGATCCCGTGTTCGATCTCGTTGAGCGTCAGCGCCCGGCCTTTCACGGTCGTGACGGCGGTGTCCCACGGCTTCTTGATGTCCTGGATCGAGGCGATCCCCGGATGGTCGAGAATCAGCTTCACTGTCGCGGCGTTGTAGAGATTGAACCAGAAGGCGAGCTGTTCCTTGCGCGCCAGCGCGCTCGTGTCAGTCGCTTCCAGCGATGCGATATAGGCGGCGAGCGCCGCCTTGTCGTCCCGAGTCACCGCCTTGTAGCGGACAAGATTGATCCCTGTCGGGCCCGCGACGACATAAGCCTCAAGAAAACGTCCCCACGCCGCATGATCAACGGCCGCATTGCTCGCCTCATCCGAGGCCTCAAACCGCGCATCAACGAGCGCCGACTTCGGCGCGAACTGGCGTTCGATGGCGATCGGGGCCGCGGCGGCGGGCAGGGCGAAGGTCAGCGCGAGCGCGGCGAGAAATCTTTTCATGGGAGCGCGTCCTTGTTCCGGTCAGCTTGCTCATGTCCTACGCGCGATCAGATCGCAAGCTGCAAGCGGCGGATGCTCGCCGGCTTGTGATGCTGGTTTTTCGCGCGCGGAAAGTCGGAGCCGGCGCTCCCTGCTGGTGATCCCGCAAGCGGGGGCGGGCGGCGCACTGCAGCGGCGGCCGCGCGTTCACTCGCCTTTCTTCATCCACTCGCGGTGTTCAGTATCAGGATTGTAGGCGGCCATGGCTGCGAGCGTCACGATATCGGGGACCCGCGCGCCGATCTGGGCGATCTGCACCGGGCGCTCAAGGCCGATGAGGAGGGGCCCCAACACCGTCGCGCCGCCGATCTCGCCGAGGAGCTTTGTCGAAATCGTCGCGGAGTGGGCGCCGGGAGTGATGAGGACATTGGCCTCGCCGCGCAGACGCGAAAAGGGGTAGACCTCGCGCACGCGTTCGTTGAGCGCCATGCGCGGCGTCATTTCGCCTTCATACTCGAAATCGACGTCGGCGCGCGCGTCGAGAATGCGGACCGCGCCGGCGACGCGGCGCGAATGCTCCGTGTCCGGATTGCCGAAATTCGAATGCGAGATGAAGGCGACTTTCGGCGTATAGCCGAGGTCCTTCGCCGCATGCGCGACCTGGACGCCGATTTCCGCCATGTCCTGCGAGGTCGGCAGTTCGGTGATGTTGGTGTCGGCGACGAACAGCGTTCGGTGCTTGGCGAGGATGATGCAAAGACCGATCAACCTTTCGCCGGGTCGCGGCTCCAGCGCCAGCCTGACGTTTTCGAGCGCGACGTTGAAGTTGCGCGTGACGCCGGTGACCATGCCGTCGGCGTGACCATGCGCAAGCATGCAGGCGGCGTAGACGTTGCGGTCGGTGTTGACGAGACGCAAGGCGTCGCGTCTCAGGACGCCGCGCCGTTGCAGCCGCTCATAGAGATAGTCCGCATAAAGCGCGGTATTGGTCGCGGTGCGCGAATGATGGATTTCGAAGTCCGCGTCGGCGGGAAACCCGGCGTTTTTCAGGCCTTCGCGGATCTGCTCTTCACGCCCGATCAGGACCGCCTTGCCGAGTCCCTCCTGTTGGAAGGCATAGGCGGCGCGCAGCACCGCCTCCTCTTCGCCCTCGGCGAAGACAATGCGTTTAGGGGTCTCCGCCGTGCGCAGCGAGGAATAAATCTTCTGCAGGAACGACGCTGACGGATCAGTCCGCGCCGCGAGCGTGGCGCCGTAGGCGGCGAGGTCCTCGATCGGCTTTCGCGCGACGCCTGAATCGGCGGCAGCCTTGGCGACCGCGGGCGGGATCGTCGAGATAAGGCGCGGATCGAACGGCGTCGGAATGATATAGCCCGGTCCGTATTTCAGGCGTTTGCCGTAGGCTTCCGCGACGTCGTCCGGCACGTCTTCGCGTGCAAGCCTGGCGAGCGCTTTTGCGCAGGCGATCTTCATCTCTTCGTTGATGGTGCGCGCACGCGCATCGAGAGCGCCGCGGAAAATGTAGGGGAACCCGAGGACATTGTTGACCTGATTGGGATAGTCCGATCTCCCGGTGGCGATGATGGCGTCGTCGCGCACCGCTTTGATGTCTTCGGGGAGAATTTCCGGCGTCGGGTTCGCCATTGCGAAGATGATCGGATTCTTCGCCATCGATTTCACCATCGCCTGCGTCGCGGCGCCCGCAACCGACAGACCGATGAAGACGTCTGCGCCGGCCATGGCGTCGGCGAGCGTGCGCTTGTCGGTCTCGATCGCGTGCGCCGAACGCCATTGGTCGAGCTGACGGCCCTTATGAAGAACGCCTTTTGAGTCGCAGACGATCGCGTTCTCATGCGGCAGACCCATCGCCTTTATCAGGCCGATGACGGAGAGCGCGGAGGAGCCTGCGCCCGAGACCGCGACCTTCACCTCGCGTATGGATTTGCCGGTGATGTCGAGCGCGTTGAGGAGGCCTGCGGCGGCGATGATCGCGGTGCCGTGCTGGTCGTCATGGAACACGGGGATGTCCATGATCTCTTTCAGGCGCTGCTCGATGATGAAGCTCTCAGGCGCGGCGATGTCTTCAAGGTTGATGCCGCCGAAAGCAGGGCCGAGATAGCGCACGCAGTTGACGAAGGCGTCGGGGTCCTTGGTGTCGACCTCGATGTCGACGCTGTCGATGTCGGCGAAGCGCTTGAAGAGGACCGACTTCCCCTCCATCACCGGCTTCGACGCCAGCGCGCCGAGATCGCCGAGGCCGAGGATCGCCGTGCCGTTCGAAATCACGGCGACCATGTTGCCTTTCGATGTATAGTCATAGGCTAGGTCCGGCTCGCGGGCTATCTCCTTCACCGGCGCAGCGACGCCCGGGCTGTAGGCGAGCGATAGGTCGCGCTGCGTCGCCATCGGCTTGGTCGGCGTGATTTCAAGCTTGCCGGGCTTGCCGCGCGCATGAAAGGCGAGAGCCTCCTCGTCGGATACCTTGGTCGAGGTGTCGTCCATGCGCGCCGCCCCATCATCAAATTGTGATTAGGCGAGCCTTAGCCTTTGGCGACGGGGCAGGGCAATCGGCGCGCCATTGCGCAAGCGCGCCCGGCCGCCTAATTCCCGCAAGGCGGGAGAAAATGGAAGCGCGCCATGTTCATTCAGACCGAAGACACGCCGAACCCCCTTTCCATGAAGTTCATCGCCGACCGGGCGGTGCTGGGGCTCGATAGTTCCGGCCGGCCGGCGGTCGGAGTGGACTTTCCAAATGAGGAGACGGCGAAGATATCGCCGCTGGCGGCTGCGTTATTCGCGATCGACGGCGTTTCCGGCGTTTTCCTCGGGCCGGACTTCGTTACGGTGACAAAGGCTGAGGGCGTCGACTGGGCGCATGTAAAGCCGCAGGTCCTCGGCGCGATCGCCGACCTTCTCACTGCGGGCGTTCCGGTGATCGACAAGGCGGCGGCCGCGGCGAGGCCGGCGCGCAAGGCTGCGACAAGCATAGACGACTATGAAGGCGACGACCGTGAAATCGTCGAGCAGATCATTGACCTGATCGATACGCGCGTCCGCCCGGCGGTCGCGGCGGACGGCGGCGATATCGCCTTCCAGCATTGGGAGCCGAGGACGGGCGTCGTCTTCGTGTCGCTCCACGGCTCCTGCTCCGGGTGCCCGTCATCGACCATGACGCTGAAGGCCGGCATCGAAAACATGCTGAAGCACTACGTGCCTGAGATCGCCAAGGTGGAGGCGGTCGCCTGACGCGCGCCGCCTGAAATAGCAAAGGGTAGGAAGGCGGTGATCGATGTCGAAATCAATCCTCATCATCCAAGGTCACCCGGACCCGGCGCCCGAACGCCTCTGCCGGGCGCTGGCGCAGGCCTACCGGCGCGGGGCCGAGGCCGCCGGCGCCGAAGTGCGCGAAGTCGACGTCGCCCGCCTCGATTTTCCTCTCCTGCGAACGGAGGCGGATTTCCATCGCGGGCCTGACGGCGCGCCGGACCCGATCAGGCGCGCGGCCGCTGACATTGCATGGGCTGACCATCTTCTCATCATCTATCCGCTCTGGATGGGTGACATGCCCGCGCTGCTTAAGGCGTTTTTCGAACAGACCTTCCGGCCGGGATTTGCGCTCTCCTATGGCGAGGGGTTTCCAAAACCGATGTTCAGGGGAAAGTCAGCGCGCGTCGCCGTGACGATGGGCATGCCGAAGGCCGCCTATCGCCTCCTGTTCGGCGCGCACGGCGTGAAGGCGCTTGAAAGGTCCGTGCTTGGCTTTGCAGGCATGAAGCCGGTCCGCGAATCGCTGTTCGGCATGGTGCAGGGAAAAGACCGCGAAAAAATGGCGAGGCGCATCGACAAATTCAGCGACACCGGGGCAAAAGATGCGGCGTAATCACCGCTGACGATCAAGCTTTGGGAGCCTTGCGTGTCCGACAAGATGATTAATGACGAGGCGATGGACCTCCTCTTCCGCACTGCGCGCACCCACAACGGGTGGGAGGACCGGAAGGTCTCGCGTCCGCTGATGCAGGCCGTCTATGACCTCATGAAGTGGGGGTCGACCTCGGCGAACTGCTCGCCGGCGCGCTTCGTGCTGGTCGCCTCTGACGAAGGCAAGGCGCGGCTGAAGCCGCTGCTCGCGCCCGGCAATGTCAACAAGACCATGGCCGCGCCCTGCTGCGTGATTATAGCGCATGACATCGAATTTTACGAGAAGTTGCCGCAGCTCTTTCCGCATACGGACGCGAGGAGCTGGTTCGTGGGCAACGAGAAGCTGATCGCCGACACCGCGTTTCGCAACGGCACGCTGCAGGGCGCCTATTTCATGCTCGCCGCACGCGGCCTCGGGCTTGATTGCGGACCGATGTCGGGCTTCGACAACGCCGGCGTCGACAAGGAATTCCTCGCGGGAACGACATGGAAGTCGAATTTCCTGTGCAATATCGGTTACGGAACCGATGAAAACCTGTTCCCGCGAAGCCCGAGATTGGCGTTCGAGGAGGCCTGCCGGGTTGTGTGAGGCGGCAGGCGGTTCGCATGCTGGCCTCGCGCCGGCGTCGGTGCGGACTTGCTTCTCATGATCGTCCTCGGCATCGACACCGCTTTTGACGCCTGCTCAGCGGCCATTGTCTCCGGCGACGACGTTCTGTGGGCGGAGCGGCGCATCATCGGCAAGGGGCATAGCGAAGTGCTGCCGCCTATGGTTGCTGCCGGTCTGATCTCTTCAGGCGTCGGGCCCGCCGCGATCACCCGGATCGGCGTCGTGATCGGACCGGGCGCCTTCGCGGGCGTGCGGGTGGGGCTCGCTTTCGCCCGCGCGTTCCGGATCGGGCATGAGGCCGATGTTGCGGGCGTCACCAGCACGCAGGCCCTCGCCGCTTCGCTTTCGCCCCATGAAGGAGCGACCGCCGTCATCTTCGACGCCCGCCGGGGCCAGGTCTACGCGGCGCTTTATGGCGAGGACGGGGAAGCGATCGTCCCGCCTTTTGTCGCAGCGCCGGAAGCGGCGGCCGCGCGCCTCTCAGCGGGCGCTGAAGGCAGGCGCCTTCGTCTTGCAGGATCGGGCGCGGGTCTCGTCGAGATCAATCGTCCGTATACGGTTGACCCGGCGATCTGGGCCGACCCGGCGGCGATCGCGGCCCTTGCGGCGCGGCGCCCTGCGGCGGCGGTTCTTCCCCAGCCGCTTTATCTGCGCCCGCCGGATGCGGCGCCCGCTGCAGCGACGCTCTTTTCAGGCCTTGACGCGTCATGACGACGTGGCGCCTCCGGCCTGGTTCGGCGGCCGACATCCCAATCCTCACAGCGATTGAAGCGGCCGCGTTCGGAACCGCCAGCTGGGGCGGGCGCGGTGTCGAAGACGGCTTCCGCGACCGCCTCGTCGACACGCTGGTCGCTGAAGACGCCGTCGCGCATCCCCAAGGGTTTCTGATGTGGCGGCGGGTCGGCGACGAAGCGGAGGTGCTGACGCTCGCCGTCTCGCCGGACCAGCAGCGCCGCGGCTGCGCTCGTGCGTTGCTTGACGCTGCGCTCGAAGCCTTGCGGGGCGGCGGCGTTCGCGCGCTGTTTCTTGAAGTTGACGCCGGCAACCGAGCAGCGATCGCTCTCTATGAGAACCGCGGCTTCGCTCGGATCGCGCGCCGAAGGCGATATTACCGCTCAGGGGCGGATGCGCTCGTCATGCGCGCCGATCTGTGATTTAAGCGGCCCGCAAGGAGCAAGCCCATGGATCGACTTGAAAAACTCTGCGCTGAGAAGGGCATGCGCATGACCGACCAGCGCCGCGTCATCGCGCGGGTGCTGTCGGTCGCTCAGGACCATCCGGACGTCGAGGAGATTCATCGGCGCGCTGTCGCGATCGATCCGAGGATTTCAATTGCGACGGTCTACCGGACCATGCGGCTGTTCGAAGAATCAGGGGTTGTCGAGCGGCATGATTTCCAGGACGGCCGCTCCCGTTATGAGGAGGCGACGGACGACCACCACGACCACCTCATCGACCTCAAGTCCGGCAAGGTCATCGAGTTTGTGAGCCCCGAAATCGAAGCCTTGCAGCGGAAAATAGCCGAAGACCATGGCTACAAGCTCATGGCCCATCGCCTTGAGCTTTACGGGGTGCCGCTCCCCAAGAAGTAACGCCATTTCAATCTTGTGGGGCTAGAGTAAACCGGTTAGTGTACTTTTCTCGCCGACCGGAGACGCCTCATGTCGCTCAAGGACCTCTACCCCATTCCCGATGTCGATCCGGTCTGGAGCGTGCCGCAGGAATTTGAGGCGGCGTTCGACTGGCGCTTCGACGAGGGTAGGGCGCACATGATGCACCTATACCAGAAGGGCAAGGACATGCAGTGGGATGCGCTCGCGCGTATCGACTGGGACCTTGAACTCGACTCGGAAAACCCGATGGGCATTCCGGACGAAGTGACGGGTCTCTACCACACGCCTTTCTGGGCCAAGATGAGTGCGAGGGAACACGTCGACGTCCGGCGCCATTTCCAGGCCTGGACGATCTCTCAATTCATGCAGGGCGAGCAGGCGGCGATGATCTGCGCCGCAAAAATCGTGCAGCAGGTGCCGGACCTCGACGCAAAATTTTACGCCTCGACGCAGGTGATGGACGAAGCGCGCCATGTCGAGGCCTACAAGAAGTTCCTCGACAAGCTGGGCCTCGCCTATCCGATGACGAAGCCCCTGCAGACGCTGGTCGATCAGGCGCTGCGGGATTCGCGTTGGGACATGACTTATCTCGCCATGCAGGTCGTGATCGAAGGCCTTGCGCTCGCCGCCTTTGGAAACATTCGCGAGATTGCGCGCAACAAGCTGACGCAGCAGGTGAACGCGTTCGTCATGCAGGACGAATCCCGCCACGTCGCGTTCGGGCGCCTTGCTCTGCGCGATTACTATCCGCACCTGACCGACGCCGAACGCAATGAGCGCGAGGAGTTCCTGGTCGAGGCGTGCTATCACATGCGCGACCGCTTCGAGCAGCGCGAGACCTATGAAATTCTCGGTCTGCCGGTCGAGGAATGCATCCGCTACAATAATGAATCCGAAGCGATGCGCCTTTATCGGTCCATGCTTTTCCAGCGCATCGTGCCGATTGTGCGCGATATCGGGCTGTGGTCGACGAAGATCCAGAAGGCTTATGCCGACATGGGCGTCATCGGCTTTGCTGAAACGGACTATTCGGCGCTCGTCGCCGAAGACAACCGACGCGCGGCCGAACTCGATGACGAACGCAAGGCCGAACGCGAAGCTTATGTGAAGAGCGTTGCGGCGGTCGGCGTCGCCGCCTGATTCAGTTCGTCAGCCGGCTCGCGCAATAGCGGGCGGCGACGACACGGCCTTGGCCGCGCTCCTGGACGAGCACCGCGCAATCATCGCCGCCTTCGGGCGCCCTGAAGGAAATCGTCCTGGCGCCTTCAGCCGCGGTCGCCAGCGTCTCCACGCCCGTGACGACGTTGATCTCCTCAAAAATTGATCCGGCGTTGTCGCCGCCCCCGATTTCCGTCACCGCCTTCGGCCGGAACGACACCGCATAGGCGTCATAGGGCGCCCCCACCCCCGCGATGCTGGCGCGGATCATGTTCCTTTCCGCGCGCACCAGTTCAAGTTGGGGAGGCGAGGATCGTGCGTGTTCGTCGATGAACTGCGCCTCCACAATCCGGGCCTCCAGCGATTCGCGCTTTGACCCGGCGGTAAGAATGACGCCGTCTATGATCGCCTGCGGGGTGGCGACCATCTGGCTCCGCCTCAGCCTGACATTGTAGGTCTTGTGGCGCTCGTTGAATTCTCGCCGCGCAAACGGATCGGCCCACGCGCCGGCTTCTAGGCCTGGCATGGCGTCCCAGTAATCGACATGCCAGGCGAGCGCGACGACATCGTCTCGGCGGGCGATTTCGCTGAGATGTCTTGCGGCCGGCGGGCTCGATTTGCAGGACTGCGACAAGAACATTTCGATGACGACGGGCTTTGGCGGCGGCGCCTGTGTCGCTGTTTGGGCTTCCGCGGCGCCAACCATCACCGCCATGCCGCTGCAAGCGGCGTATGCAGTCCTTCGACCCATCTTTGACTCTAAACCTCGTTGGCGCGGAAAATACGCCAACCCGCCCGTCGATCAATGCTTTGGCGGGTCACATGGCTGCGAGAAACGCGCCCTTTTCCTGCCTTGCCTCGGGCCCCGTCGCGTCGCATAGAGACGGTCGATTTTGCAGGCGAAACTTTACGACATGTCGACGTCCACCCCGTTCGCGGCGGCCGCAACGTCTTCCAAGGTCAAGGCCGCGGGGACTGAGAGCGCGCGCCCTGCCCGCGGGCTCTTCATCAAGGCCTATGGTTGCCAGATGAACGTCTATGACGGCGAGCGCATGGCCGATCTGCTTGCCCCGCTCGGGTATCGCCCTGTCGAAACGCCCGCCGAGGCCGACCTTGTCATCCTCAACACCTGTCACATCCGGGAGAAAGCAGCGGAGAAGCTCTATTCAGATCTCGGCCGGCTGAAGGAGACAAAAGCCGCGCGCGCTGGCGGCATGATGGTAGCTGTCGCCGGCTGCGTCGCGCAGGCCGAAGGCGCGGAGATTTCGCGGCGCGCCCCGATCGTCGATATCGTCGTCGGACCGCAGGCCTACCATCGCCTGCCGGAACTCATTGCGAAGGCGGCGCGCGGGAAAGGCGAAGCGCTCGATACCGACTTCGCCGTCGAAGAGAAGTTCGATGTTCTCTCCCGCAATCGCGCCGCGCCCGGCGTTTCCGCCTTGGTGACGGTTCAGGAAGGGTGCGACAAGTTCTGCACCTTTTGCGTCGTGCCTTACACGCGCGGCGCTGAGATATCCCGGCGCGCCGCCGCCATCGAAGCGGAGGTCGCAAGCCTCGTCGAGAAAGGCGTGCGCGAGGTGACGCTTCTCGGACAGAACGTCAACGCCTGGCGCGACGGCGAGACGGGGCTTGGCGCGCTGTGCCGGCGCCTTGCAAGGATCGATGGGATCGACCGAATTCGTTTCACGACCTCGCACCCGCGGGACATGGATGACGCGCTGATCGCGGCGCTTGGCGAGGAAGAAAAGCTGATGCCCTACCTGCACCTGCCAGTGCAGTCAGGGTCGGATAAGATTCTCGCCGCGATGAATCGCGGCCATACCGCCGAAGACTATCTGCGCATCATTGAGCGCGTACGCGCCGCACGGCCCGACATCGCGATTTCGGGTGACTTCATCGTTGGTTTTCCCGGCGAAACGGCCGAGGACTTCGAAGCGACATTGGGTCTTGTCCGGGCGGTCGGCTATGCGTCCGCCTTCTCTTTCAAATATTCGCGGCGCCCGGGGACGCCGGCCGCATCGATGCCGAAACAGGCCGCCGAGGCCGTCAAGGACGAACGTCTTGCGACCCTTCAGGCGCTGTTGACGGCGCAGCGCAACGCCTTCTGCAGCGGGCTCGTGGGGCGCATCCTGCCGATCCTGTTTGAAAGGCCGGGCCGCCTTCCCGGCCAGCTCATCGGCCGGACGCCCTATTTGCAAAGCCTTCACGCCTCGGCGCCAGCATCGCTGATCGGAAGGGTCGCGCCCGTCCGGGTGGCGGCGGTGACGCCGAACGCTTTGGCGGGCGACTTGACCGAAGAGGCGGAGGCGCAGCATCGGCAATCGGAAGCAGCACGTGGCTGACGAACAGGACGCCCCTGCAGAGCAGCTTTTCGAGCAGCTTTCCTTCGATGACAACCGCCATGTCGCCAGCCTTGCCGGCGAACATGACGCGCATCTTCTTATCGTCGAGCGCGCCTTCGGCGTCAGGATCGATCCGCGCGGCAATGTGCTCAATATTTCGGGACCGCCGTCCCAGCGCGCGCAGGCGTCAGTCGTGCTGACCCGCCTTTATCAGCGCCTCGCGTCGGGACAGCCTCTGACTGTTGAAGACGTGCGCGCTGCGGCGAAATTTTCCGCCGGGGAAACGACATCAGGCGACGCGCAAGGGCCCGCGATAAAGACGCCGAAGCGCCTCGTGGGCCCACGCACGCCGGCGCAGCGGGTCTATCTCGAAGCCCTCGGCCGCAGCGATCTCGTTTTCGGCGTCGGGCCTGCGGGCACGGGCAAGACCTATATTGCGGTCGCGCATGCGGTGGGGCTTTATCTTTCCGGCGCCGTCGAGCGTATCATTCTCTCGCGCCCCGCGCTTGAGGCGGGCGAGCGCATCGGTTTTCTTCCCGGCGACGTGAAGGAGAAGGTCGATCCCTATCTCCGACCGCTCTATGACGCCCTTCATGACATGCTGCATGCGGATTATATCGAACGCCGCATCGCCGGCGGCGAATTTGAGATCGCGCCGCTCGCTTTCATGCGCGGCCGCACGCTGGCGCGCGCGGCGGTCATTCTCGATGAAGCGCAGAATGCGACGGTCGCGCAGACGAAGATGTTCCTGACGCGCCTGGGCGAAGGCGCGCGCATGGTGCTGACGGGCGATCCCTCCCAAAGCGATCTGCCGCGCGGCGAAACTTCCGGCCTCGCCGATGCGGTGGCGCTGCTGACGGGCGTCGAGGGCGTCTCCATCGCGCGGTTCACCGCGGCCGACGTCGTCCGCCATCCGCTTGTCGGACGCATCATCGACGCTTATGACGCAAGGGATGTCGCGGAGCGCCGCTGAGGCGCCGCATAGGAACGCCGTTGACGCCCCCCGAAGACCCTCCCGCGATTGACGTCATCGTCGACGACCGGCGATGGGCCTCGGCGCTCGCAAGTCCGGAGAAGTTCGCCCAGCGTTGCTTCGCCGCTGCGAGCACGGTCGAGCCGCGCGTCGGCCCAGGCGCGGCGCTTCTTCTGGCCGACGACGCCACGCTCCGCCGGCTCAATCTGCAGTTTCGCGGGAAAGACAAGCCGACCAACGTCCTTGCCTTTCCGGGCGGCTCGGGGCCGGGCGACATCGCGATCGCTTATGAGACCTGCGCGGCGGAGGCGGGCGATGAAGGACCCCGCTTTCGCGATCACGCCGCGCACCTTATCATCCACGGGCTCTTGCACCTTGCCGGTCATGATCATCAGTCCGACGACGAAGCAGAACGCATGGAAAGCCTTGAAACGCGCAGCCTCGCGGCGCTCGGCGTCGCCGACCCCCACGCGCAGGAGGCCGGCTGAATGAGCGAAGCGTCGCAAGTCCCTGAGCCGGACGCCGATGACGGCGCGGCCGGCGGCTTCTTTCAACGCCTGAAAGGTCTCTTTACGCGGAGCGAGCCGGAGGGCGAATTCGCCGCCGCGCTTGATGACGGTCAGCGCGCTGCAGCGATGCGCCTGCCGCGCGCTCGCCGCGAAATGATCGAGCGCGTCATCGCCTTCGATGAGAAGCGCGTCGCCGACGTGATGGCGCCGCGCGCCGACATCATCGCCGTCGACATAGAAACGGCGCTTCCGGACCTCATCAAGGCGTTCGCCGAGGCCGGCCATTCGCGCCTGCCGGTTTATCGCGGCGATCTCGACGATCCCCTGGGCATGGTTCACATCAAGGACGTCGTCAGCCTGATCGCCAATCCGGCCTTGCACGGGACGGCGGAAGGGCCCGTCCTGAAGAAGATCCGCCGCGACGTTCTGTACGCGCCGCCGTCGATGCGCATCACCGACCTTCTCCTCAAGATGCAGGCGAGCCGCGTTCACATGGCGCTGGTGATCGACGAGTTCGGCGGGACCGACGGCCTTCTGACCATCGAAGACCTGGTCGAGGAGATCGTCGGCGACATCAATGACGAGCATGACGACGAGGCTGCGCCGACGATCGTCGCGCGGCCCGCTCACGGCAGGGACGGGGGCGGCTGGGAGGCGGACGGGCGCGTCGAGCTTGAGGCCTTCATGGAGCTTTCCGGCGTCTCGCTGGCGATCGCGGACAGCGAAGTCGATACGATCGGCGGCGTCGCGGTCGCCATCGCCGGCCGCGTTCCCCAGCGCGGCGAGGTGTTGCCGCACCCCTCCGGCTTCGACTTCGAGATCGTCGAGGCGGACGCGCGCAAGGTGCGAAAAATCCGCATACGGAAGACACCCAAGCCGGCGCCGCCGCCGACGGGCGCGCAGGACGCTGAAAGGCCCGCCGGGGGCAAATGACGCCGAACAAGCTCGACGACAGATTGGCGGCGGCGGCCGCGGCGCTCTCGCGCATGACGGGCTGGCGCCGGCGCGGCGCCGCTTTCGCCGCCGGCGTCGGCGCGGCGCTTGCGCAGGCTCCCTTCTACGTCCTGCCGTTGATGGCGGCGGGATATTGCGCGCTCATCTTCCTTCTCGACGGCGCGCGCGGCGCGGCCCGACCCGTCCGGACGGGTTTTCTCACCGGCTGGTTTTTCGGCTTCGGCTACTTCCTCATCGGCCTCTATTGGTTCGGCTACGCCTTCATGGTGCAGGCGGAGGAATTCGCATGGATGGCGCCCTTCGCGGTGCTCGGCATGCCGGCTTTTCTGGGATTGTTCACCGGCGCTGCGGGCGCGGTCGTCGCGACGGTCGAAGTCTCCGGCTGGCGCCGCATCTTCTTCGCGGCCGGCGTGTTCATGATCGCTGACTATCTGCGCGGGCATATCCTGACAGGCCTTCCCTGGAACCTGCCCGGACAGGCCCTCGCCGGAACCGCGATCGGCGCGCAGACCGCCGCCTGGTGGGGCGTCTACGGCTTAAGCCTTGTTGGGCTCCTCATCGCCATGGCGCCGGCGGCCGGACGCAGCGTCCTGCGCGGCGGCGCCGTCATGCTGGCGGCGACGGGCGCGGTCTACGGCGTCGGCGCGCTGCGGCTGCAATTTAATCCGTATACGGATCATAGCGACGTCCATGTCCGCATCGTGCAGCCGAACATCCCCCAGCGCGAAAAGATCGACAGCGAACTCTGGACCCGCAACTACCGGCGTCATATCGACCTTTCGTCGGCCCCCGGTCCGTCGGACGGCGTTCTTTTCGTTCTCTGGCCGGAGAACGCCGTGCCGGTCATCGACGAAGTTCCCGAAGGTCTCGCCGAAGTCTCGCGCCGCCTGCCGAAGAACGCGATTCTCGTCACCGGCGCCGTCCGCCGAGAGATCGCCGAAGACGGGCGCGAAAAGGTCTATAACTCGATCGCCGTCCTGCCGGAGACGGCGGCGGGCCGGCGCGTCATCGCCAATTACGACAAGCATCATCTCGTCCCGTTCGGCGAATATTTGCCGATGAACGGGCTGTTGCGCGCCGTCGGCCTCGCTCAGCTTGCGCCCTATGAGGAAGGCTTCGCGTTCGGCGAGGGGCCGAAAACGATCGCGGCCGGCGGGCCGCCCTTCGCGGCGCTGGTCTGTTATGAGGCGATTTTTCCGGGCCGGGTCTATCCGCCGGATGCGCGGCCGGACTGGATCGCGACGGTCACCAATGACGGCTGGTTCGGCGATTCCTCCGGACCCCGCCAGCATCTCGACCAGGCGCGCCTTCGAACCATCGAAACCGGACTGCCGATGGCGCGCTCGGCGAATACAGGGATTTCGGCCCTCTTTGACGGGGCGGGGCGTATGATCGAGCGGGCGCCGCTGTACCAGACCGGGGTGATCGACCGGCCGCTGCCGAGGCCGCTGGCGCCGACCCTGTACCAGCGCATGGGAGATGCGCTTTTTTGGATCATGACCGCGGGTGTTCTCGCCCTGGGGTTGCTCACGCCAAACCATCTGCGAAAACTGTAACGCAATCTTTGCGCGACCCGCGTAATCGCCTATAAGCCGCGGATTCTGGGGCGACTTCGGCGGTCCTCGCGGTCGGGCTGACAGGGGAACGTCGGGGCGGAAAGGGCGACATGGCTGATGAAAAGCGGCCGCACCCCATCGACGTTCACGTCGGTGGGCGCGTGCGGCTAAGACGGACGATGGTCGGAATGAGCCAGGACAGGCTGGCGGATGCTCTCGGGCTGACATTCCAGCAGATCCAGAAATATGAGAAGGGGGTCAACCGCATCGGCGCCAGTCGGGTGTTCGAGATTTCCCGCATTCTTGGCGTTCCGATCCAGTTCTTCTTCGACGATTACGACGTTGACACCGGACGGTCCTACGGTTTCGCCGAGGCGGGACCGGATGACGGAGCCGCGATGATGGAACTCCTGAACTCGCCGGAAGGCGTGCAGCTCTGCAAGCATTTTGCGTCGATCACCGACCCCAAGATCAGGAAACGCGTGCTCGAGCTCGTGAAGTCGCTGTCGGATGACAGCGCGACCACGTCGCCGACCTGATCAGCGGGTTTTTCGGAATGGACTTCCGCGCGCCGCTTCGATAGAAGCGGGCGACAAATCGTATAAACTTTTCCTTATATAAGGGTTTGATCGCCGATGGCGCGACAGTCATACCTGTTCACCAGCGAGAGCGTGTCCGAGGGACATCCGGACAAGGTCTGCGACCGGATTTCGGACGAGATCGTCGATCTCGTCTATCGCGAAGCGGTCACGACCGGCATGAACCCGTGGAACGTGCGTTGCGCCTGCGAGACGCTGGCGACCACCAACCGCGTCGTGATTGCGGGCGAGGTTCGCGTGCCTGAAACGCTGATGCGCGACGCGACCCATGTGAAGCCCGAGCGCTTCATCGAAGCGGCGCGCAGCGCCATTCGCGCCATCGGCTATGAACAGGACGGCTTCACCTGGCGCGAGGCGACGAAGATCGAAGTGCTGCTCCACGGCCAGTCCGCAGACATCGCCCAGGGCGTCGACAAGGCGGCCGACGCCAATGCGGAAGGCGCGGGCGACCAGGGCATCATGTTCGGCTACGCCTGCCGCGAGACCGCGGCCCTGATGCCGGCGCCGATCTATTACAGCCACAAGATACTGGAACTGCTCGCAAGCGCCCGGCACGCCGGAAAGGGCGATGCGGCGCTCCTCGGCCCTGACGCCAAGAGTCAGGTGACCGTTCGCTATGAGAACGGCAAACCCGCCGCCGTCACCTCGATCGTCCTGTCGACGCAGCATCTCGACGCTTCGTGGAACTCGGCCAAGGTGCGCAGCGTCGTCGAGCCCTATATCCGCAAGGCGCTCGAAGACCTGCCGATCGCCGCGGACTGCAAATGGCACGTCAATCCGACCGGCAAATTCGTCATCGGCGGCCCGGACGGCGACGCCGGCCTCACCGGGCGCAAGATCATCGTCGACACCTATGGCGGCGCGGCCCCGCATGGCGGCGGCGCGTTTTCCGGGAAAGACACGACAAAAGTCGACCGCTCGGCCGCCTACGCCGCGCGCTATCTCGCCAAAAACGTCGTGGCGGCGGGGCTGTCCGACCGCTGTACGATCCAGCTTTCATACGCCATCGGCGTCGCCGAGCCTTTGTCCGTGTACGTTGATTTGCACGGCGCGGGCGCCGGCGTCGATGAAGCGCGCCTCGAACGCGCGCTGCGCGAGGCGATGGACCTGACGCCTTCGGGCATCCGGCGCCATCTTGACCTCAACAAGCCGATCTATGCGCGCACGGCCTCCTACGGCCATTTCGGCCGCGCGCCGGACGCCGACGGCGGCTTCTCGTGGGAGAAGACCGATCTCGCCGACGCGCTGAAGCGGGCGGCGGCCTGAAAATCTGCGTAGAATTTCCGGCGCGCGGCTGTGGTTTTTCCAATATTTTCGCGGTCTCCAGCCCGAAAATGCGTATTTTGGGGTGGAAAAAACTACGTAGATTTTGCTCTCGTTGAGAGAGTGAGCCCCCCTCAGTCAGCTTCGCTGACAGCTCCCCCGTGAACGGGGGAGCGGAGGGCTGAGGGCGTCAGGGGCCGTCTCTGCCTCGCCCCGGGACTAAGGGGGAATCGAGGAGCCCCGGAGGGCGGCCCTTGCTGCTTCTGGATCCCCGCTTTCGCGGGGATGAGCGGGGTTGATTTTCACCGCTCATTCCCGCGCAAGCGGGAATCCAGGGCCCCGAGGACTGCACTTGGTGACTCTGGATCCCCGCTTTCGCGGGGATGAGCGGGGTTGATTTTCACCGCTCAT
>CAZGXT010000052.1:0-16808 GCA_964529675.1 uncultured Caulobacterales bacterium
ACCGCTTCGTATTCCGGTTCGGCTTTCCGGCGGCGCTTTTCGCGCTGATGTCGACCGCGACCGACCTCAGCGAAAAGGATGCTCTCCTCGCGCTCAGCTATGGCGTTCCCGCGGTGTTTCTGACGTTCGCCGCCTATGTCGGCGCGCAGAAGCTTTTCGGATTGCCGCCGCAGACGGCGGGCGCGCATGCCTTCGCCTCGGTGCTCGGCAACGCGGTCTTTCTCGGCCTGCCGATCGCGATGGGGGTTGAAGGCTGGGCGCGGCCTTTCGTGACGCTGATGCTCGTCGAAGGCATCGTCATCATCGCGCTCGGCGCAAGCTTGATGGCGCCGCGCGGCGCCGGTGCGGGCGCGACTACGATTTTCGGCGCGCTGCTGCGGCCGTTGAAAAACCCGCTGGTCGCCGCGGCGCTCGCCGGGTTTATCGTCGCGCTCGCAGGCGTTTCAATACCGGCGAGCGTGCGGGCCATTCTCGACCTCGTTGCGCGGGCGGCGGGGCCGGTCGGGCTCTTTTCGCTCGGCCTCTTCCTCGCGACCGGCGTCAGGGCCGACCTCAGGGCGCATGGGGGCAGGGTTGCAGCGATCGCCGCCGTGAAACTGGCGATGCTGCCCATCCTCGCTTTCGCCGCGCTCCAGGCTGCTGGCGTCAGGGATCAGGACTACCGCGGCGCGCTCGCCCTCTTCACTGTAACGCCGACCGCCGTCGGCGCCTATGTGATCGTCGCCCAGTATGGCGACTATGTCGACGAAACGGTGTCAGCGATCGCCGCGACGACACTGCTTTCGCTTGCGATGATCGCCGGCGTGCTTATTCTCTTCGCCTGAAGTCCGCGAGGCTCATCAATGACAACGAGGCGCGTTCTGCTGCAGGCCGGCGGTGCGGCGGTGATCGTCGCGGGGCTCGCCGGCGCCGGCGCCTTTGCGCTGACGCGCACGCCGCGGCGCGCCCTTGAGCCATGGAGCCGCGCCGGGGAGAGCTTCGGCGATCCGCGCCTTGACGCGCTCGCTTTTGCAATCCTGGCGCCCAATCCGCACAACATGCAGCCCTGGCGCGTCGCGCTTGAAGGCGACGACGCGCTCGCCGTCTATTGCGACACCGCGCGCCTCTTGCCGGAGACCGATCCGCCTGGCCGGCAGATCACCATCGGATTCGGCTGCTTTCTCGAACTCTTGCGTCAGGCGGCCGCCGAAAAGGGCCTTGTCGCGGTGATCGACCCCTTTCCCGACGGCGAACCGCAGCCGGTACTCGATGCGCGCCCCGTCGCGCGCGTGCGGCTGAAGGCGGACGCGGGCGCGGTGCGTGATCCGCTGTTCTGGTCTGCGCCGCTGCGGCGCACCAACCGTGCGCCGTTCGAAGACCGCGCCGTCGACCCGCGGCTGCTTGCGGAAATCGCGGCGGCGAGCGTTGACGGCGTGGTCGCTCAGACGATCGGCGAGCCTGAACGGGTCCGCGAACTGCGCGCGCTTGCAGCTGACGCCTGGAAAATTGAATGGACGGCGCCGAAGCCTCGCGCCGAATCGGTCGCCGTGACGCGCATCGGCAAGCGTGAGATTGAAGCGCAGCCCTGGGGGCTTACGCTCGGCGGCCCGATGATCGAGGCTCTTGCGGTCGCCGGCGTCATGACCCGTGAGAAGCAGGGCGTTCCGGGCGAGACGGCGTTCAACGAAACGCTCTCGTTCTACGAACGGGCGTGCATGAGCGCCGCGGCGTTCATCGCAACGTCGACCGCGACGAACACGCGCCGCGACCAGCTCGCCGCCGGCGCTGCGTGGGTGAGGATCCATCAGGCGGCGGCGCAGCGCGGCGTCGCGTTCCACCCCTTGAGCCAGGCGCTGCAGGAATTCCCCGAAATGGCGCCCGCCTATGACCGCGCCCACGAGCTTCTCGCGCATGCGCCCGGCGCGACGGTGCAGATGCTCGCCCGTCTCGGCTATGCGAAGGCGCCTGCGCCATCTCCGCGCGAAGCGCTCGAAGCGAAACTGATCGCGGTCTGAGCGAGATCATCCGACAACGGATGATCTCCGGCTCACTCGCAGACCGGCGCCGGCTCGCCTGCCGCGACGGTCGCCGGCTGCTTCAGCTCTTTCGCTGAGGCGCGGATGAGGCCGGCGTATTTGTTGTAGGCGGCGCGCTTCCATTCAGGCAGGTCCGCGCCGCCGAGCGCAGCGATCATCGCCGTTTCCGACCGCGCGACGGCGGCCGCGGCTTTCGCCTCGTCCTTCGGCAGGCCCCAGCCGTTCTGGTGCATCAGCGCGACATGATAGAGCGAGACGGGATCATCCTTCGCCGCAGCCCTGCAGATCGTCGCGCGCGCCTCGGCCCCGGTGAGGACGCTGGTCGGCTCGCCGCCGCCCGAAGCCTGCATGCGCGCGACGGCTGCGCGGGTCGTCGGGCCGTAATCATTGTCGGGACCGTTGACGAACTCGACAAAGCCGAGCGATTCGAGCGCAAATTGCAGCGCGGTCGTCAGCGACGACCCAGGCGCGGCGCCGGCGTCGGCGAGCCCGGCGGCGGCATTGCGGCGCGGCAGGTGGAACTGCTCGATGGCGCTCGCCGCGGTCACGGATTCAAACTCGCGCGCCTTTTTCTCAATGACGGCGAGGCGATCGGGATCAGTACGCAAGAGCCGCTCTTTTTCAAGCGAAGCGGTGCGCCGGTCGGCGCCGGAAAGCTTCTTCGACTTTTCAGTGGCGACTTGCGGGAGATTATAGGCGGGCGTATCCGCCGCGGCGTAAACGCCCGCCTGTTCCGCGCCGCGCCAGCTTTCGGAGGCCGCGCTCCATGCCGCCGCCTCGAACGCCGCTGATGCGCCGAGGCTCTCGCAGGATGAAAGGTCGGCGAGCTTCAACAGGCCGAGAGCGCCCATGCGCGAATATTGATCGGCGATCTCGGCGCGCGCCGCGGCCATGTCGGCGGGCGAGACGGCGCTCATCAGGCGCTGATGCCGCGCCTCGAGCGCCGCCTTTTGCTCCTCGCGATATTCGACAAAACCGCGTTCGCGCCTGTTGAGCTTTTCGCCCTTCTGCATCCCGCCGAACCGGCGGAAGGAAAGGCGCGCCTCCTCTTTGAGTCGCCGCATCCTGAGATCGCGATCGTCATGCACGGCGCTCGACCGCGACTCGCAGAGCGCGATCGTGTTCCATTTGATCGCGTAGACGCGCTGCGGCTGCGACAGCGCGCCGGCGCCTTCCGGATAAGAACATTCAGACAGCGTCATCTGCGCATGCGGGTCGCCGCCGACCGCCGCCCATTCCAGCAACATGTGGTCTTCGAGCGAGAACTGCGACGAACAAAGCGCGCCTTCTGACGCGCGCGCCGCGCTTAACGCCAAAACCGACGCTGCCGCGCCCAAAACCAGAATCTTCACGCGCCCCGCCCCTCCGGTAACACTAAATCCCCGCCGCAAGCCGAAGGCCGCCGGGACCGCCGTCAAATCTAATGCCATTAATCCGCGCCGCCAATGAAATTTCTGAGACGCGGGCGGGGCTCTTGTGCAGGTGCGAAGGCAGGGTCGGCCGATCTCGAACGGGGAATAATGAATGAGGACAAGGGCGTAGCGGGCGCTGGCCGATCAGCGCGCCGCTTTTCTGGCGCCGTCGAGGAAACCTGCAAGATCGCCGGTCACGTGATGGACATGGGCCGGTTTGTCATCGCCCGGCCTTGCCGGCCGCTTCGCCTCGGGCTCGTCGGCGAACCAGTCGGCGTCGGACGCGACAAGCACCGTCGTCATCCCGAGGGCGTGCGCCGCTTCCAGATTGTGCGCGAGGTCTTCGAACATCGCCGCTTCGCCCGGCCGCACCCGCGTCGCGGCGACGAAGCGCTCATAGGTGGCGCGATGGGGTTTCGGCGTCCAGTCAGCGGCGCGAATGTCGAAAATGTCGTCGAACAGTCCGGCGACGCCGATGCGCGAAAGCACGCGCTCGGCGTGAGCGACCGATCCATTGGTGAAGATGTAGCGGCGGCCGGGCAGCGCCTCGATCGCCGCGCGCATCGCGCGATCCTCAGGCACGACGGAGAAATCGATGTCGTGCACATAGGCCAGGAACTCGTCGGGCGCGATCTTGTGCTCAGCCATCAGGCCCGACAGCGTCGTGCCGTAGCGAACGTAATAATCCTTCTGCAGCCGCCGGGCCTCATCATGCGGGGCGCCGGTCGTGCGGCGGATGAAGTCCGTCATCCGCGCGTCGATCTGGCTGAACAGGCGGCATTCGGCCGGGTAAAGCGTGTTGTCGAGATCGAAGACCCAGCTCTCGACGTGAGAAAAATCCGGCGCCATCCGTCTATTGCGCCGGCGGCGCGGCGGGCTCGGCCGGCGGGGCGACGAAACTCTCAGGACCGAAATCGAAAGTGGCCGCCGGCGCGCCGCCAATACTCAGTTTGCGGAACATTCCTTCGTCAAGCTCCTGGTCGGCGCAGGTCGTGTCGTTCGGCGATGCGAAGCGCACGGGGCTCGTGCAGAAGGCCTTGTCGCCGCCGGCGAGACGGCGTTCGCCGCGCGCGTCTTCGACGACGCCGTAAACGTAATAATGATCGGCGGTCAGCGCGCCTTTGACGACTTTCGCGCATTCCCCGCCCGCCAGCCGCCACCAGCCGCGCGATTCATAACGCCCCTCGCCGAGCGGTTCGGCGAGCGCTGCCCAGACCTGGGCGTCGGTCTTGTTGCAGAAGAAAAGGCCGAGCTTGGCTTCCCGTGCGGTCGCTTCCTCGATCATGGCGTCGATCGTCGCATCGTCGATCACGGGGCCTTCGCCGAGATTTTTCTCCTTGCGATAAGAGGCGAGGAGGCGCTGCGTCTCGCGCCCGAGCGAGCCGTCGATGCGCGACGTCGCAAGGCCGAGATCGTTGAGGAGGCGCTGAACGCCCGCGACCTCGGCGCTGTAGACGGTGTAATTCGCCGCTTCCGCAAAGTCTGTCTGCCAGTTTCCGCCCGCCGCCGGCGTCACTTCGACGTCGAAGAAATTCCGTTGGGCGACCGCATTATCGCGGCAGACTTCCTGATTGCGCAGATTGAAGAAGCCTTCATTTTCGACGCAGAGCGGCGTCTCGCCAGACCACGCCCGCAAGGGTCCCTTATGTCCGGCGACCGCCTCGGCGTAGACGAAATAGCGCCCCGGATCAGTCGGCTCCGTGAGGACGACCTTGCACTGGCCCGGGCGCAGGCGCCACCATCCGCGCGTCGCCAGCCGGTCGCCGTCAACATAGCCGATGGCGGCGGAAAGGGCGTAGCTCGTCTTGTTGCAAAGGCTGTATTTGGCGTGCGCCGGCGAGGCGGCGAAGAGGCTTGCGCCGATCGCGGAAAGAAGGAACAGAACAAAGATACGCATTGCGCCGCCGCTGGTTGGATGAAGCCCGGAACGCCGACGGCTTTTGGCCTCCTTCGGCGGGGCGCAATTCACCCGAAACCGGTTTGAGGATCAAGCGTGAACGAGAAGACGCCGGCGCCGGAAACAGGGGCTGCGGCGGCAGGGCAGGTCGTCAAGGTCCTTTTCCCGCTTCCCCTGCCGAAGCCCTATGATTATCAGGCGCCCGGCCCGCTCGCGCCCGGAACCTTTGTCGAGGCGCCGTTCGGCGGGCGGCGTGCGGTCGGCGTCGTCTGGCCGGGAGCTCCGGAAAATGTCGCGCCCGAAAAGCTGAAATCGATCGGTCGGGTGCTCGAGGCGCCGCCCTTGCCTGCCGAAATGGTCGACTTCCTCAGCTGGGTCGCCGGATACACGATGTTTCCGCTCGGCGCGGTCCTGCGCCTCACCATGCGGTCAGGGGCGATGTTGTCGACGCCGAAGGGAGAAGCCGCTTACGAGGCGGCGGGCGCGCCGCCGCCGCGAATGACGCCGGCCCGCCGCGCCGTTCTCGATTTCCTGCAGGACGCGCGCGACCCTGCGACGCTCGCCGAAATCGCAGCCGCGTCGGGCGCTGGCGCCGGGGTCGTCGCCGGTCTTGTGAGCGCGGGCGCCCTCCGCCGTGTGGCTCTTGATCCCGACCCGCCTTTTGATCCGCCCGACCCGTTTCGCGCCGGCAAGACGCTGACGCCCGAACAGGGGAAGGCGGCGACGGCGCTCATAGAGGCCGCCCGTCAGGGCGGCGCCACCTTGCTCGACGGCGTCACCGGCGCGGGCAAGACGGAAGTCTATCTCGAGGCCGCGGCGGACGCGCTGCGCCGCGACCCCAAGGGGCAGATCCTCATCCTGCTTCCGGAAATTGCGCTGACGCTGCCTTTCCTGAAGCGCATCGGCGAGCGTTTCGGGGCGGCGCCCGCCGCCTGGCACTCCGACCTGACCGATGCGGCGCGGCGGCGCGTCTTTCGCCGGGTCGCCGACGGCTCGGCGCGCATCGTCGCCGGGGCGCGCTCGGCGCTGTTCCTGCCCTTCGCGCAATTGCGGCTGATCATCGTCGATGAAGAACACGACGGCGCCTACAAGCAGGAAGAAGGCGTGATCTATCACGCCCGCGACATGGCGGTCGCGCGCGGAAGCCGCGGCCGGTTTCCAGTCATTCTCGCGTCCGCAACGCCTTCGCTGGAAAGCGTCGTCAATGTCGAACAGGGCCGCTACGGCCTCGTGCGGCTCGCCGCGCGGTATGGGCGCGCGGCGCTGCCGACAATCAACCTGATCGACCTGCGCCGTGATCCGCCCGAGGACGGGCGCTGGCTGTCGCCGCCGCTGATCGGCGCCGTCAATGCGCGCCTCGCCGCGGGGGAGCAGTCGCTCCTTTTCATTAACAGGCGCGGTTACGCGCCGCTGACGATCTGCCGGCGCTGCGGGGCGCGGATGAAATCTCCGTATGCGGACACCTATCTCGTCGAGCACCGGTACGAGAACCGGCTCGTCTGTCACCTCACCGGCTACTCGACGCCGAAGCCGTCGGCGTGCCCGGAGTGCAAGGCGGTCGGATCGCTCGCCCCTTGCGGGCCTGGCGTCGAACGCATCGCGGAGGAAGCCGAGGCGCTGTGGCCGCGCGCGCGGCGGCGCGTCCTGTCGTCCGATCTGGTGCAGTCTCCGCGCGACATGCGCGCGCTCCTCGATGACATGGAAGAGGGCCGTGTCGACATCCTCGTCGCGACGCAGATGATTGCGAAAGGGCACCATTTCCCGCGTCTGACGCTGGTCGGCGTCGTCGACGCCGATATGGGCCTTGCCGGCGGCGACCTGCGCGGGGCGGAGCGAACCTATCAGCTTCTCGCGCAGGTCGCGGGCCGCGCCGGGCGGGCCGAGCGTCCGGGCGAAGCGCTGGTCCAGACCTGGCAGCCGGAAACGCCGGTGTTCGCGGCGCTGGCGGCCGGCGACCGCGACGGCTTTCTCGAAGCGGAAGCGGCGGGCCGGGCTGAGCTCGGCTTTCCGCCCTACGGGCGCCTCGCCGCGCTGCAGCTGCGCTCGGCGGACGAGGCGGCGTTGAAGGCGGCGGGCGCGGCGCACCGGGCGGCCGTCCCCCCGGCCGAAGGCCTCACCGTCTTCGGGCCGGCCCCGGCCGCAATCTACCGCGTGCGCGGCGAGGCGCGCTTGCGCTTTCTCGTGAAAGCGCGACGCGACCTCAGCCTGCAGGCGTTCGTCGCGGACTGGCTCGCCCGCGTGAAGCCGCCGGCCTCGGTGCGCCGCACGATCGACATCGATCCTTATTCCTTCAGTTGACCGTCACTGTCACCGTCGCCTTGGCGGGAACGCCCTGCCGGTTCTTCACCCAATAGTCGAACTGGTCCGTGCCCAGAAAATCCGGAAACGGACGATAGTCGAATGTCCCGTCGGGACGCTGAGCGATATTGCCGTTGCGCGGCAGGGTGTGGCCGGCGGGCCTGAGGCCGCCGTCATTGCTGCGGTCATTGGCGAATGCGTCGATCCGCACGGACCCGTCCGCCGCGACGCGCGCCGTATCGTTTGCCGGCTTTGGGGCGCCCGCGCGGATGTCGAGCGCGCCGTGGTCTCCTGGCGATCCGTCGATGAGCGTAGTCGGGAACGAAAAGCCTGACGGCACCCGCAGCACGAACCGGGTCTGATGAATGTCGCCGTAGATGCGGTCGGAAAAGAATTCCGGCGCCGACGTCGCGCGCTCTCCGTTCGGCAGCGTCCACCAGCCGAGCTCCCGGATCAATTGCTGCACGTTCGAAAATGTGGTTCGGAACTCGGCGGCGACGATCGGATAAGGCGTCCTCCCCGAGGCGTCGATCTTTTCGCCGGCGATGATGGTGTTGACGCCGGTGCTCGGATTGGCGAGCCCTGCGCCCCACCTGAACTCGACGCGCGGCGTGACGCGCGGGGGCGCCGAGGTCAGCACCTGGTCGGTTGGGTCCTGGTTGGCGATATTCTGGCGGAGGGAATCGGAGATCCGCACGCCCGCCAGCGTATAGCGGCTGTTGTCCGTGAAAACCCGTGACGCCGATTTCGAAAGGTCGACGCCGTAATCGAAGCCCCTGACCGTCGTGTTGACGGCGGCGAGATCATAAGTGTTACGACCGAAAGATATGCCGATCGAATCGCGCGGGCGAAACGGGCGCGCCTTTGCGCCGATCAGCCGGCTGTTCATGACCGTGTAGCGCGAGGTGTAGGTGAGCTGCATCCCGTTCCACACCTCCCATGCCCGGAAGTCGTCGATCACCGATCGGATGTCGTGCGGCTCAAGCGGCCGATCCTTGACGACATGGAATCCGACTTCGCTGGCGATGACCTCATTCTCCGTAAACTGAAGGATCGCCGGCTTGTCGATCGACTGGTCTTGGAACCGAAGGGCGCCGGGGGTGCATAGCGCCCCGCGGGCGAATTCGGGCGTCAGCGGAAAGCGGCTGCCGAGATCATTGTTGCGATGAAAAAAAATAAAGCCGAAACCGCCGGTCATGCTGACGGCGAGGTTGCGATGCAGGCGGACGAGCCGGCTCTGCATCCAGAAGCCGTCGCCGGTGCGCCCGAGATCGAAAGCCTTCACGTCCTCGGCGTTCTTGACGATGTGATCGACGCCGACGCCCTTGATGGCTGTGTTCTCGACCCAGGCGCCCGTCTCGTTTCCGCTCTCCGCAACGAAGGCGGCGCCGAAGGCGTTGTAGACGTTTGACTGGTAAAGGAACGCCTTGCCGCCATGTTGCGCGAACCCCCATCCCGGCGATCCCCAGATGGCGACGCCGCGCACGACGGGCGCAAGATCGTCGGCCGGAAATCCGGGCTGGTGCAGATGGAGCGGGTAGCGGCCCTTTACGTTCGCGGTCGCGGACGGGACGCCGAGCGACGCCGCATCGACGGCGCGGGTCGATTTGTCGGTCCGGCCCATTTCGAAGAATTCAGCGCCCTCGATGGTCGTCTCGATCGACATGAAAAGCGAATGTGCGCGCCGGCTCGGCGCGAGCTTTGCGCCGTTTTCCGTCGCAAGGCGCACATTGCGGGAATAGTTGACGAGATACGCGCCGAGGTCCGCTTCGGGCGCAGGGTGATCGAACGAAAGGGCGGCGTCGAGCGTCACGCTCGATCCGCTGATCGATCGGATGAACCGCACTTCATCTTCGCTCGGGCTTGCAAGGGTGATCTCGCCTTTGACGGTTTGCGGCAGCCAGCGCGTGCCTGTCAGCACGAGACGGTCCCCGACGCGCCATCCGGAAGGCGCCGACCGCAGCCTGATGACCGTGTCGCCGCGACGGGGCGCTGCGGCGACCCTGACGCGCGGCGTCTTCAGCGCGCCGTAAAGCCGCACGCGCGAAGCCGCGACAAGGCCTTTGCCGACGAGAGTGCGATCGACCCTGGGGTCGAGCGCGCCGAGGTCGGGAAAGACGATCTCGGCCGTCACCGTCGCCGGTATCGGGCGAGACGGCGTCCCGGCGAGCAGTTCGCCGCCCGGAGCCACATACAAAAACTCCGTGTTCAGACGATTGTCGCGCGCCCCTGAAAGCTCGAGGCATCCTTCTACGCGGACGGATTTAAGGTTCGGCGTCGACGCGACGTCGGCGACGACGCTGACGCCGGCCGGGATGACGGCCCGCGTCGTCGGCGCCGCGCCGCCCCAGGTCGCCCGATCAGACCAGGCGCCCGATCTCACCGCGCGGACGCCCTCGCGGGCGGGGGCCAGCGCGTCAAGATTTGAAAGCGAAGCCACATGCGTCGACGCGACAGGCGCAGCCGGGGCCCGCACGCCGGAGCAGGCCTGCGCGGCCGCGCCGGTCGGGGTCAGCGACAGGATGACAAAAAGGCCGCTGAGAGCGGCCGGCGAGAATTTCCCCTCAATATGGCTGAACAGCACGCATTACCTCCAATTGGTTAACAGGAGGGACGCTTAGGCAGCCCGCGCGCTCCGGCCACCTTAATTGTCGTAAAATCTCCGGAACTTAATTTCGGCGGGGCTGATTCGGATTACGGATCAGATAGTTCGCATACAGATTATTGACGGAGCCGCCGCGTCGCCTTCAGTTCGCTGCGCCGATGAAGGGCGTCCCCCGACGCCGGCCCTCGTCGTCCATCCCGAAGCCGACGATGAACTCGTCGGCGCCCGCCTCGAAGCCGACGAAGTCCGCCTCGATGTCGGCGCTGCGCCCCGTCTGCTTGCGGACGAGTACGCAGATCTTCGCGTCGACGGCGCCGGCGTCGAGCACCATGTTTTTCGCAAAGTGCAGACTGCGGCCGGTGTCGAGCACGTCGTCGACGATGAGAACGCGGCGCCCTTCGAGCGGCAGCGAAAAATCCTTGAGCAGTTTGACGACGCCGGAGGAGGCGCGCGCCCCGCCGTAACTCGACAGCTGCACGAAATCGACGAGCGGATCGGCGCCGAGCCTGTTGAGCGCGCGCACGAGGTCGGCCGCGAAAATGAACGCGCCCGTCAGCACCGGCGCCATCAGGAAGTCGCCGCCGTAAACCTTCACGATGTCGGCGGCGATTGCGTCGATGCGATCGGCGACCGCCTGCTCTGAATGGAGAATGCGCATGGCCGAGCGCAATAGCGGCTCGCGCGCGAAAGGCAACAAGGCTTTCGGGGGAGGGCCGATCGGCCCCGCCGACTGGACCGACGGCTACTCGGGGGAAGCAGACCTTAGAATCTGTTCGACGCTGACTTTGACGCCTTCGGCCGGCGCGAAGGAGAGAAGGACTTCGCTGACGCCGTCCGGCGCGGCGGTGCGCGTCGAGAATTCTGCGCTCTCGCCCGGTCCTAGCGCGCCTTCGCGGGCGGAAAAGGTCCAGCGAGACAGGATTTTTCCGTCCGCGCCGACGGCCTCGGCCTGCAGCATTGGCGTGGAAACGGCGTCGCCGCCGGCGTTCCTGAGGCGCCCGAGGATTTCGATGACCGGTCCTTCCGGCGACATCGCGACGCGGTGCGTCACGCCCTCGATCTCAAGGCCGAAGGGGCGCGCCTCGATGCCGATCGCCTGATAGGCGCCGAGCGCGCTTGGAAACATCGCGACGATATCGTTGCGAAAGGCGTAAGCGATGAAGCCGGCTGCGGCGATGGCGCCGACGAAGGTCGACCATCCAAGCGCACGCAGCGGCGTCAGCCTGTTCTTGTCGCGCGCTTCGGCGCGGCGGCGCGCCTTGCGAATCGCACGTTCAAGCTCTTTCGGCTGTACACGGAGCGCTGCGAAGAATTCTTCGTTGAAGACGCGCTCCGCGATAGGCTCAAGATCCTCATAGCGCGCGAGCGCGGTCGCTCTGCGATCCTTGCGCTCGTCGAGAAGCCTGCGGCCGAACCCGCGGCCGAGCGGCGCGGCCTCGCGACGGTCCTGTTCTCCCTCAATGTCCTCAAAATCGGCGTCGACGACCTTGGCGCTGCGGCGCGCGCGCGGCCCGCCGGGATTTTCGCCGCCATCGGCGGCGTCGCGGCGGCGGCTTTCGCGGCGACCGGCGGGTTCCTCCTCGCGCGGGGCTGCGCGTCTGCGCGTGTTGGTCCCATCATTGTCTTCGCCGTCTTTGTCGCCGCCGAAGTCGCGGGCGGACTTGCCGACGAGCGGATCGCGGCGCGGTTCGGGCTCAATCGGACGCCCGGGCCTTGTCGCAGCTGCGGCGAACAGGGGTTCGTCGACTTCCTCCTCATAGGCGTCGTCATAGCGGATGCGGCTGTCGCGGCGCGGCGCCGGCTCGTCGCGCGATTCATCAGGCTTTCGCGCTGTTGGCTTCAACGCCATCAGATTTTCAACAGGGGTCGGCGCCGGCACGAACCAGCTTTCGGCGCATTCAGAGCAGCGTACCGACCTGCCCTCCGGTTGAAACCGGCCGTCATCGACATCGTAACGCGTGGCGCAGGCGGGGCAGGTGATTATCATGGCAGACGGGAATCATGGCTTGGCTCAGGGGCCGTTCCCATGCATGGAGCGGTCGGAGCGGACAGCGAGGCGTCGTGATCGTCAAATTCGAAGGCGTCGGTCTCGCCTATGACGGCGGCGAAGAATGCCTCCGCGATCTCGATTTCGGTCTCGGCGAGGGCGAATTCCGGTTTCTCACCGGCCCGTCGGGCGCGGGCAAGACCTCGTTCCTGAAGCTGATTTATCTGGGGCTGAGGCCGACCCGGGGACGAATCACCTTGTTCGGCGAAGATGCGACGGCGGCCCTGCGCGAGGCGCTTCCTCCTCTCAGGCGACGCATCGGCGTCGTCTTTCAGGAGTTCCGCCTTCTCGATCATCTTACCGCCTTCGAGAACGTTGCGCTGCCCATGAAAGTCGCAGGCGTTAATCATAACCAGTATAAGGAAGATGTAAGGGAACTCTTAAACTGGGTCGGTCTCGGCTCAAGGCTGGACGCCAAACCGCAAACCCTGTCCGGCGGCGAAAAACAACGCGTTGCGCTTGCGCGCGCGCTGGTGTCGAAGCCCGATCTCATCCTCGCCGACGAGCCCACCGGCAACGTCGATCCGCTGATGGGCGAGAAGATTATGAAATTGTTCATCGAGCTTAACAAACTCGGCGCCGCCGTGATCGTGGCGACGCATGACCTTGAACTCGTCAGGGCGCTCGGCAAGAAAACCTTGCGGCTCGAAGGCGGTCGCATCCACGACATGGGGCCGATCAAGGAGCCCGTGCGGGGAGCGGCGGGATGAGTTCGGTTTCCGGCATCGGCGGCGCCATCGAGGAGCCGCGGCGGGGAGGGCTCGTCGCCGGCCGGCGCGCATCCGCCTCCGGTCCCTCGCCGGCGCCGAAACCGGGGCGCTCGCCGCTGCTTCCGGAAACGGGGTCGAGCGGCGCGCCGCTGACCGCGGTCATTGCGGTCATCTCCTCGCTCGCCTGCATCGCGCTCGCCGCCTTCATTCTGACGGCGTCGGCGGCGCGCGACTGGACGACTGATCTAAAGGCTTCGGTGACGGTGCAGGTCAAAGGCGCCGATATCTCAGAAATCGACGCGCGCACCGCCAGCGCGACGCAGATCCTCGCCGGCGCGCCGGAGGTTGTTTCGTACACGGTGATTTCATCGAAGGACGCGGGCAAGCTCCTCGAACCCTGGCTCGGCAAGGGCAACGCCGACTCGCTGAACGTGCCGGCGCTCATTGAACTGAAACTGACAGAGGCGGGCCGCCGCGATCTCGCCGCTCTTTCCGAAAAGCTCGCAGCAGCCGCGCCTGGGATCGTGCTTGACGATCATGGCGACTGGAACGCACGCCTTGCCTCTGCGGCGCGCTCGGGCCAGCTCCTCGCCTTCGCGATCTTTGCGCTGATCATGGGCGCGGCCTGCGCGATTGCGATTTTCGCCAGCCGCGCAGGGCTCGCGGCCAACGCGGAGGTCGTGTCGCTGCTGCACCTTGTCGGCGCGACCGACCGTTATATCGCCGGCCAAGTGCAGCGCCGCTATACGGTCATCGGGCTTCGCGGCGCGCTCATCGGCCTCGTTATCGCCTATTTCTTCATCGGCCTGTTCGCGATGGCGACACGGCCGAGGGGCGCGGACGGCGATCTCCTTCCGGGCCTTGAACTCGGTTACGGGCTCGCGCTGCCGATGTTGCTGGTGCCGATCGCGATTTGTCTGGTGACGGCGGTGTCGGCGCGCCTGACCGTGTTGAAAACGCTCGGCGAGACCTATTGACCGGCTGGACCGGCTTGACCGTCAAAGGCTATTCTGCCCGGCAGGCGGGGCCGGAGACGACAGAACTTGCAGCGGATCTTTTATCTCTTGCTGATCGCGGCGCTCGCGTGGGCCGCCGGCCTGCTTGTATTTGTCGCTGAGTTGCCGGCGCCCGCGAACGGCGCTGCGCCGCGCGCGGACGGCGTCGTCGTATTCACCGGCAGGAACGGCGAGCGCGTGACGGCGGCGATGACGCTGCTGAGCGACGGCGCCGGCAAGCGTCTCCTGATCTCGGGGGTCAATCCTGAGGTGACGCGGCCTGAACTCGCCGCGCTCTGGCCCGGCGACCAGGCGCTCTTTGATTGCTGCGTCGATCTCGGGCTTCAGGCGCAGACGACGACCGGCAATGCGACAGAGCTTGACGCATGGGCGCGCGCGAACGGATTTCGGTCGCTTATCCTTGTGACATCGGAATTCCATATGCCGCGCGCGCTCGTCGAGGCGCAGGAGCGCCTGCCGGACCTCGCGATCACGCCTTTTGCGGTGGCCTCGGGCCTGATCGGACCTCACGGGCGTCCGCAGAGCGTCGCGGCCTGGCGGCGGGTCGGCGCCGAGTACACGAAGTTCCTCTACGCACGCGTCAAGACGATGCTCACTTGAGCCCGCCGTCTTGCACCCCATGAACGCGGTCCGCGCTTATGTTTTCACGCTGTTTCTTGCGCTCCTCACCGGGGTGATGGGGATCCTCTGCCTTCCGGCGGTGCTGCTCGGGCCGGAGGCCGCGCGCGCGGTGATCAAGATTTGGGCCCATGTCGCGCTCGCCGCGCTGAAACTGGTCTGCGGCGTCAGCCATCGCATCCTGGGCGCGGAACATCTTCCCACGGGCGCGGCGATCGTCGCCGCCAATCACCAATCGATGTGGGAGACGGTGGCGCTCTACGCCATTCTTGAACGCCCGGTGATGGTCTTCAAAAAGGAACTCCTCACCATCCCGATTTACGGCTGGTGGGCGCGCGCCACCGGCGTGATGATCGATCGCGACGCGGGCGCAAAGGCGATCAGGGCGCTACGCCAGGAAACGGACAAGCGCCTCGCCAAAGGCGACCAGATCGTCATCTTTCCGGAAGGAACGCGCGGCCCGCCGGGCGGGCTCCTGCCGCTTCTGCCGGGCATCGCCGGCGTCTATCTCTTCGCGAATGCGCCGGTGACGCCCGCCGTCCATGATTCGGGCCTTTTCTGGCGCCATCCGGGCGTGTTGAAAAATCCCGGCGTCATCACCCTGAGAATACTGCCCGCCATTCCGCCGGGCCTGTCGCGACGGGACTTCATGGCGCGCCTGGAGGCAGCCCTCGGCGGCGCGCTTGAGACGGCGCCGGCATGATCGCGCGCGGACGTTGGCTCCTTTTTGCGCCTTTTCTTTTCGCAGGCGTTTTCCTGCTTGTCTGGTACGCCGTCTGGCGCGCAGGCGCCGAGGCGATGCGCGCGGCGCTTGCCGACTTCGCGGCGGACGAGGCGGCCGCCGGCGGCGAGGTCGCCTATGCGCCGATGCGCGCGCGGGGCTTTCCGTTTTTTCTCCGCGGCGAGGCGGACGCGTTTTCAATCGCACGCGGAAAATACCGGTTCGATGCGGAGACGATTTATCTCCACGCCTCGCCCTTCGATCTGCGCCGCATCGTCTTTTCTGCGTCGCCATCCCTTCGCCTTCAGACGCCCTCGGGGGTCTGGGCGATCCGGACGGAGGGCGCGCGCGCGAGCCTCGAACAGGTGGACGGCGGCTGGCTGTTCAAGGCGGAGGCGGCGAGCCTTGACGGCGTCAACGGCGACATGTCGGTCAAAACCGGGCGCGGCGTCATCAATGTCGCCCCGGATGCGGCGGGCGCCTACAAGGTCAGCTTTCGCGTGCTTGACGCTGACCTCAATAACGCGCGGGGAGAAACGAGGCTCGCGCGCCTCGACGGCGCGCTGACGGCGGCTGAGAAGCCGCTTGCGCTCACCATTCACGCGCTCGACGGGGAGATCGGCGCCGCTCGGCTCCGCCTTTCTGGCGCGCTCGCCCGCGACGACGAGGGTTTCGCCGCCGGCCGGCTCGACGCCGCGATAGAAAATCCCGCCGCGCTGATGGAGGCGCTGACGATCCTTGGCGCGGTGAAGCCCGACAAGGCGCGCACGGTCGAAGCGGGCCTTGCGCTGCTCGCCGCGGCAGGCGGCGGGCGTCTCAGCGCGCCGGTTGAATTCAAAAGCGGTGAAACGACGCTCGCGGGCGTCAGGATTGCGTCCGCGCCGCGGCTCGGTCAGCCGTAGGCGGCAGCGCCCATCATCGGCCCGCGCATGCGTTCGGAAACAAGCCGCGCAAAACCGTCAAGATAGATCGACCCCTCCGGCGTCTTCTGGACAAGCACGATGCGCCGGTCGGTTTCATCGCGCACGCGCCGCACGAAGCCGAGAATCGAGAGGGCGTCGAGCGCGCGGCTGATGGCGGGCTTCGGAACGCCGAGATCGCGCGCCAGCGCCCGCACGGTATGCGGGCCCTGATTGAGATAGACCGTGAGGAGGATCGCCCATTGACGCATGGACAGGTCCGGTCCGTCGCTGCGGACCGAATCCGCCAGCACATCGCGCCAGTTCGCCAGAAGGGAGTTCACGCCTGAAGCCGCCGCCATCTGTTGCCCGAAAATTGGACAGTGACGCCTGCTTGCAACCGTTCGCCCGAAAAGGGCAAGCGCCCCAACGGCCGGCGCCCGGGTTAACGGCGGCGATTCGTTCAGCCTTTGGATAGCTTCGCCCGCGATAGTGGCGCGCCTTTACCGGAGCGCTCTCGCCGATGACCGCCCGCCGCCGTCCGATTCTCGCCGCGCTCGTCGCCGCGCT
>CAZGXT010000053.1:0-16723 GCA_964529675.1 uncultured Caulobacterales bacterium
CGCGGATCGCCGCGTTATAGCCGCCAGGGCCGGCGCCGATGATGAGGAGGTCGTAATCCGCCATTCTTGTCACTTTCTTCCAGTCGCGCAGCCGAAGCGTCAGCCGGCCCAGCTGTTCGCCTCGGGCTTGCAGGATTTCACCGGGCTGCGGCGGGCGTTCTCAAAATCCGTGCTCCAGCATTCGTCGAAGACCGAGCAGTAGCAGGCGCGATACTTCGCCTTGAACCGCGCGCTGTCGAGCTTTCGCCAGACTTCCTGGTTCGCGCCTTCGAGCGGAAGCCGAAAGACGTTTACCTTGTCGCCGGGCCCCAGCACGACGCCGGTCGGGCCGCCCGTCACGATTTCTCCGACCGCCGCCGCGAAACTCTCCCCGCTGTCGATGACGACGTCCTTGGCGAGGCAACAGGCGCGGAGAAGATCAAGGGCGTTCGCCGCTTCTTCGCCTTCATAGGCGACGACGAACGATTCGATTCTTAGCGGGCCGATGCCGGCGTTCGTCAGCGTGGCGTCAATCTCCCGCGACCCGTCGCCGGCGACATTGCCGGTCGTGAACTGGAGGTACGGCCACGAATTCGCCTGAACGAGGCGATTCATGGAATTCGAATTCTGAACGGCGAGCGCGATCGAGACCACGGACGTGACAAGCGCGGCGAGGCTGACGACGATGCCGAACCAGTCGCGTTGGGATTTCCGCGCGTCAGGCGGCGCTTCGATTGCGGGCGGCTCCTCCATCGGCGATCAAAGATCCAGCATCAAGCGCTGCGGGTCTTCAAGGTTTTCCTTGACGCGCACGAGGAAGGTGACGGCGCCTTTGCCGTCGACGATGCGGTGATCGTAAGACAGCGCGAGATACATCATCGGGCGGACCACGACCTGCCCCGCCCGGACCACGGGACGTTCCTCAATGCGGTGCATGCCGAGAACACCCGACTGCGGCGGGTTGAGGATCGGCGTCGACATGAGGGACCCGTAAACACCGCCATTGGTGATCGTGAACGTGCCGCCCTGCATCTCTTCCAGCTTCAGCTGACCGTCGCGGGCGCGGCGGCCGAAATCGGCGATCGCCTTCTCAATCTCGGCCAACGACAGATGATCGGCGTCGCGCAGCACGGGCACGACGAGGCCCCTATCCGTGCCGACGGCTATGCCGATGTCGTAATGGTTCTTGTAGATGACGTCCTCGCCGTCGATTTCGGCGTTGACGTCGGGAATTTCTTTCAGCGCGTGGACGCAGGCCTTCACGAAGACGGACATGAAGCCGAGCTTGACGCCGTGCTTCTTCTCGAACAAATCCTTGTACTGACTTCTGAGCGCCATCACCGCCGTCATGTCGACGTCGTTGAACGTCGTCAGCATCGCCGCATTTTCCTGCGCCTCTTTCAGGCGCCGGGCGATCGTCTGGCGAAGGCGCGTCATCCGCACCCGTTCCTCGCGCGGTCCGGTCTCGCGCGGCTCGCGCGGCGCCTCCGGGGCCTTCGCTTTCGGCGCAGCGGCGGCTTCGAGGACATCGCCCTTCGTCACGCGGCCGTCCTTGCCGGTTCCCTTGACCGCCGACACATCGACGCCGGATTCCGCGGCGACCCGGCGCGGGGCGGGCGACAGCGGCGCGTCCGTTTTCACAGCGGCGGCGGGTTTTGCCGCTTCCGCTTTCGCCGCCGGCTTTTCCGCCTTTGCAGCGGGCTTGGCGGCGCCGTTGCTCTCGCCGATTTTTCCAAGCACGGCGTCTAGCCCGACCGTGTCGCCCGCTTTCGCGGCGATTTCGGCGAGCACGCCGGCGGCGGGCGCTGGAACCTCGACAGACACTTTGTCCGTCTCCAGTTCTACGAGCGGCTCGTCCGCCGCGACGGCGTCGCCGACGTTTTTCAGCCAGCGTCCAACCGTCGCCTCAGTGACGGACTCGCCGAGAGTGGGCACGCGAATTTCAGTGGGCATCGGTGGGGCTGCTCCGGAAAAGACGCGGCTCGAGCGCCGCGGACGTACTACGAACTGCGGTCTGCGCGCTCAAGCAAAAGCTTCATTCAGAAAATCTTCAAGCTCCTGCTTGTGGCGGCTCATGAGGCCAGTGGCGGGAGAGGCGGCGGCCGGGCGCCCGACATAGCGGGCGCGCTTTATCTTCGCGCCCACTTGCCCAAGGGTCCATTCAAGATTGGGGTCCATGAAAAACCAGGCGCCCATGTTTTTCGGTTCTTCCTGGCACCAGACCATGTCGGCGCGCGTGAACCGCTTCAGCTCGGTGATGAGCGACTGCGCCGGATAGGGATAGAAGTGTTCGACACGCAGCAGATAAACGTCGTCGATTCCGCGTTTCTCGCGTTCCTCGAGGAGGTCGTAATAGACCTTGCCGGAGCACAAAATCACGCGGCGGATCTTGTCGTCGCCGACGAGACTGACCGTCGATCCGGGGCGCGTCTCCGCGTCGTCCCAGAGAACGCGGTGAAAGGACGATCCCGGACCCATTTCCTTCAGCGTCGACACGGCGCGCTTATGGCGCAGCAGCGATTTCGGCGTCATCAGGATCAGGGGCTTCCTGAAATTGCGCCGCATCTGGCGCCGCAGAATATGGAAATAGTTCGCCGGCGTCGTGCAGTTCGCGACCTGCATGTTGTCCTGTGCGCAGAGCTGCAGGAAGCGCTCGAGCCGCGCCGAGGAATGTTCAGGACCCTGACCTTCATAGCCGTGCGGCAAGAGGCAGACGAGGCCGGACATCCGCAGCCATTTTCTTTCGCCTGATGACAGGAACTGGTCGAAAATGACCTGCGCGCCGTTTGCAAAATCGCCGAACTGCGCCTCCCACAGCACCAGGAATTTCGGATTGGCGAGCGAGTAGCCGTATTCAAAACCGAGAACCGCGAATTCCGAAAGCGAGGAATCGTGCACCTCGAACGTCGTCTTGGCGCCCTTCAGGTGATTGAGCGGCGTGAAGGTCTTCTCGGTCTCCTGGTCGATGAAAACCGCATGGCGCTGTGAGAAGGTGCCGCGGCGGCTGTCCTGACCGGAAAGGCGCACCCCGAAGCCGTCAAGAACGAGAGAGCCGAAGGCCAGAGCTTCGGCCGTCGCCCAGTCGATGTCGGCGCCCTTGTCGACGACGCTTGACCGGCGCTCGTCGAGCACGCGCTGCAAGGTCTTGTGAATCTTGAATCCGTCGGGAAAGGACGTGATGCGCTCGCCGATCTTCTTCAGCGTCGCGATATCGACTGCGGTGTCGCCGCGACGATCGTCGTCCATCGGCGGCACGAAGCCCGACCATTGCCCGTCAAGCCAATCCGCCTTGTTCGGCTTGAACCCCTTCGCCGCGTCGAATTCATCTTCGAGCCGCTTCTTGAAGCGCTGACGCTCGGCCTCGGCGTAGCCCGGCTCAATGACGCCTTCTGCTTCGAGACGGGCCGCATAAAGCTCGCGCGTCGTTTTGTGCGCGCGGATTTTCCGGTACATCACCGGCTGGGTGAAGCTCGGCTCATCGCCCTCATTATGTCCGAAGCGGCGATAGCAGAACATGTCGACCACGACGTCGAGGCCGAACTTTTGCCGGAACTCCGTCGCGACCTTCGCCGCGTAAACGACAGCCTCCGGATCGTCGCCGTTCACATGGAAGATCGGCGCCTGCACCATCTTCGCGACGTCGGATGGATAGGGCGAGGAACGCGAGAACTTCGGCGCGGTCGTGAAGCCGATCTGGTTGTTGACGATGAAATGGATCGCGCCGCCCGCGCGATAGCCTTTAAGGCCCGAAAATCCGAGGCATTCGGCGACGACGCCTTGCCCGGCGAAGGCCGCGTCGCCGTGCAGCAGCAGGGGCATGACATGCGTGCGCGGCGTCTCTATGGCGCCCGCTTCGACGCGGTCCTGCTTCGAGCGCGCCTTGCCCAGCACCACAGGATCGACGGCTTCGAGGTGCGACGGGTTCGCCGTCAGCGACAGATGCACCTTGTTCCCGTCGAATTCTCGGTCGGAGGAGGCGCCGAGGTGATATTTGACGTCGCCCGACCCGCCGACTTCTTCCGGGGTGATTGAGCCGCCGGAAAATTCATGAAAGATCTGGAAGTACGGCTTGCCCATCACGGCGGCGAGCACGTTGAGGCGGCCGCGATGCGGCATGCCGATGACGATCTCCTTGACCCCGAGCGCGCCGCCGCGCTTGATCATCTGCTCAAGAGCCGGAACCATCGCCTCGCCGCCGTCAAGGCCGAAGCGCTTCGTGCCCGTATACTTCGTATGCAGAAAATTCTCGAAGCCTTCGGCTTCGATCAGCTTCATGAGGATGGCGCGTTTGCCTTCCTGCGTGAACTGGATTTCCTTGTCCTTGCCTTCGATGCGCTGCTGGATCCACGATTTCTGCTCGGGATCGGAAATGTGCATGAACTCGACGGCGAACGTGCCGCAATAAGTCCGCTTCAGAATTTCGAGGATTTCGCGCAGCGTCGCCGTTTCGAGGCCGAGCACGTGGTCGATATAGATCGGCCGGTCCATGTCGGCTTCGGAAAAGCCGTAGGTCGCAGGATCGAGTTCGGGGTGAAGCTTTGATTTCGTCTGCTTCAGCGGGTCGAGGTCGGCGATCAGATGTCCGCGAATGCGATAGGCGCGGATGAGCATCAGCGCGCTCAAAGAGTCGCGCGTTTCGCGCCGGACTGTCGCTGCGTCGGCGCCGGGCTTGCGCGCCTCGATCTTCGCCGCGACCGCCTTCTCCACGACCGGCCAGTCGCCGTCGAGCGCCGCGGTCAGTTCACCATTGGCCTTCGGCGGCCAGTCCGCGCGCGCCCAGCTCGGCCCCTTCGGCGCCAGAGAGTCTCCAAGGCTCTCGAAGAACTGACGCCAATCCTCGCCGACTGAGGCGGGATCGCGAAGAAAGCGCGCGTAGTGCGCTTCCATGAATTGCGCGCTGGCGCCGGAAGGAAAGCTCCCCTTTTCGCTGGCGAGGGGGGGTGTCGCGGTCCCGCTGTCAGGGACGTCGCCGTCTTTGGGCATTGATGAAGTCCGGCTTCTTGCGCGCCCGACTGCAGCCGGACCCGCGGGATAGGATCAAAGTGTACTTACGACAGCCGCGTTACGATTCAATGGCCAGCAGGCTTGGCAGGGGCCCACGATCGATCATTTCTTGAGTATTTCGACCAGTGTCCGGCCCATCGCCGCCGGCGTCGGCGCCACTGCGATGCCCGCCCGATTCATGGCCTCGATCTTGGCGGCCGCCGTATCGTTCGCGCCTGACACCAACGCGCCGGCATGGCCCATTCGCCGGCCCGGCGGGGCGGTGACGCCCGCGATGAAGCCGACGGTCGGCTTTTTGACCCTGTTTTCGGCGAGAAACGCCGCAGCGTCGGCCTCCGCCGATCCGCCGATTTCGCCGATCATGATGATCGAGTGGGTGTCATCGTCGGCGAGGAACATCTCAAGGACGTCGATGAAGTCCGTGCCTTTCACCGGGTCGCCGCCAATGCCGACGCAAGTCGACTGACCAAGGCCCGCCATCGTCGTCTGGTGAACCGCCTCATAAGTCAGCGTGCCCGAGCGCGACACAATCCCGACATGGCCGTCGCGATGAATGTGGCCGGGCATGATGCCGATCTTGCACTCGCCGGGCGTAATGACGCCCGGGCAGTTTGGGCCGACAAGGCGCGACTTTGAGCCGTCGAGCGCTCGCTTCACCTTGACCATGTCGAGCACCGGAATGCCCTCGGTGATGCAGATGATGAGCGGCACTTCCGCTGAAACCGCTTCAAGGATCGAATCGGCGGCGAAGGCCGGCGGCACGTAGATGACGCTCGCGTCAGCGCCGTATCTCGCCTTCGCCTCGGCGACCGTGTCACATACCGGCAGCGTCCTGCCCTTCGCCGACCCCGCCCCTTCCCAGACGGAGCCCCCCTTCCCCGGCGTCACGCCGGCGGTCATGCGCGTGCCGTAAGCGATCGCCTGTTCGGTATGGAAGGTGCCTTGGCTGCCGGTCAGGCCCTGGCAGATCACGCGGGTCGACTTGTCGATGAGAATGGCCATGATTGGGTCTGTTGCGGTCGCGAAGGAGATAGGGCTCATAACCGCGCATGGCGGGCGCGGCAACTAGCGGCGCGCGGCTGGGCCAGTCACGAAGCCGAAAGAATTCCGGCGCATGCCTCAGGAGATGAAAATCATGCGCCTTGCCATCGCCTCCCTTGCTGTTTCTGCCGCCGCCCCGGCCGCCGCGGCTGAGCCTGCGCCTCCGGTCTATTCGATTGTTTTTGAAAATGACTGGTTCGGGGGAACGGACAATCGCTACACCAACGGGATCAAACACCAATGGGTGTCCGCCGAGGGCAAGGGCGAGCGGCTCGCGCGGTATCTGCTGCGGGCTGGCGATGGCGCAACCGTGCGATACGGGGTCGGCGCCGGGCAAAGCATCTTCACGCCCGAAACCATTCGCGCCGCGGCGCCGCTTCCCGATCAGCGGCCCTATGCCGGCTGGCTCTATCTCGAAACGCAGTCCGTCGTCGAAAGACGCAGCGGCGCGACCGACATCCTGAGGATAACGGCAGGCGTCGTAGGTCCGGCTTCGCTCGCGGAGGATGCGCAGCGGACGCTGCATCGCACGTTCGATTTCGTCGATCCGGCGGGGTGGGACAATCAGCTCAGGAATGAGCCGGGGCTTGTCGTTTCTTTCGATCGCCGGTGGCGCGCCGGCCTCGGCGACCACGCCGAGTTAAGCCCGCATGCGGGCGTGAGCCTCGGCAACGTGCTGACGGAAGCGCGCGCCGGCGCAATCTTCCGT
Source organism: uncultured Caulobacterales bacterium (assembly GCA_964529675.1). Taxonomy (GTDB): domain Bacteria; phylum Pseudomonadota; class Alphaproteobacteria; order Caulobacterales; family Parvularculaceae; genus Amphiplicatus. Next base: position 6,734 of record CAZGXT010000053.1, read on the forward strand.
ATCGGGAGCAATTTGCGGAGCGACGGCCTGCCCGCGCGCGTCAGCCCGGCGAGACCCGCCGCCGGCGCCCATGGACGCGAGGGTTATTCCTGGCAGGCGTATGTCGGCGGTCAGGTGCGCGCCGTCGCGCAGAACATTTTCCTTGACGGCAACAGCTTTCGCGACAGCCTTTCGGTCGGAAAGAAGCCGGTCGTCGGCGAGATCGAGGTCGGGTTTGCGCTCCGCGCCAAGCGCGTGTCCCTCGGCTATAATCACGTGTTGCGGACGAAAGAGTACGACAGCGAGCCTGACGCGCAGGATTTCGGCGCCGTGACGCTTTCGGCGGCGTTCTGATTTAGATCAGGTTACGGAAAACCGAGAACGCGCCGCTCCACCTAGAGCTCGGCGACGCTCCACAATTTCGAGAAGGCTTCGCAATGGATGATGATGGTCGTGAACTTGGACAAGTCCGCGCCCTCCGGCAGCGAATATTCCTGCGCGCCCCGGCTTGACGTGAGGGGAGCGATCAGCAGCGCGCCGTCCGTAGCGTTCTTTCCCGTGAGCGCCTCGGCGGCGAGCGGCGAAAGGAAGAGCTTCAGATCCGGCGCATTCTGAGTGCGAAAATCCGCCGACAGGCGGACGACAGTCTCGCCGTCTCGCTCGACGATCGTCCAGGTTCCGGCGCTGGCGTAGGATTTTTTCGTCCAGGTTCCCGTCGCCAGCACCCGTTCCGCCGACTGGGCGGCGACCGGCGAGAACGCTGCGGTCATCGAAAATGCGACGCCGAGCGCCAGCGACGCGATCGCCGCGCGGGACAAGCGAAATATCATGCCTTTCTTCTCCTCTGTATTCGACTATCGCCTAGGGCGCGGCGACCTCACGCGCAACGCAAGATCGCGCGAGCCGGCGGCCGCGTATGCGCGCCGCGCTGCGATTGACGGTGTCGGCGGCGCTTGCGAGAAGAGATCAAGCTTCGAGCGATGGATGATGTCCCTTATCGGCGGTTATGGTTCGGACTATCGCAGGGCCGTCCTCTTCCAGCGGCTTTTGAAGGGCGATCGCGCGCGCGCGTTTGAAGCCTCGGTCGGCGGCGATTTTGAGAAATTCGGCAAGGCCGAGCGCGATATCCTGTTCTCTCAGGGGCTCGCCGACGACGGCTATGTCGTCGATGTCGGCTGCGGGGCGGGGCGGCTCGCCGCGCAACTGAAAGGGCATCCCCGGCTGCGCTATCTCGGCATTGACGTGGTGCCGGAGCTCCTTGACTTCGCGCGCCAGCAGGCGGGGCGGCCGGACTGGCGTTTCGAGCTTGTGTCTCGCTCTGCGATCCCTTGCGAAGACAAGGCCGCCACAGCGTGCGTCGCTTTCTCGCTCTTCACTCATCTCCCTGATGCGGCCTGCCTCGATTATCTCCGCGAGATGCGCCGGGTGTTGGCGCCGGGCGGCGTCGCGATTTTTTCCTTCCTCGATCCCAAGGTGGCCGCCTACGACCGGATGCTGAAGCAGGACTGGCGAAAGAAGCTGCTGCGACGGACTCTGTTCGCGCCGAATGTCGGGCACTCGGTCGATACGATCACGGACTGGGCGCGGCGTAGTGAATTCCGGGTACGGAAAATCGAGAGCGTCACCCCGCTGGGGCAGTCGTTGGCGGTGTTCGAGATTTGAGGCGCCCGCGCGCTTTCAAACGTCTCGGCGAAGGCGGCCGCTGGAGATAATCATCGCAGATGTAATCGCCGCCGGGGTTCGGAGGCGCCTATGCGTGGCGCATGGCCGAAACCCTGTCACCATAGGCGCGCGATCCGCGAGAGAGGATCGTTTCGCCGACCGGGCCGAACGGCTGACCAAATATCCGCGCCCGCACACTGCCCGCGTGACGCACACGGTCCGTCAATAAACTGTCGCTGAAGCAGCCTATTAGCGGCGAGAGGTTCGTCTCCCGCCGTGCATTGCCCCCCAAGGGCGGCGTGTAATTCCGATCAACAAGGATCCCCATGACAAACCGCCTCCTTCTCGCCGCCTCCATCCTTTCCGTTATCTCGGCGACAGCAACGTCCGCCGCCGCGCAGGCGACCATAAACTTCATCGGGCGCTACGAAAGCGGTCTCGAAGGCGGCGCGGAAATCAGCGCCTTCGATCCGATCGGCCGGCGTCTTTACGTCACCAACGGCGCGTCCGAGACCCTCGATATCATTGACATGTCGAACCCTGCGTCGCCGGTTTTTCTCACCTCGATCGCCGTCGGCGGTGCTCCGACGCACGTCCAGGTCGAGGGATTGACAGTGGCGGTCAGCGTCGATCGTGATGGGGGCGCAAGCCCTGGCGAAGTTCGCTTCTACACGCTCGGCGGCGTATTCCGGTCCGCAGTCGAGGTCGGGTTCCTGCCCGATCAGGTGACTTTGCTCAACGGCGGGACGCTCGCGCTCGTCGCCAATGAGGGCGAGCCCACCGACGGTATTGATCCGCCGGGGTCCATCACCATCGTCGATCGCATTCAGTCGGGGCGTCCGCGCACGTGCACGGCGGACTTTTCGGGCATTGCGGCGGGAGACCTGGATGAATCGACCCGCCTCTTCCCCGGGCAATCGCCCGCAACCGACTTCGAGCCGGAATATGTAACCGGCGTTCTCCTCGGACGGTTCGCCTATGCGGCGCTGCAGGAAGCCAATGCGATCGCTGAGATCGATATTCGCTCTTGCAAAGTGACGGCCGTGCGCGGGCTCGGCTTCAAGGACCACAGCCTGCCGGGCAATGGACTGGACGCCAGCGACCGTGATTCCGCGATCAACATCGCGAATTGGCCGGTTTTCGGCCTCTATCAGCCCGATACGATCGCAGCGTTCCGTGATCGCGGCGAAGTCTTCATTGTGACCGCCAATGAAGGCGATGATCGGGGCGAAACGGCCCGCGTCGGCAGTCTCGCGCTTGATCCGGTTGCATTCCCGAATGCGGCGGCGCTGCGGCAGAACGCCAATCTGGGCCGTCTGACCGTATCGACGATTGAAGGCGACGACGACGGAGACGGAGACTATGAGCGCCTGTTCTCTTATGGCGCCCGCTCGTTCTCAATCTACAAATCGACGGGCGAGCAGGTTTACGATTCGGGCGACGAGTTCGAGCGCGTGACCGCCGCGGCGTTCCCCGAATTCTTCAATGCCGACAATGAGGCGAACACGTTCGACAACCGCAGCGACAACAAGGGCCCTGAGCCCGAAGGCGTCGCGGTCGGAACAATCGGCCGCCAACGCCTTGCCTTCGTCGGTCTAGAGCGGATCGGCGGGGTGATGATCTATGACATCACCGATCCTTACGCTCCGGCCTTCTGCTCTTATGTCAACAGCCGCGACTTCGGCGTCGGCGAGACGGCGTTCGACACCGATCTTGCACCCGAAGGCCTCACCTTTGTCGAGGCGCGGGGCGGAAGCCGGACACCGCTCCTTTTCGTTACGAATGAGGTCAGCGGCACCGTCGCGGCCTTTGAAGTTTCGGGCGGCGAATGCGCTGGCGTTCCCGCCGGGACTGCGGATTAACAACGTCGGATCAGAGCGACGGCAGATCCGTTTTCGTCCGAGCCGTCACCGTCTCGCCCGTATTCCGCGTGCCCGCGTTTTCGACCAGCATGACCCAGCACTCCTCCGCGGCGACGGGCATGTGCTCGACATTCGCCGGAACGACAAGGAGGTCGCCTTCTTCCATCGCGACATCGCGGTCCCGGAAACGCATCACGAAGCGGCCTCTGACGACGAAGAAGAGCTCGTCGACGCCGTCATGGTGATGCCAGTCGAAGGCGCCCTCGATCTTTGCAAGCCGCACTTCCTGGTCGTTGACGCGCGCCGCGATGTGCGGCGACCAGGGTTCCCTGATGCGATCGAAAGCGGCGGGAATGTTGATCTTCTTCATCGCAACCCTCACCGGGCAAAAGGCGCGAACCGCTACAGTCCGCAGGACTCTCTGACGATCAGTTCCGTCGGCAGCCGTTCGGAATGGATCGCCTCGACATCGGGCGCATTGAGCAGCTTCGAGACCATCAGCCGCCCGGCTTTCGCCATGTCCTGCGATATCGTCGTCAGCGGCGGCGAATTATAGCGGGCGAGCCTGATGTTGTCATAGCCGACGACGGAGACGTCCTCCGGCACGCGCCGCCCGGACCGCTTGATCGCGCGGATCGATCCGACGGCGATAAGGTCGCTCGCCGCGAAGATGCCGTCGACATCGAGGCGGCGGGCGAGCATGGCGTCGACTGCGGCTTCCGCCGATTCAAGTTCGAAATGCGCGGGCGAAACGAGCGAGTCGTCGAACGGGATCTTCGCAGCATCAAGCGCCTGGAGGTAACCTTGATAGCGCTGATAGATTTCCGGGCCTTCCAGATCGCCGAGAAAGGCGATGCGCTTGCGCCCCAGCCGGATGAGATGGCTTGTCGCCTTGGCGCCGCCGCGGACATTGTCGCTGCCGATTGAACAATATTTCTGGCCGGGAAGATCAGCGCCCCAGACGATGAAGCGCCCGCCGTCTTCGGCGAGCCGGTTGAACCGGTCGTGCAGGAAGCTCTGTCCGAGAAAGATGATGCCGTCGGCGCGGTTCGTCGCAACGAGATGCGACAGGTCCTCATAGGTTTGCGGCGCGACATGCGAAATCGCGATATCGCATTTGATCTCGCGCGCGGCTTCGGCGACGCCGCCGATCAGTTCGAGATAGAAGGGATCGGATGACTTGGCGTCGCGCCCCGTGTGCATCGGGATCACGATGACGATCCGCGCGCCGGCGCCGGACAGGATCGCCGGCATTGACGGGCGGAAGGTGTAATTCTCTTCCTGCGCGAGGCGCCAGATACGGCGCTTCGTTTCCTGATTGACGTTGGGATGGTCGTTCAGCGCGCGGCTGATCGTGGCCGTCGAAACGCCGGCGAGCTTGGCGAGATCTTGCAGACGGGTGCGATTGCGGACCATGGCGGCATTCCAGAGACCGCAATTTTATTTCACAGGCGGGCTCTTTTTGCAATATTTTGCATCGGCGCTCGGGCGCATTTTGAGCGCAGGTCCTTTCGTATCACCAGCTTCAGCCCGGACCAGACCGCGTCCACCGCACAGACTTTGACGTCGACGAGACCCAGCGGAAGGGCGATTTCGCGGATGCCGTCTTCAGTAATCGTCGTTTTGACGCCCGAAGCGCGCTTCGGCCAGGAAACCCAGATTGCTCCGTCCGGCGCTATAGCCTTCATGAACCCCGGCAAGGCCTTTTCGAGTTTCGCGCGTTCCCGAAAGAATACGTGTGCAATGTCGAGCTGTGCGGCCGGCGTCCGGCGCCAGATGAGGCCTGGCGTTTCGCCGACAAGATCGAAGTACCCCTCCGGCGCGCCCGAGACATGGACGCGAAGGCCGGCGGCGAAACCAAGCTTCTTCGCGAGCGGCGTCCCGGAATACCCTTCTGTCTTCATTCGGCGGGCAGATGGTCCTTGAAAAATCTTGCGGCGTTTTCGCCCATGACCGCGCGAATGTCAGCCTCGCCTAGACGCTTGTCGAGCAGCGCGTTTGTGAGGGAAGCCGCCTCCGCCGCATCGAAGGGAACGGTGGTCGCGCCGTCGAAATCAGAGCCGAGCGCTACATGATCGACGCCCAGCGTCTCGATCGCGTAGGCGATCGCGGCGGCGATCGAGCCGAGCGATGCCTCGCACACTGCGCCGTCCCAGAAGCCGATCCCGACAAGGCCGCCGCGGGCGGCGATTTCGCGCATCAGGTCGTCCGAGAAATTCCGGTCGTTTTCGCAATGGCCGCGCATGCCGGTATGCGACACGACGAGCGGCGATGTCGTGATCGCCAGCACGTCGCGCACGACCGCTTCTGAAGAGTGGGCGACGTCGATGATCATGCCCCGTTTCTCCGCGGCGATGACGGCGGCGCGGCCGAAATCGGTGAGCCCTGCGTTCGAAACCCCGTGCAGGGAGCCGCCGAGCTCATTATCGAAGAAGTGCTGGAGCCCCAGCATGCGGAAGCCGGCGTCATAGAGGCGGTCAAGATTGGCGAGGTCGCCTTCAAGCGGATGGGCCCCCTCGGTCGCCAGAATGACCGCGAGCGCTCCAGCCGCTTCCGCGGCCTCCAGCTCCGTCTTCGTGCGGGCGACGGCGACAGCGCCGTTCGACCGCCTTGCAGCGCTCTCCGCGAGGGCGGCATGGTGCAGCGCGCGTTCGGCGAGACTGCCCCAGGTCTTCAAAGGCCAGCGCTGGGCGATAACGAGCGCCGTGATGGTGTCAGACGAGGCGTCGTTCTCGGTGTAATTGAGATTCCTGGGCGTTTTGGTGACCGATGAAAGGACGATCAGCCTGAAGCGGCCTTCCGTGAGGCGCGGCGCGTCGGAGTGGCCCCGCTTGTTGCGGCTCAGGAAATCCCGGTCCCACAGCAGCGCGTCATTATGGAGGTCCGCGAGGCGGAGATCCTGGTGAAGCCGCGCCGCCGCAGCGCTCACCTCATTGGGCGCATGCGGAACAATCTTGTTCATGCCCGCGTCGACGCGTTTCGGAATGACGAAGAAGAACCCGCCTGCCGCCGCGGCGAGAAGCAGGAGCGAGGCCGAAATCACAATCCTCATGCGGATTCCGCCTTGAAGAGGAGCGCGAGCCGCAATGTCCCCTCTTCCGCGCGCGGAAGAGGGGCGATGCTGCAGGCGTCACTCCGCCGCGAAGCAATAGGTGCAGATCTTGTTGCCGTCCGGATCGCGAAGATAGGAGGCGTAGGCGGTAGGCGTGAAGCTGCGGGGGCCGGGCTTTCCTTCGCAGGTCCCGCCGTTTGCAAGACCCGCTTCGTGGAAAGCATGCACGGCCTTGCGATTGGGCGCGACAAAGCTGAGCGTGCCGCCATTGGCGTAGGTCGCGGGCAAGCCGTTCGCCGGCTTCGTGACCATGAACTCCGGGCCCTTGTCGCCCCACATGAAGCCGTTTTGGCCGAGCGGCCCGATTGGCTTCAATCCGATCGCGCCGAGCGCGGCGCTGTAGAATTTCTTTGACCGTTCAAGATCGTTCGTACCAAGAACAACATGCGTGAAGATCGCCATGGCGCTTTTTCCTGTTTTGAGCGCGCCGCTGAAGCAACGCCGCATGACGGCGTCCGACCGGCGCAGGCCGAGTTCTAGGCGATCGCCTGACGCGCTGCAATTCGGCGCGGCGCCTGCGTCAGGGATCGGCCCACCTGCGCAACAGATTGTGATAGACCGCAGTCAGCGGCAGCACTTCGCCATGGGCCGCATCGATGGCGCGCAGGCGCTGGACGGCCTGATCGAGATCATAAAGCACGGCCCGCCGCCCGGCGTCGCGGACAAGGCTTTGCACCCAGAAAATCGCAGCCCGCCTGACCCCCTGCGTGACGGGGGCGACGTGATGGATCGTCGATGACTCATAGAGAATGAGATCGCCGGCCGCGAGCTTCACCGCATGCTCGCCGGTCGTCGATTCGATGGTCAAGTCGCCGCCGCCACGGGCGGGGACATTCGTAATTGTCACCCCGTATGCAAGGTCCGGCGAGGGCGCGGGGCAGGCGTCCGCATCAGCGCGCCCGGACCGGCGGCGACGAAGTCCGCGCCGTCGTCGATGTCGGCGAGGAATTCGAGGCGCCTGGTCCGCCAATGATCAGGCATTGATATTATCGTATCCGCCAGCGCGTGCGCGCTTGACCACCGCACGCCCTCGAATTGCGGCGCGCGGCCTCGCCGGCGCGCGAGCCCGATGAGCCAATAGCCGCCGTCATCCGCCGGTCCGAACACGGCGTCGGCGCCGCAAAGCGCGGCGAACGCGGTCCGAATGTCACGCGACCGAAGGAACGGCGCGTCGGATCCGATGATGACGACGGGCCCCGGCGGCGCGGCGTCGATGAGGCGTCGCATGCGTTCGCCGAGATCGCCTGTTCCTTGCAGGGTTCGCGCAAGGCGCGACGGCCAGATCGATGACGGGCCGCGCGCCGCAGACGCCGGATCGACGGCTAGGACTGTTCTCCATGGACCATTTGCCGCGTTCGCAATGGTGTTCGCCGTCAGGCGCCGGTAGATCGCCGCCGCGCGCCCGGCGCCGAACGATTTGGCAAGCCGCGTCTTCACGCGGCCGGCGACCGGCGCCTTAACAAAAATTATCAGCGTGCCCCTCATTGATAGAACGCCGCTATTCGTTCCGGCGCGACGCCTAGACGATACATGGTGATGCAACACAGGTTCTTCAGAACGCGCTTGGCGTAGCCGTCGCGCTCATAACGCCGCGCCGACGTCACGGCGCGGGAACGAAAGACCGTCAGGCGGCCGTGCTTTTTCAGCCGATCGACGAACTCGACATCCTCCATCAGCGGCAACGGCCTAAATCCTCCGGCGGCGGCGTAGAGCGAGCGCGAGACCAGGAGCCCCTGATCGCCATAGGGCGCGCCGAAAAGCCGTGTACGGAGCATCGCGCCGGCTGTGACAAGGGATGCAGCCGCGCCTTTGGAGTCGAAGGCGAGCGTGAAGACGCCGGCGTGGTTTTGCGGGCCGCGCATGAACGCCGCCGCCTCCTCCTCCCAGCCTGCCTCAAGCACCGTGTCCGCGTGGAGAAACAGCAGCCAGTCGCCGCGCGCCTGTCTTGCGCCCGCAGCGAGCTGCGCGCCGCGGCCGGGCGCCATGACGATCACCGCCGCGCCGGCCGCTTCAGCGATCGCCCGCGTTTCATCCGTCGATCCGCCGTCAGCGACGACGACCTCGCGCACGAGCCCGGCGACCGCCGCCGGCGCCAATGCCGCAAGCGTCGCTCCAAGCGCCCCGGCGGCGTCGAGAGCCGGAATAACCACCGAGATTGGGGCGCGCTGATCCATCATCGCTCCCTAGAACGCGCGCGCCCCCGCGTGGAAGCCGCCCGGCGTTCGCGATTGCGTGGGGAAATCTTGTTCTTTCTTTGTTCTTTTTTTTCGTTATCGTCCAGCCATGACGCGCGCCGCTTCTTCAGGTTCCGGGGGCGAAGGCCCGCCCTTTCCCCGCCCTGGAAAGGTCCGACCGCCAGCCGAGGCCCCGCCGCGGGACCGGGGACGCGGCGCGCGTTCAAACAAGGCCGGTCGCCATGAGCCCTTGGCCCGGGAGCCGGCTGATGACGGCTGGGACCTTGAGGACGAGCCGGCGCCGAATGCGACGGACGTCACGACGGAAACGCCGCGCACGATCATCAACTATCTCTCAAGTCCGTTTGTCGGCTTCGACCGGTCGATCAATCCCTATCGGGGTTGCGAGCATGGCTGCATCTATTGTTTCGCGCGGCCGACGCACGCCTATTACGGACTTTCCGCCGGGCTCGATTTCGAGAAGAAGCTCTTCGCCAAGCCGAGCGCCGCAAGCCTCCTTGACCGGGAGCTGGCGTCAAGAAATTACAAGCCGCGTCACATCGCCATCGGCACGAACACCGATCCCTATCAACCGATTGAGCGAAAATTCCGGATCATGCGGGGCGTGCTGACAACGCTCGCAAAATACAATCATCCGGTTTCGGTGCTCACGAAATCCGCGCTCGTCACCCGCGACCTCGATCTCTTACAGCCGATGGCGGAGGCAAGGATCGTGCGCACGATGCTGTCGATCACGACGCTCGATCCGAAACTCGCCCGCGCGATGGAGCCGCGCGCCTCAGCGCCCGCCCGCCGCTTAGCCGCCGTGAAAGCGCTGTCGGCGGCGGGCGTCCCCGTCGGCGTGATGACCGCGCCGATGATCCCGGGGCTCAACGATCACGAGCTTGAAGACCTGCTCGCCGCCGCCAAGGAGGCAGGCGCGCTTTGGGCGGGCTATACGGTCATTCGCCTGCCGCTCGAAGTCGCAGGGCTCTTCCGCGAATGGCTGGAAACGGCCTTTCCCGACCGCGCCGCCCGCGTGATGCGCCATATTCGCGACATGAATGGCGGGCGCGATTATGATGTCGAATGGTCGCGCGCGAGCGCGCCGCGAAGCGTTTTCGCCAAGCTCATCAGCGAACGCTTCCGGAAGGCCGCAGCAAGGCTCGGCCTCGACGGCGACCCGCCGCCGCTCGACCCC
>CAZGXT010000054.1:0-16438 GCA_964529675.1 uncultured Caulobacterales bacterium
TCCGCCTTGCCGCCGAAATCGACGACCGTCGCTTCCATTTTCAGCGTCCGGCCCATCATCATGCGGGAGAGGGAGTTGGGCGTGTAGGTCGCGCGCATCTCGTTGACCGCGAAGCCTTCATAGTCAGCGCCTGGAAGCTGCGCCCGCGCGATCACCTTGAAGCGCAAGTGCGCTGTTCCCCAGCCCGCGCCGCAGCCGGTCAGCGCAAGCCCCGCCGCGCACGTCCCGCCGCCGATCAGCCTTGAAGCCTGCCGCCGTGTGATCGCCATCGGGGTCCCTTTTCATCCTGAGTCCAACCCCCTCCCGTTTGCGGGAGAGGGAAAAGCAATGCACGACGACGCAACGCTTCAGCTCTTTTCCTGCAAGAACCGGAAAGGCCGGGTTAAGTGCGATGCTTGGCGGTCTCCTGGCGAGCGAAATGGGGCAGGCCGCGCGATGAAGCCGGCATGTTTTCCCGCGTCGGCAGGCGCCGGACCGCCGCGCCGCTTTCGCGGTCGGCGGCGGCGAGGTCGTGCTGCGGCTGCAAGTTCAGCCAGAATGCCGGGGCCATGCCGAACCAATGCCCGAACCGAAGAGCCGAATCCGCGCTGATGTCGCGCTTTCCCGCGATGATCTGACTGATGCGTCCCGGCGGCACGTCGATCTGACGCGCGAACGCGGTAGGCGTCACGCCGAGTTCGGCAAGCTCATCGGCGAGGATGACGCCGGGGTGCATTGTGCGTTTCAACATAAGGTAACTCCCGTCACTGTCAGTGATGACCGACAATCTCCACCGCCGACGAAATTGGTTTCGCTGGAGTCGGTCGGGATCAAATCAAGAAAATTTTCCCGCGCGTCCCCGCGACCTTCGACAGGCTGAGGATGAAGGCGGGAACCAAGGATAAAAGGGATTCGACGCTTGTGGGTCCGGATCCCCGCTTTCGCGGGGATGAGCGGTGATGTGGCCTCGCGCATATTGATGACGAAGCTCTCTAATCGAAGAAAGCGGGTTTCATCGCGCCCATTCCCCCTTGAGCCCTCGCCCCTTCACGCCCAGTTGATCGCCTCAGCACTTGCGAATAAGTCGCATTAGCATATATCCCTTGGGACGAAAGGAACCCGCTCCATGCCCCGCCCCGCCCTCAAAACCCTTACCTATGGCCTCATGCACCTCGTCGTCGCTGTCGCGGTCGCTTACGCCGTCACCCGGAGCTGGCAGGCGGCGCTGGCGGTCGGGCTGATCGAGCCGCTGGTGCAGACCGTCGCTTACAATTTCCACGAACGCGCCTGGGCGAAGGCCGGTGCGCGGCCGGCGTTCCGCTTTGCGCACGCGCACTGACAAGGATGCGATTGGGCGCGCGCGCCGGACGCCGCTATAGAACAACGGCCGCCGCGACAGGGTCTGCCGATGCCGCCCAGGATCACCCGCCCGATCATCGACCTTTATGACGCCTTCACCCATGGCGCGCTGAGCCGGCGCGAATTCCTCGACCGGCTCGCGGGCGTCGCCGGGGGGACGGCGGCGGCGACGGCGTTGCTGCCGATCCTCGCCAATGACTACGCGCACGCCGCGCCCGTGATCGCGGAGGACGACAACCGGCTTGATATCTTCACCGCGCGCTTCGACACCGACGGCATCGTCGACCTGATCGAGCCTGAAGAAATCGTCGCCGACGGCGCGCCGAACGCCGGCGTCATCCCGACGCGGCATCTGCCCTTCGTCACCGCTTATGGCGCGCGGCTCAAGAAAGTCGGTCCCGCGCCGGCGATCATCGTCATTCACGAGAACCGGGGCCTTAATCCGCACATCAAGGACATTGCGCGCCGGATCGCACTTGAAGGGTTTCACGCCTTCGCCGTCGACATGCTGTCGCCCTATGGCGGCACGCCGGACGACGAAGACCGCGCGCGTGAAATGATCGGGAAGCTGAACGCCGACAAGACGGTCGCGAAACTTGCTGAAGTCACGAAGTCCCTTGCGTTGTTGAAGACCCATCAGCGCCATGTCGGCGCCGTCGGCTTCTGCTGGGGCGGAGGCATGGTCAATCGACTCGCCGCGGCGTCGGATGCGCTGAAAGCGGGCGTTTGCTATTACGGGCGCAGCCCGACGGCCGAGGAAGCGGCGAAAATCCGGGCCCGGATGATGCTGCATTACGCCGGCAACGATGCGCGCATCAACGAAGGCGTCCCCGCCTACGAGGCCGCGCTGAAGGCCGCAGGGGTCCGCTTTCAGTCATACGTCTATGAGGGCGTCGAGCACGCCTTCAATAACGACGCCAACGCCGCACGCTACAACGCGGAGGCCGCCGCTCTCGCCTGGGGCCGCACCATCGGGTTTTTCAAGGAGACTTTGCAATGATCCGCGCGCTCGCCGCATTTCTCGTCTTGTCCGCCGGCGCCGGCGCGCAGGAGCCTCCGCTCCTCGGCGGCCCTTTGGAGCCCCCGCGCGCCGAAGAGGACGCCGCGCCCGGCAATGAAATCGTCGAGGCGGCCGCGCGCATCCGCGAAACCGTCCGGCGCATCGATCCGGGCGCCAAGTTTTCAGACGCGGGCGCCGAGTTCTCGGTCAACGGCGTCGGGCTTCTTCTCGTCTACGACATCAACGCCGATCGTCTGCGCGTCATCGCCCCGGTCACGGAGGCGGGGGCGCTCACCGCCGAAGAGCTGACGCGTCTGATGCAGGCGAATTTCGACAGCGCGCTCGACGCGCGCTATGCGCTGGCCAAGGGCTTTCTGTGGGCGGCGTTCCTGCATCCCCTGTCGACGCTCGACGGCGCCGACTTCGGGGCGGGCGTCGCGCAGACCGTCAATCTCGTGACGACCTATGGAACGAGCTACAATTCAGGGATTCACGTCTTCGGCGGCGGCGACAGCCTGGAAGAGCAGCAGGAGCTTATCGAAGAGCTTGAGAGAAAAGGCCAGGAAATCTGACGCGGCGGCGCGACCGTCAAATCCGGAATGGAGGTTTGATCCCATGATTGCTAGAATGGCGATGACGTCTTTCGCCGCTCTTGGTCTTCTTATCGGCGCCACGATGCCAGCGCTCGCTGCGAACACCAGCTATCGGGACCTCTTGCGGCTCTTCACGGAGTGGCGCGCCTTCGAGGCGCCCGCCGTCAAGAACTGCGTTCCCGATTACTCCGCCGCGGCGATGACCGCGAAAGCGGCGGGCCTTGCGGACTTCAAGAAGCGGCTCGCCGCGTTCGACGCCAGCCGATGGACGCCGGGCCAGCGCGCCGATCTTCGCTATGTCGAGGCGGAGATGAACGGCCTTGATTTCGACCTGCGCGTCATGCGCCCCTGGGCGCGCGACCCGAGTTTTTACGCGCATGTGTTCGGCGAGGAGAGCGACGTTCCCGAACATGAAGGGCCGAACGCAAGGCCTGCAGTCGATCTTTATACGTATCGATATCCGCTGTCGAAGGCGGACCAGAAAGAGCTGACCTGCCGCATCGGCGCCGTGCCGGCCTTCCTCGAACAGGCGAAAATAAACCTGAAGGAGGGAAATGCGCGCGATCTCTTCCTCTATGGCGAGCGCGCCTTCCGCTGGCAGATTGACGCGCTGAAGGGCCTTGAAGACGGCGTGAGCGCGATGCGCACGCTGGAAGGATCGGTGCGCGGCTCGCTGGACGGGGCGTCGCCGGAACTGAAAGAGGCCGTCGCCAAGGCGCGCGAGGCGAGCGAGGCCTTCATCGTCTGGATGAAGGCGGAAGCCCCGTCGAAGACCGGCCCGTCGGGCGTCGGCAAGGAGAATTACGACTGGTACATGAAACATGTCCGTCTGATGCCGTTCGGCTGGGACGAGCAGGTTTCCTATCTGCGCCGCGAGCTTGAACGCTCGCGCGCGTCGTTGGCGCTTGAAGAGTTCCGCAATCGCAATCTGCCCGCCCTGCCCTCATTCGATGACGAGGCGGCCTATTTGGCGATGGCGACTGCGAAGATGGAGGCGCTGACCGACTTCCTCATCGGCAGCGGAATTGTCGCGGACAAGGCCTATTATCGCGACGCGCTCCGCAATGAGATCGGCGCCTTTACCCCGCCCGGCGAACGCAACTTCTTCTCGATCGGGGCCGCTTACGATCCGACGCCGCTTTATTCGCACTTTTACCACTGGATCGAACTCGCAATGCGCAAGCACGAGCCGCACAAGAGTCCGATCCGCGCCGCCGAGCCGCTTTACGATCTCTATGACGGGCGCTCGGAAGGCATGGCGACCGCGATGGAAGAGATCGTCATGCAGATGGGGCTTTATGACGATAATCCGCGCAGCCGTGAGATCGTCTGGATCATGCTGGCGAACCGCGCCGCGCGCGGGCTCGCCTCGCTCTATGTCGCGTCGAACGACATGACGCTCGATGAAGCGGGTGTTTTCCACGCGCAGTGGACGCCGCGGAAATGGTCCGATCCGTCGAGCGATCTCGTCGGCTTCGAGCAGCTCCTCTACCTGCGCCAGCCGGGCTACGGCACGAGCTATGTCACCGGCAAGATCGAGCTCGACCGACTGATGAGCGAGTTTGCGTTCAAGCAGGAGCAGGAAGGCGAGGCGTTCGACCTCGCCGGGTTCTTCCGCGCCCTGAACGCCTCCGGGATCATTCCGTTCGCGCTCATCCAGGAAGAGATCGGGGCGAGCGTCCTGAAGGCCGGAGACAAGCCGGAGTGACCATCGCGGCGCAGGAAAAACCGCGGGCGTTTTCGGCGGACGGGGCCTATCTCCCGGCGCTCTACGGCCGCACGAAAGGCCATCCCCTGCGCCAGCGCCAGCAGGCGCTGGTCGATGAGCTGTTGCCGAAGATTGCAACGCCCGATCCCGAGCGCGGCGAGATCGACCTCAAGGCGTTGTTTCCGGCGGCGCGGACGGTCGAGCTGGAGGTCGGCTTCGGCGGCGGGGAGCATCTCGCCTGGCAGGCGGCGCGCAACAGGGATGCGGGGTTTATCGGCGCCGAGCCCTTCATCAACGGCGTCGCCCAGCTTCTCCAGAAGATCGACGTCGAAGGGCTCGCGAACATTCGCGTCCGCCACGGGGATGCGCGCCCGCTTATCGAGGCGCTGCCGGCGGACTCCCTCAGCCGCATCTACGTGCTGCATCCCGATCCGTGGCCGAAGAAACGGCACTACAAGCGCCGCATGATTTCGCCGTGGTTTTTCGCCGAGGCAGCGCGTCTGCTTAGATCAGGAGGCGAATTGCGCGTCGCCTCGGACATTCCTGACTATGTGCGCTGGACGCTGATGCATGCGCAATCGGCGAGCGCGTTTGAATGGACGGCGACTTGCGCCGATGACTGGCGCATGCGCCCTGACGACTGGCCGCAGACCCGCTATGAGGCGAAGGCGCGGCGCGAGGGGCGCCCGCCCGCCTATCTCAAGTTCCGGAGACGATGATGCGTTTGTCAGGGCTTTTTCCCCTGTTTGCGACGGCGATCATGCTCGCCGGCTGCGTCGAAGCGACGATCGCGTGGACGAACCTTTCCCCGCGCGGCCCTGCCGCAACGCCGCCGCTCACCTATGCGAGCGTTGAGGAATGGGAAGCGAAAGGCGCCGCTGACGCCCGCGAGTCGCTGCAGGAATACGTCTACGGCCGTCTTCCGGAAATTTCCGAGAGTTCGATCATCGATCACCGCGTCATCAACGCCGAGGCGTTCGGCGGCAAAGGCGTCGTTGAGGAGTACCGGGTCGCCGCAAGCGCAACCTTCGGCGACAAGCGGGTCGCAGTGACGGACGCAGAAGGCCGCGACGGCTTCATCATGAACGTCGTCCTGCCGAAAAGCGCTGGAGGCCCGGCGCCGGTCATCATGATGGAGACGTTCTGCCCCCGCTGGGACACGATCCCCGATCCGGGGGTCGCCGGCGCCCCGCCAGCCGAGGAAAAAAGCGGCGGCATGATGATGAGCATGGGGACCTATGTCTTCGGCCGCTACATCTGCACGCCGCCGATCGAGATGATCCTCGACGCCGGCTACGCGGTCGCTTCCATTTTCCCGAGCGAAATCGTGCCCGACCGCGACGCGGAGGGACTTGCGGCGCTGCGCCGGCTTTCGCAGGGCCATGCAGACGATCAGACGCGCTGGGGCGCGATCGCCGCCTGGGGCTGGAGCTTTTCGCGCATGGTCGACGTCCTTGAACAGGACGCGCGGCTCGATCCGACCGCGATGATCGCGTGGGGCCATTCGCGCTACGCCAAAGCCGCGCTCGTCGCCGCCGCCTTCGATCCGCGCATCGCCGGCGTCATCGCGCACCAGTCGGGAACCGGCGGCGCCTCGCTCAATTACAAGAAGCCCGGCGAGAGCGTCGCGCGGATCACGCGCAGCTATCCGCACTGGTTCGCGCGCCGTTATGCAGCGTATACGGACCAAACGCGCCCCGACGTCGACCAGCACCAGCTCCTCGCCCTGATCGCGCCGCGGCCCGTGATGCTCGGCAATGCGCGGCGCGACGTGTGGTCGGACCCGAACGGCGCCTTTCGCGCGGCGATGGGCGCTGATCCCGTTTACAGGCTCTATGGCGTAAAGGGCCTCGACCAGACGCGGCTGACGCCCTATGACCCCGCCGCCGGGATCGCGTTCTGGATCCGGCCCGGCACGCACGGCGTCGTCAAGGAAGACTGGCCGGCGTTTCTGGCGTTCCTCGACGCGCATTTCGGGGCGAAGGACGGCGATGGCGGCGGAAGGCTCGTTTCACCCTGAAGGTCTGAAGGCCGAAGCGGCGATCGCGGCGCTTTACGCAGGCGCGCCCGAGAGCCTTTCCTTCCGCAAGCTGAGAAAGCGGCTGCTGCGGCAAACGCAGGAAGCGATCAACGACTACGCCATGATCCCCGACGGCGCGCGCCCGCGCTGGCTGGTCTGCCTCTCGGGCGGCAAGGACAGCTACGGCCTTCTTTCGCTGCTTCTTGACCTGCAATGGCAGGGCGCGCTGTCTGTCGATCTCCTCGCCTGCAATCTCGATCAGGGCCAGCCGGGTTTTCCGAAGGACGTTCTCCCGGCCTTCCTGTCGCGCCTCGGCGTTCCCTTCCGCGTCGAGACGCGCGACACCTATTCGATCGTCACGGAAAAGATCCCCGAGGGGAAAACCTATTGTTCGCTGTGCTCACGGCTGCGGCGCGGGCATCTTTATCGCATCGCGCGCGAGGAAGGCTGCGACGCCGTCGTCCTCGGCCACCACCGCGACGACGCGCTTGAGACGTTCTTCCTCAACCTCTTCTACGGCGGAACGCTCGCCGGCCTCGCCCCGAAGCTGTTGAACGAGGAGGGCGACCTTCTCGTCCTGCGGCCTCTCATTCATTGCGCGGAGGAAGATCTTGCGAAATTCGCCGAAGCGATGCGATTCCCGATCATCCCCTGCGATCTCTGCGGCAGCCAGGAAGGGTTGAAGCGCGAGGCGATGAAGCGAATGCTGGATGACTGGGAGGGCAAGCACCCGGGGCGGCGCGCGACGCTGTGGAACGCGTTGCGCAGCGTCAAGCCGCAAACCCTCGCCGACCCGAAGCTTCAGGATTTCGCAAGCCTTTTCGCCAACAAGACCGGCGATGACCGCTGCGACTGAACGCGCCGCCGCCGGCCTCGCCGCGCCCGACCGCACGGCCTGCGCGCTCGGCGTCGTCGTCATCAACTACAGGACGCCGGCGCTCATCCGCGACTGCCTGACCGCCCTTGGAACCGATCTTGACGCGCTCGATGCGCGCGTCGCCGTCGTCGACAATCGTTCGGACGACGGCTCGGCCGACGAGATCGAACGCTGGCTCGCCGGGCCGGAAGCCTGGAAGGGCCGCGTCACGCTGATCCGCTCAAGGACGAATTCCGGTTTTTCCGGCGGCAACAATCAAGGCGTCGCGGCCCTCGACGCGCCGCTCTACCTGCTCCTCAATTCCGACGCGATCGCACGCCCCGGCGCGTTGCGCGCGCTGGTTGATGCGGCGGCGCGCGAAAAGGACGCCGGGATCATCGCGCCGCGCCTTGAGGATCCGGACGGAACGGCGCAGATCTCGTGTTTCCACTTCCACTCCCCCTTGTCAGAGTTTCTCAGCGCGGCGCAGACAGGACCGCTCGACGCGCTCTTCCGCTTCGCGGTCGTGCCGAGAGCGGTCGCTGAGGAGACGATCGACTGCCAGTGGGTGAGCTTCGCCTGCGTCCTCGTGCGCCGCGATGCGATCGACGCCGCCGGGCCGATGGATGAGGGCTTTTTCATGTATTTCGAGGACGCCGATTACTGCGCGCGCGTGCGCCGGGCGGGATATCGCGTCGTCTATGAACCGGCCGCGCGCGTCGTTCACCTGCGCGGCGGGTCGGCGCCGGTGAAGGCGCTGATGAAGGCGAAAAAGCGCCCGCCAGCCTATTACTACGCCGCGCGCACGCGATATTTCCGGAAATGGTGGGGGCCGATGGGGCCCGCCGCGGCGAATTTGATGTGGATTTTGGGGCGGGGCGTCGCGCGGCTGCGCGCCCTCGCCGGCAAGCCCGCGCCGCTGATCTGTGAAAGTCAGGGGACGGATCACTGGATCAACTGGAGCGACCCCTTGGGCGATCGGAGGGCGCCGGAATGAGCCTTCCTGATTTCGTCATCATCGGCGCGATGAAATGCGGAACGTCTACGCTGCATGCGCAGCTCGCCGCGCAGCCGCAGTTTTTCATGTCGGAGCCGAAGGAGCCGAATTTTTTCTCGAATGACGAGATCTACGCGAAGGGCGAAGCATGGTACCGCAGCCTCTTCGCGGCGGCGCCCGTGGGCGTGATCAAGGGCGAGTCTTCGACGCATTACACGAAACTGCCGACCTATCCGAAGACGGTCGATCGCCTCGCCGCGCTGATTCCGAACGCGAAACTCATCTATGTGACGCGCGATCCGGTCGAGCGGCTGATCTCACAATACATCCACGAGTGGACGCAAGGCGTCATCGCCTGCGGGCTTGACGAGGCGATCGAGAAGCATCCCGAGCTCGTCGCCTACAGCCGTTACGGTTATCAGCTGCAGCCCTTCATCGAGCGCTTCGGACGCGAGCGCATCCTGCATGTCGAGTTCGAGCGCATGACCGCCGAACCAGACGCGACGCTGAAACGCATCGCGGCGTTTCTCGGCGCGAAAGGCGATGTTCAATGGCGCGACGATCTGGAGGCGCAGAACGTCTCGGCGGAGCGCATCCGCGCCTTTCCGCTGAAATCGCTGATCGTCGACAACCCGGTCGCGGCCGCCTTGCGGCGCACGCTGGTTCCGCGCAGCGTTCGCGACCGCGTGAAATCAAGATTGCAGATGCGCGAGCGCCCGCAATTGTCCGAGAAGAGCCGCCGGACCTTGCAGGCGATGTTTGACGCCGATCGGTTGTGCGGCTGCGGCTAGGCGTACCGCCGTCCGCCGCCGACCAGTCCGCCGAGGATCCCGAAGACCAGCGTCAGGACCAGCCAGCCGCCGAAGAAGCCGCCGCCGGCGTAGGTGAGGCCGACCGGCGTCGCCGGCACCGCCGGTTCGTAGACGGAGTAAACGCTTTCGGCGATGTCCCGCTGATAGCTGCGGGCGAGGACGACCGGCTTCATCCAGACATTGGCGGCGTTGAGCTCGGCAAGATGGCCGGAGAGAAGTTCGTAGCGGGCGACCGCCGATTCATAGGTCGAGCAAAGCGCGTCGAGCAGGCCGGTCGCGACCTGGCACTCCGCCATCGCCGAGGCGCGCGTATAGCCGTATTCGCCGACCTTGTTGTCGAATTCCTCGACCAGCGGGCGCAGTTCATCGACCCGGCCGGTGAGATTTTGCACATATTGATCGGTGAACGCCGGCGCCTGCGACGCCCCGACAGCAAGAGCCGCGCCGGCGACCAGCGCAAGAAGACGACCCAACATCGAAACCCCTGAACCCCTTCAACGCCTGCGCCGCCGGTCTCGCCGAACGCCGCGGGCCCCTCAACACCCCATGAACGCCTTTTAACCGGGAGCGCCCGGAAAACGATAGCCCCCGCCGCTTTTTGGCCGGGGGGGCGTGACAATTAGGCCCCGGCGCTTTATAAAGCCCCCAAACGCTATCGATTCATCGAAAGCGGGCCCTGAGAGGGGCCCGTTTTTTTGTTCCCGGAAGCCGTCCTTGTCCGCCCTGTCTGATCGCATCGAGAAGCTGGTCGCCCCCGTGGTTTCGGCGGGCGGGTTCGAGCTTGTCCGCGTCAGGATCACCGGCGCGGAGATGAAGACGCTGCAGATCATGGCCGAGCGACCCGATCATACGATGTCGGCGGAAGACTGCGCGACGCTGTCGCGCGCGCTGTCGCCGGTGCTGGAAGAAGCCGACCCGATTCCGGGCGCCTACCGGCTCGAGGTCTCCTCGCCCGGAATCGACCGGCCGCTGACGCGCCTCAGGGACTATCATGACTGGCAGGGCTATGAGGCGCGCCTCGAACTCGACCGCACGATCGAGGGCCGGAAGAAGTTCAAGGGCGTCCTCGCCGGCGTCGACGGCGACAATATCTGCCTCGACATCGAGGGCGAGGCGGAAACCGCCCTCATTCCTTATGCCTGGATCGTCTCGGGCAAGCTCGTCCTCACCGACGCGCTCATCCGCGACAGCCTTCGCGCCGCGAAAGCCGCGCTTAAGGCGCAACAAGACAACCCCGAACTCACGCAGGGAGACGCCTAAATGAACGCCGTCAGCGCGAACAAGCTCGAACTCATCCAGATCGCCGACGCCGTCGCGCGCGAAAAATCGATCGACCGCGCGCTCGTCATCGAGGCGATGGAAGACGCCCTCGGGCGCGCCGCGCGCTCGCGCTACGGGCACGAAACGCTGGTCAAGGCCGAGATCAACCCGTCGACCGGCGAGACGCGCCTGTGGCGGCTCCTCGAGGTCGTCGAGGCCGTCGAAAACGACGCCACGCAAATCTCGCTGAAAGAAGCGCAGGCGAAGAACCCGGAAGCCGAGGTGGGCGCCTTCATCTCCGAGCCGCTGCCGCCGATCGATTTCGGCCGCGTCGCCGCGATGTCGGCGAAGCAGGTCATCACCCAGAAAGTGCGCGACGCCGAGCGTGACCGTCAGTTTGCGGACTACAAGGACCGCATCGGCGAGATCATCAACGGCATCATCAAGCGCGTCGAATACGGCCACGTCATCGTCGATCTCGGCCGCGCCGAGGCGGTGCTGCGCCGCGACCAGCAATTGCCGCGCGAGAACTACCGCGCCGGCGACCGGCTGCGCTCGTTCATCATGGATGTGCGCCGCGAGACGCGCGGGCCGCAGATTTTCCTGTCGCGCTCGCATCCGAAATTCATGGCGAAGCTGTTCGAGCAGGAAGTGCCGGAAGTCTATGACGGCGTCATCGAGATCAAGGCGGTCGCCCGCGATCCCGGGAGCCGCGCCAAGATCGGCGTCATGTCGAACGATTCCTCGATCGACCCGGTCGGCGCCTGCGTCGGCATGCGCGGCAGCCGCGTGCAGGCGGTCGTCAACGAACTCGGCGGGGAGAAGATCGACATCGTGCCGTGGTCGCCGGACCCGGCGACCTTCGTCGTCAACGCGCTCGCGCCTGCTGAAGTCGCCAAGGTCATCCTCGACGAGGATCTCGACCGCATCGAAGTCGTGGTGCCGGAAGAGCAGCTGTCGCTCGCGATCGGCCGGCGCGGACAGAACGTCCGTCTCGCCTCGCAGCTGACGGGCCTTGAGATCGACATCATGACCGAGGCCGAGGAAAGCGCCAAGCGCCAGGAGGAATTCCGTCAGCGCTCGGAGCTGTTCATGCAGGCGCTCGACGTCGACGACATGATGGCGGGCCTCCTCGTCTCCGAAGGCTTCGCCAAGATCGAGGAACTCGCCATGGTCGCAATCGACGACCTCACCGACATCGAGGGCCTCGACGAGGAAACCGCCGCCGAGCTTCAGGCCCGCGCCAATGACTGGCTTGAGGCTGAACGCAAGAAGCTCGACGCCCGCCGCAAGGAGCTCGGCGTTGAAGACGCGCTCCTCGACCTTGAAGGGCTCGACCTCAAGATGATCGTCACCCTCGGCGAGAACGGCGTGAAGTCGATGGACGATCTTGCAGGCTGCGCGACCGACGACCTGACCGGCTGGAACGAGCGCGTCGACGGCGAGCGCAAGCACTATGACGGCATCCTTGAAGCCTACAAGATTTCGGCCGAAGACGCCGAAAGCCTTATCATGCGCGCGCGCATCGCCGCCGGTTGGGTCACCGAAGAAGAAATCGCCAAAGCGAAAGCCGAAGCCGCGGAGCGCGCGGCGGCGGCGCTGGCGGCCGAAGCGCTCGCGAAGGAGGCCCTTGCTGGCGAACGCACGCGATGAAGTCCCTGAGGGGAACCTCAGGACCTGCATCGCCGGCGGCGGAGAACATCCGCCCGCCGGGCTGATCCGGCTCGCCCTGGCGCCGGACGGCGTCGTCACGCCCGATCTTGCCGCCAAACTCGGCGGACGCGGCGCCTGGATCAGCGCAGATCCGGACGCGATAAATCGCGCCGTGTCGAAGGGGCTTTTTTCACGCGCCTTCAAGCGGACGGCGACCGCGCCCGCCGAACTTGCTTCAATGATCGAGACGGGGCTTGAGCGACGAGCGCTCGACGCGCTCGGGCTGGCGCGGCGGACCGGCGAGGCCGTCACCGGTTTCGATCAGGTCAAAAGCGCGCTCGACAAGGGCAAGGCGGCCGTTCTCATCGCGGCGGCGGACGCCGGCGCAGACGGTCAGGGCAAGCTCGCCCGCGCAGGCCGCAGTCTGCCGCGCGTCACCGGATTTTCTTCCGCCGCCCTGTCGGCGGCGTTCGGCAAGGACGGCGTCGTTCATGCGGCGCTGCTGAAGGGCGCGGCGGCGCAGCGCTTCCTCACCGAAGCAAGGCGGCTTCAAGGGTTCCGGCCCGGTCTGATCGAAGCGGTCGAGGCGGCGTCATGACTGCTGTTGCAGGGGCGAAAAATCGCGGCGCTTGCGATGGACCCGGCGCGCATTGGGCGTTATGTCCAAGGCCGCTTTCCGGGACCTTATATGTTTCTGAGAGTCCGGCGCGCTTTTGCGCCGGGAACGGAGATTGAATGAGCGACGACGTCGAAACGAAGACTGACGCAGACGGCAAGACCGGCGCCCGCCGGCCGCTATCCTTGCGCCGCACCGAAACGGGGGCGGTCAAGCAGAGCTTCAGCCATGGCCGCTCGAAAACCGTCGTCGTCGAGACGAAGAAGCGCCGCCTTCTCGGCCCGAAGAAGGAAGACGACGACGCCGCCGCGCCCGAGCCGGTCGAGACCAAGGCCGTCGCCGGTCCCGCGGAGAAGAAAGCCGTCGAACCGCCGAAGACCGCGCAGCCCAACGTGCTGCGGACGCTTTCCGAAGAGGAAAAGCAGGCGCGCACCGCCGCTCTCGTGAAGGCTCGCCAGGACGAGGAAATCCGTCGCAAGCGGGAAGAAGCCGAGCGCAAGGACCGTGAAGCGCGCGAAGCCGAGGAGCGCTCGCGCCTCGACGCCGAACGCCTACGCCTCGCCGAAGAAGAAGCGCGCCGCGAAAAAGAAGGCGCCGAGCGCCGCAAGGCCGAGGAACGGGCCCGCCGCGCGCTGGAAGAGGAAGAAGAGGAACGTCGCCGCCGCGCCGCCGCCAAGGCGGACGGCAAGGGCAAGCCGGTCTCGGAGCCGGCCAAACCCGCCGCCGATGAAGCCGACAATCCGCTCGCCAAGCTCGGCGGACGCCTCAAGACCAAGCGCAAGCCGATCGCCGAAAAGGGCGATCGCGACGCGGAAGGCAAGGAGACCCCGCGCCGCCGGTCAGGGCGCCTGACGATCGCCAACGCGCTCGACGATGACGACCGCCAGCGCTCGCTCGCGTCGGTCAAGCGCGCACGCGAACGCGAAAAGCTCGCCCGACAGCAGCGCGGCCAGGGCGCGCAGGCGATCGTGCGCGAAGTCGTCGTCCCGGAGACAATCACTGTTCAAGATCTCGCCCAGCGCATGTCGATGCGCGCGGTCGACCTCATCCGGGAACTGATGAAGCAAGGGCAGATGGTGACGGCGAACTCAACGCTCGACGCCGACACCGCCGAACTCATCGTGACCGATCTCGGCCACAGCGTGAAACGGGTCGCCGAAGCCGATGTCGAGGAAGGCCTTTCGGGCGCGGCCGACGAAGAGGGCGCGCTTCGCCCGCGTCCGCCGGTCGTGACCATCATGGGTCATGTCGACCACGGCAAGACTTCGCTGCTCGACGCGCTTCGCCAGACCAATGTCGTCGCGGGCGAGGCGGGCGGCATCACCCAGCACATCGGCGCCTATCAGGTGTCGGTGAAGGACGGCCGCAAGATAACTTTCCTCGACACGCCGGGCCACGCGGCCTTCACGCAGATGCGGGCGCGCGGCGCGAAAGTGACGGACATCGTCGTCCTCGTCGTCGCGGCGGACGATTCGATCATGCCGCAGACGGTCGAAGCGATTAATCACGCCAAGGCCGCGGGCGTGCCGATCATCGTCGCCATCAACAAGATCGACAAGCCGAGCGCCAATTCGCAGAAGGTCCGCACCGACCTGCTCCAGCATGAATTGCAGGTCGAAGGTCTCGGCGGCGAAATTCAGGACGTCGAGGTGTCGGCCCTAAAGAAGATCAATCTCGACGGCCTGCTCGACGCGATCCTGCTGCAGGCGGAAATTCTCGACCTCAAGGCGAACGCCGACCGGCCCGCCGAAGGCGCTGTCGTCGAAGCGCGCCTCGACAAGGGCCGCGGGCCCGTCGCCACGCTCCTCGTCGAACGCGGCACGCTGAAGCGCGGCGACATCCTCGTCGTGGGCGCTGAATGGGGCCGCGTGCGCCTGCTCTCCGACGACAAGGGCGCGACGATCGCCGACGCAGGCCCGGCGATGCCGGTCGAAATTCTCGGCCTTAACGGCGTGCCCGAGCCCGGCGACCAGTTCGTCGTCGTCGAGAATGAAGCGCGTGCGCGCGAAGTCGCGGATTTCCGCGCCCGCAAGAAGCGCGAAAAGGCCTCGGCGAAGTCCTCCGGCACTTCGCTCGAACAGATGATGGCGCAGCTTCAGGACGCCGAAATCAAGGAGCTGCCGCTCGTCATCAAGGGCGACGTGCAGGGCTCTCTTGAGGCGATCGTCGGCAGCCTCGAAAAGCTCTCGACGAGCGAAGTGCGCGTGCGCGTCCTCCATACCGGCGTCGGCGGTATCTCGGAATCGGACGTCATCCTCGCCGCCGCGTCGGGCGCGCCGGTCATCGGCTTCAACGTCCGGGCGAACGCCGACGCGCGCAGCGAAGCCGAACGCTCAAAGGTCGAACTGCGCTATTACTCGATCATCTACAATCTGATCGACGACGTGAAGGCGGTTCTCTCCGGCATGCTGAAGCCGGAACTGCGCGAGACCTTCCTCGGCAATGCGACGATCCTCGAGGTCTTCTCGATCTCCAAACACGGCAAGGTCGCGGGCTGCCGCGTCACCGAAGGGGTCGTGCGCCGCGGCGCGAAGGTGCGCCTCATCCGCGACAACACTGTCATTCACGAGGGCGAGCTTTCCCAGCTCAAGCGCTTCAAGGACGACGTGCAGGAAGTGCCCTCGGGCCAGGAATGCGGCATGAGCTTCGCCAAATACGAAGACCTCAAAGCCGGCGACGTGATCGAGTGCTTCCAGGTTGAGACGATAACGCGGACGCTGTAGCCTTCTCCCCATTTTGCGGGGAGAAGTTATGAAGTTTTCAGGCTTTTTAGCCGTCACGATCGCTCTGTTCTTTATCGAAGCGACAGCTTCCTTCGCGGCGGAGAGCGGTTCCGCCGCGACGGCTGCTCCGCCGGAATTGCTGGAAGCAATGAGCGACTTCTGTAAGGAGACGTCGCCGCCGGAGCCGAAGTTCATCGAACACGTCGATGGCTTCCTCAATACGTGCGGCGGCTTTTTGCAATCATGCGTTGACCCTCTTCTTGAGGGGTACCGCTATGTGGAATTCGAAATTGACAGCGAAGAGGATCGCCGCGGCCTGCCAAGCGGAATTTATCGAGCTGAAATTGCCGAAAGCTCCAGCGACCTCTGCGGCCCCTATATTGCCGCGACACTGAGGGAGATCACACGCGGAACTGACAGACTTGCAAGCAAGAAAAAATGTGTCGCCCTCTCGAAAGTCGCTAAGCCAAGCTCAAAGTACAAAAGGTCTATTTCGTCCCCGCAATGGCCGTCAGCTGGCAAACTTGTGATCGCAACCGGTGAAAGCGTAATTCGCATTGAAGATGGCGCTACCGTCGCAGCAGCCCAATACGTATCGGCGAGAACGGAAAATGGTGACGCGACCCTTCAGTGCGGGGCCAACCGAGACATTCTCGACCTTTATCGCATCGTCATACCGCCCAGCGTCTACGCCCCGTTTAGGTGAGGCGCCTTGAAACGGTGCGGGCGAAGGAATCATTGTGTTCGACTCATCAATCCTCCGCCCCCTCGACCCCCGACGCGACGGCGCGGCGCTGCATGCGATCTTCGGCGACGAGGAGAGCTGCACTTATCTCGCCGGGCCGCCCAACAGCACGATCGA
>CAZGXT010000055.1:0-2456 GCA_964529675.1 uncultured Caulobacterales bacterium
TTGGAAAGAGGTCGCGCCGACAGCGTCCAAAATACGCAAGTCCGCCGCCGGCGCGTTCACCCGGTTAGCAGAGAGCCTTTAAGGGCCCCTTAAAGCGTGAGCTGTTCCGTCTCGTCGAGGCCGAGAAGCCGCGTGATGTTCGCAATACGCGGATTGCCGTCCCAATCCCAGTATCGCAGCACGGCGCGCGCGAAGTCGCGCGCTATCGAATCGAAGACGCCGAGAATTTCTTCAGCGCGTTGCGGCGACAACGGATTTTCGCCGGCTTTCTGCTGAAGGATGTTGAAGAACTCCGCACGCGGAACGCCGAGGCTCTTGCACATCACCGCAAATGGTTCGACTCCGGGATCGCGCAGGATGCGGGCGACCAGTTCGCGGCTGACGCCGGCGATCATGCCGGTCGCCATGATGATTTCCTGCGCCGGATATTTGCGCGCGGCCACCAGCGTCTTGATGACGACGTCCATGGAGACCGGCTCGCCGTTGATGCCGCGCGGACGATGGCGGCGGTCGAGCATGATGAGCAGCTCCTTCACCAGCGGATCGGCGCCCGGTCCGCGGAAGACCAGCGGGTAGAGATCCTGCACGCTGTCCTGAATGATCGACCGGTCGAGCGCAAAACGCGCGAGAATGCGCTTGCGGTTTTCCGCGCTGACCCACCAAAACATCATGAAGCCGTGTGCGGGTTCGAGTTCGCGACGACGCAAGAGGAGCGCCTGCATGTCCGCCTCGGACGGCGACAGGCTGACGAGGAGATCGATGGCGGTCGGCGAGAACGTGAATTCATCGCGCCGCAACAGGAGCTTGGCGACCTCAGGTTCCTTGAATTCGAGAATCACGTCGGCGAGCGACGTCGTAAGATCGAGCCGGCGTGCGATCATCTCGCGATGAACGGTTTTTCCCTTGCGCGCGCAATCGATGAGCAGCGCCTCGGGAACAGGTTCCGTCCGACGGATCACGGCCGCGGCGACTTCGGGCTCGGCAAGAAGCAAGACGTGGAGGAGCGCGCTTGGCGCCTCCGGGACCCGGGCGATGCGGCGGGCGACTTCCAGGCGAAGGTGCTGGTCGACCTTGTCGAGGAGTTGCAGCATCAGGTCGGCGACGAGCGAGCGCTCATTGGCGGTCAGCCGGGAGGGGGGAAGAACGACAATGTCGAGCAGCTTTCGGACGATCGCGTCGCGCGCCGAAAAAGACTTGCCCGGTTCGGGTGTCAGGCCCGTTTCATTAGGGACGGGACCGGCCTCTTCCTCGTCTGTCGCCGAATCAAGCGTCGCCATGGGCGGAAATCATCCAGTTCCCTCGAATTCCGCGTTGTAACGGCGCCATCCTTAACGGGGGCTTGCGCCCGGACCGCTTTTCCCGAAAGACTAGACTGGCGGTTGAAGTCCCGCCCGGCTCCGTGCGCCGCCGTCAGTATTGAGGTATCCCGTGCTCCGACTCACGACCGCCGCCCTTGCCTGCGCGGCCCTGTGCGCCTGCGCCACCGATCCTGGCCTCACCGAAGAGCCAGGCTTCGTGGCGGGATTTGGCGACGGATGCGCAACGGCGCAGGAAGAAGACAAGAGTTTTTCAACCAAGCGCCACCGCGACGCCGACGCGTTTGACAGCGACCGCGCCTATCGGGCCGGCTGGCGTCAGGGTTGGCAGCAATGCAAGAATCCGACAGGGTCACCCAATGATGGCGGGCGCATACTCGGCAATGAAGAGCGGTTTTGACGCCGAATAAGAAGGCCGGGGCTACAAGTATCGCTGAGGCGCCAATGGAGGTCTCTCCAGACGGAGGCCGATGGTAGGGTTTTCACCCCCTGGCAACATTCAAAGCAAAAAACAAAAGGCCGCGCCGGACTGAACCGGCACGGCCTTTATAGTAACCGAGGCTAAAGCTTACGCAGCGGCCTTGCGACGACCGGCAAAGCCGAGTCCGGCGATGCCGGAGAGAAGCAGCAGCGCCGCGCCCGGAACCGTAACTTCCTGAACGTCAAACACGAAGTCGTTGTAGTCCGGTTCGCCAGAGCGGAACGGACCCCTAAGATCCTCAAAACCGACACGGAACACCCCGCCGCCAAGCGGGCTGATCAAAGCGTGCACAAACCCGTCAGCATTATTGGCGGCTGCGCCCGAAAAGAAAATCGAACCGTTTTCAACGGCGATCCTCATCAGGATTTCCAAACCCGACATCGGCCCGGATACGACGACAGAGTCGCCCACCATCGAATCATTGTCGAAAACGAATTGATCCATAACCGAAACGACGAACAGGTCGCTATCCAATGATGCGCTCCTCGAAACGAAAGTGAACCGGAGGTCACCGCCGAACGACGAGATCAGCGTATTTGCGGGCGTGCCGTTAGCGTCGGCAGGGCCTGCTGCGGCGATGAACGCGGCGTTTGCCGACGTCGCGAATAGGAGACCGGCCGCTGCTACTCCGGCCGCAATCAGGCGTGAAAACTTCATGG
>CAZGXT010000055.1:2466-14912 GCA_964529675.1 uncultured Caulobacterales bacterium
TAACTAAGGTTACGAAACCGTTAATTACCCAGTCGCAACTAAACGGTCAATAGCTTATTTTGGTTAACGAACGTTTTTTTTTGCGTTGCGACACGCTTTTGACCCGGTTTCGATCGTCGCGCGTGACATAAATCACACTTGGAGCCCCGGGACCTGAAAGGGTTAGTCATTCTCGCGGAGGCCCAGGGCGCGGGTCGGCCAACCCGGCGGCTACTCCGCCAGCCTGAGGCGTTGGCGGTCGAAAAGCCGCAGAACCTGGCCGAGGTCATGTCCCCGCTTGAGAGTCGTCCCGCTCATCGACAAGACCGCGAAAGCGCCTTGCCGGTTCGCCAGAGTTGGGCGTTTTTCAATCCGGTAAAGGGGCGTTTCGGCAGCGCGACGAAAAATTGAGAAAACCGCCGCTTCCTTGAGATGGTCGATCGCATAGTCGCGCCATTCGCCGGCGGCGACGAACTGGCCGTAGAGCCCGAGAATGCGGGAGAGTTCCTCCCGCGTGAAGACGACGGCGTCAGGCTTCAGTCTCAAGGGTCGTTGATCGGTCGACGCAAGCATAAACCGTATCGAGTCTCGTACGACACGGGGCCTCGCGCAAGACGCTCACCCGACCGTCCTGATAAAATCCCGCAGCGGCGCAAAGGCTGCTACAACCTCATCATAGACCTTGCGCTTGAACGGCACGATCAGTTGCGGGGCCTCTTCCAACATCGCCCACCGCCAGGCGTCGAATTCCTGATGATCGTCCGCTTCGAGATCGATTTCGCCGTCGTTTCCTTCGAACAGCATCGCGGCCCACTTCTGGCGCTGACCGCGCCAGCCGCGCTTGGCGTATTCCGTTGGAAAGTCATAGACGAGCCACCCGGGCGTCAGCGCAAGGAGGCGCGCAGAGACGACGCCGGTTTCTTCTTTCAACTCGCGATAGGCGGCGGCGGCGATATCCTCGTTCGCGTCAACGCCGCCTTGCGGAAATTGCCAGCTTAGGAGACCCGCATCTTCGCCGGCGACGCCGAAGGCGCCGATGCGGCGACCGATGAAGACATCGCCCTTCCTGTTGAAAAGCACGACGCCGACATTCGGCCGGTACTGCTTCAGGACGTCGTCGAGCATCGGGCGCGCATTCGATCCGCGAAAGTGACTGCGCTTCCTTAGCTTTCTTCCGCGCGCATGGCGAGAACGGCGGAGGCCGGCGCCAGCGCAAGGCCGCGCGAGGACAAACCGTCCGCCCATTCGACGAGCGCGCCGAGGGAGTCGGCGTTGACATAGGTCTTGCCGACCGCCTGGCCTGCGCGCGCGGCGATCTTTTCAAGGCTGTCGAGGTCGCGCGCCGTTCGTCCCTTGTCGCCGCCGAAGCCAGGATCGATCAGCCGGCTGACCGTTACGACGTCGCCGGCCTTGCCCGGCCTGACCGCTCCGGTGTCGTCAACATAGGCGACGCCCGCCGCAGCGAGGCGATCAAGCACCGGCGCGATCGCATCGCGGTCGGCGCTGAAATGCGCGCCAAGGTAATTGGTGACGCCGAAGTAGCCTTCCGCGCGCGATAAGATCCAGTCGAGCCGCTGCAGATTCTGCTCGGCGTTCCGGGTGGTCAGGAGCGTTGCGGGGCCAAGCGCTTCGCCTTCGCCGCTGCGGTTCTCCATGGGGATCTCAAGCATGAATTCATGCCCCGCCTCGCGCGCGCGCCGCGCCCAGTAATCAAGGTCCTTGGCGTAGGGCGCGAAAGCGAGCGTGACGCTCGGCGGCAGCTCCGTGATGGCGCGTTCGGTGAGCGCGCGGTTCAGCCCGAGACCGCCGACGATGAGCGCGACCTCGGCTTCATCGCCGGGCGTGAAGGGACGCGCATAGAAGGTTGCGGGGCGCCTGCCGTCGGCTCCGGCGCGCGGGGCGCGGCCATAGGCGGTGCGCTGGAGCAGCAGCGGGTCGGGATCGGCGATGCGTACGGCCGTCAGCGAAGCGAGCGAGGACGCGGCGGCGATCGCCTTCGCCGGCGCGCCGTCGACGGTGATGATGATGTCCGCCGCCGGGTCGGCTGCAGCTGTCCCGCCTGATTCGATGCCGCTGAGCGCATCCTCTGCAAGGACTTCATATGGATCGGCGGCGGGCGCTGCGCGGCCGAAATCCTGCCGGTCGAGGCGGCTGGCGGCGGCGCGGCGTTCCTCTGTAGGCGGAGCAAGCCGTTCGACGCCCTCGACCGTCATGGCGATCGCGGCGCGCCGGCGAGCATCATCCGAAACCGTATAGAGCGTAAGGCCGGCGCAAAGCGCAGCGAAGAAGAGCCAGGCCTGGGTCAGCCTGCTCAACACCGGCAATTTGAGGCGACGCCCGCCGAACCGCACGCGAATGTTCCCTCGCCGCTCCGACGGGCGGCGTTCCCGTTTCTCCGCACCCTAGGAAGATCAGGGTTAACGATTGGAAAAAATCGGCGAGACCGGGCGAGATGAAGCCTCACGGCGCCGCAAAAACAAGCGCCCCGCCGGCTTCGGCGGGGCGCTTGCAGCGAATAATCAAAATTTACTGCGCGGCGGTCCGGCGCGCCGCCGAGGCGTCGGCGAGCGCCGCGCGGAAAGCCGTCGTGTCGGCAAGCATCGACAGCGCCCGGTCAAGTTGACAATCGTTCGGATCGTTCTCATTGGGTTTGCCGTCGGCGCCTTTCTTGAAATGGCACAGGAACGGTTCGACTGACGGTTTTTTCTTGGCGTCCTTTTCCTTTTCGACATCGAGCGCGCCGGGAAGGCTCGCTTCCGACGGGCGCTCGCCGGTCGGTTCGTCCTGACCCGGATATTTCACGGGCATCTCGATGTCCGGATCGATGCCATGCGCCTGAATGGAACGCCCGGAAGGCGTAAAGTAGCGCGCCGTTGTCAGACGGAGCGCGCCCTGAAGGCCGTTCTGCAGCGGAATGACCGTCTGCACGCTGCCCTTGCCGAAGGACTGCGTGCCGAGGACCAGCGCGCGGTTGCGGTCCTGCAGCGCGCCGGCGACGATCTCCGACGCCGAGGCCGAGCCGCCGTTTATAAGAACGACGATCGGCTTGCCTTTGGCGAGATCGCCCGGCGCGCCCATTTCACGCAGCGTGTCCTTCGGATTGCGCCCGCGCGTTGAAACGATTTCCCCGCCTTCCAGGAAAGCGTCCGACACCGCGACCGCCTGATCGAGCAAGCCGCCCGGATTGTTGCGAAGGTCGACGACATAGCCTTTCGGACCGCCGGCGATCTCCTTGTCGAGAGACTTCAACGCCTTGAGAAGGCCGGTTTCAGTCTGTTCGGAGAAATTCGAGACGCGGATATAGCCGAAGTTCCCTTCGACGCGATGCGTGACGGCGGGAACCCGCACGATGTCGCGCACGAGCTTCAGCTTGAAGGACGGCTTCGCCCGGTCGCGGACGACTGCGATCTCAACTGGCGTGCCCTTCGCGCCCTTCAGCTTCTCGATCGCCTCGTCGATCGTCATTCCCTGAACCTCGACGCCGTCGATCTCGGTGATGAGGTCGTTGGTCTGGATGCCGGCCTTTTGCGCGGGCGTGTCGTCGATCGGCGCGATGACTTTGACGAAGCCTTTGTCGGGCCCTTCATTGTCCATCACGACCTGAATGCCGAGACCGGCGAAGCTGCCGCGCGTTTGCTCCTGCATGCGCGTGAAATCATCGGCGGTCATATAGCTCGAATGCGGGTCGAGCCCTGCGAGCATGCCGTCGATCGCCCCTTTGACAAGCTTGGCGTCCTCCGGCTTCTCCACATAGTTCTGATAGACCTGCTCGAAAACCTCGCCGAAGAGGTCGAGCTGGCGGAAAGTGTCGGCGGAAATCGTCGAGCGCGCAAAGCCGGCGGAGAGGATCGCTGCGGTCACCAGCGCGCCGCCAAGCGCGGCCGCTGCGAGCGCGCCTGCGGATGCGGCGCCGGCGACCTTCGACCGGCGTTTTTGCGTTCTATCAAGGGACTCTGATTTCGGCATTCGACACCTTGGTTCTTCGATCGTGTGTTACGCCTGACGCGCAAACGGTCACGACGACCCGTCCACGCCAGCATTCTCTGAGAGCCACAAAGATGGGTTAACGGGGTCGCCGTTCTTGCGGATCTCCAAGTCCAGCTCGGCGCCGGCGCCGCTCATCGCGGCAACCGGCTCGCCGGCCTTTACGGTCTGACCTTCCTCGACGAGAAAGGCCCCGACCCCGAGCAACAGTATATGGTAGCCTCCGCCAACGTCCAGAACGATGAGGTTGCCGACTGGGCCCCAAGCCCTTGCGAAGGAAACGCTGCCTTCATAGGGCGCGGTAACGATGGCCCCCGTATTGCCTGCATACCTCAGCCCTTCGAACTTACCCCCTTCCGGCCGAGGCGCGCCGAACCGGCCGATCACGTTTCCGGCAATCGGCGACCTTAGCGCCCCGCGGGCGCCCGCGAACGACTTCGCGGGCTGAAACGCCTGCCGGCGCGGCGCCGGCGCCGACGGCCCGGCGGGACGCGGCGCCGCGAGCCGGTCCGGCGCCGGCGCGGGTTTCAGCCTTGGCGCGACGACGCGGGCGAGTTTTTCCAGCCGGTCGAGAACGTCGCGCAACGACTGAGCCCTCGCCGCCAGCGCGGCCGTTTCGCTTTGCGCCGCCTTGGCGAGCCGCTCGGCGGTTCGGCGCTCCTGCTGCTTTTGTTCAAGGAGATCGGCGAGCAGCGCGCGCCGGCGCGCAATTTCTTCATTCGCGGATTCAAAATCGGCGCGTTCCTTCTCTAGCGCGGCGCGCACCTCGGCGCGGCGCGTGAGCGTTTCCTTCAGCGAGGCGGCGCGCGCTTCGATCTGCGGCGTGACGTCGGCGAGCAGCATCGCGGTGCGCGCGGCATGAGCGGCGTCCTCCGGCGACACGAGGAGCGCCGGCGGGCGGGCGCGTTCGATCGACTGCAGCGCGGCGAGCGCGTCGCCGAGCGAGGCTTGCTGCGCGGCGAGCGAGGCCGAAAGCGTCTTTTCTTCCGCCTCAAGGCGGCTCGTTTCTTCGTTGATTTCGGTGATGCGGTTCTCCGCTTCCTGCAGCGCGTCCGCCGCTTCGATCATCTGGCGGCGCAGCGCTGAGGCTTCCTTTTCCCGCGCCTTCGCTTCGTCGCGAAGGCGCGTTTCTTCATTGCGCCTGTCCCGCAACTGCTTCTCGACATCGGCGAGTTCGCGCTCGCGCTGACTATTCTGCGCAAGAGCGCTCTCCGCGCCCTGAAGCGCAACGAGCAGAAGAAGAGCGGCGGCGAAATGGTTCATGCGCGATGATAAGGATGCCCGGAAAGAATAGTCAGGGCGCGGTAGATCTGCTCGGCCAGCATCACCCGAACCAGCATATGCGGAAACGTCGCACGGCCGAAAGCGATTCGATCGTCCGTCTCAAGGCTGGCGTGATGACCATCGGCGCCGCCGATCAGGAACGCGACTTCCCGCGACCCGTCGTCGCGCAGACGCGCGATCCGGCGGGCGAAATCCGCGCTTGAAAGGATGTCGCCTCGTTCATCGAGCGCGATGCGGCGCGCTTCCGGCGTCGCCTCCATCAACAGCGCGCTCTCGCGCTCCTGACGCTTGTCGCCGGAAAGGCCCTTGGGGGCCTCGATTTCGCGAATGTCGAAGGCGGAGACGCCAAGGCCGCGGCCAAGGGCCCGAATGCGCGCGGCGTAATCGTCGATGAGATCCGCTTCCGGGCCGCCGCGCAGGCGACCCGCGGCGGCGATCGCAAGCCGCATCAGGCGTCGGGCCGAACCGGCGCGCGCGCGGTTTCAGACCAGATCCGCTCAAGATTGTAGAATTGCCGGACCTCGGGGCGGAACAGGTGGACGATGACGTCTTCAGCGTCGATCAACACCCAGTCGCAGGCGGGCGCGCCTTCCATGCGCGGGCGCCCGAGGCCGTGTTCTTTCAGCTTCTTGACAATTTTGTCCGCCATCGCGCCGACATGACGCGCCGAACGCCCCGAGGCGACGACCATCGCGTCGGCGATGTCGGTCTTGCCGCACAAGTCGATAGTGACCACATCCTCGGCCTTGTCGTCGTCGAGCTGGGCGAGCACCAGCGCGAGCGTCGCCTTCGCGCGGCCGTCGGCGGACAGGTCGGATTTCTCGGGAGCGGCCGACCGGGCGGGCTTGGCCTCGCTCGCGCCGGTATTGGGGACGATAGCAAGCGCGGGGCCGTTCCTGTCGGCAGGCCGCGCCGGTCGATGGTCGGACGTCAGATCAGGTCTCCTCGTCGTCGCGGGCCTTCAGCGCCCGCCCCCAACAATCTAGGGGCTGCGGCGGGATTCGCCAAATGCCGAAAAAGCATCAGTTCTTTCAGCGGGATGGCGCGGCGCGCGAGGCCCGGAGCGCGGTGGACGACTGCGGGTTGCAAGGGGCGGCGATGAACACCCAGGCGGGCGGCTCGGCGCCGGCGAGGGTTTCCGCCGCGCTCTCTTCAAGCCTGAAGGGGGCGAGTTCGTCCGCCGCCGGCGCGGACCGCCACGCATCTTCAAATCCCGGCCGGTTGAACACCGCGATCGGGGCAAGGCTCGCAATGCGCTTCCAGTCGCGCCAGCGATGGAACGAGGCGAGGCTGTCGGCGCCCATCAGCCAGACAAAGTCGATCTGCGGCCACAGGGCGGCGAGCGTCTCCAGCGTATCGACCGTATACTGAAGACCTTTCCTCTCCTCGAAATTCGAGACGATGATGCGTGGATGATCGGATACCCTGCGCGCGATCTTCAGCCGCTCCTCGAAGGGCGCGTAATCGCTTGCGTCTTTCAGCGGATTGCCCGGCGAGACAAGCCACCAGACGGCGTCGAGGCGAAGACGCGACAGAGCAAGCAGTGAAATCTCACGGTGGCCGTCGTGGGCTGGATTGAACGAGCCGCCGAGAAGCCCGACGCGCGAGGTGTCATGCCGCTGCGGGATCACGGCGCCCACGCGTCGGGTTCGGCCGGCGCCGGCGCGGCCGCGCCGGTCTGCTTCAGGGTCATCAGGTCACGGAGGAGTTCCTTGAGCCCCGCTCCGGAGACGCCGGAGATCGCGCGCGCAGGTCTGCCGGCGGCCTTTGACAAGGCCTTGAGCCGCGCCTTCACGGTCGCCGCGTCGAGCGCGTCGATCTTGTTGAGGCAGAGGATCTCAGGCTTTTGGGCGAGCCCCGCGCCGTAGGCCGCAAGCTCGCCGCGCACCGTGCGGTAATCCGCGCCGACATCCTCAGAGGTCGCATCGACGAGATGAACGACGCCCGCACAGCGCTCGATATGGCCGAGAAAACGGTCGCCGATCCCCGCGCCCTCATGCGCGCCTTCGATGAGCCCGGGAATGTCGGCGAGAACAAAGCTTTCGCCCTCATTGAGCCGCACGACTCCGAGGCCTGGATGAAGCGTCGTGAACGGATAATCGGCGATCTTCGGCCTTGCCGCCGTCACCGCGGCCAGAAGCGTCGACTTGCCGGCGTTCGGCAGGCCGACGAGGCCGAAATCGGCGATCAGCTTCAGGCGCAGCCAGACCGTGCGCTTTTCCGCCGGTTGGCCGGAATTGGCGCGGGTCGGCGCGCGGTTCGTCGATGATTTGAAATGCGCGTTGCCGAACCCGCCATTGCCGCCCTTGGCGATCAACACGCGCTCGCCCGGCCGGTCGAGATCGGCGATCAGCGTTTGCTCATCCTCTTCGAAGATCTGCGTGCCGACCGACACCTTGATGACGAGATCGGACCCATCGGCGCCGGTGCGGTTCGACCCCTCGCCCGGCCGGCCGTTCTTCGCCTCAAAATGCTGCTGGTACCGGAAGTCGATCAGCGTGTTGAGGTTTTCAACCGCCTCGGCGAAAACATGCCCGCCGCGCCCGCCGTCGCCGCCATTCGGGCCGCCCATCTCGATGAACTTCTCGCGCCGAAACGACAGGCAACCGGCGCCGCCGGCCCCGCTCTCGATATAAATCTTGGCGCGATCGAGGAATTTCATGGGGCGGCTTATAGGGATTTTTCCTTGCGGCGCCATGCTGCGCAACCTTGATGCAGGCGGCGGCGGGCGCAGCTAGCATGCCGATCCGGTCAATCGGAGCTTTGATGTCCAAATCCGTCGATTTCCTGTTCACGCCGTTTCGTATTGGAAAGCTGGCGCTCAAGAACCGCATCGTGATGGCGCCGATGACGCGGTCGTTCTCGCCCGGCAACGTCCCGGGCGCGGACGTCGCCGCCTATTACCGGCGGCGCGCGGAGGGCGGCGTCGGGCTCATTCTTTCCGAAGGCGTCCATCCGAACAGGACGACGGCCGACGGGACGCCGAACGTACCGGACATCGTGACGCCGGCCGCCAAGGCGGGCTGGCGCAAGGTCGCCGCTGCGGTGAAGGAAGCCGGCGGCGTCATGGGAATCCAGATCTGGCACGAAGGCCCCTACCGCAATCCGGCGAAATCGCCGCATCCGGAGATCCCTTCTTGGTCGGCGTCGGGACTTAAGGTTCCTGAAAAGCCGCCGCTATGGGCCCCGATGACGGACGCTGAAATCGAAATCGCGATTGAGGAGTTCGTCGCCGCCGCCGTCGCAACGCAGGAGGCGGGCTTTGACTGCGCCGAGTTTCACGGCGCGCACAGTTACCTGATCGACAGCTTCTTCTGGGACAGAACGAACCGCCGTGACGACAAATGGGGCGGCGGGTGGGAGGGGCGCACGCGCATGGCTGCTGAGATTATCCGCCGTACACGGAAGAAAGTCGGCGCCGCCTTCCCGCTTCTCATCCGCATCTCACAATGGAAGCAGCAGGACTTCGCCGCCAGAGCCGCCGCGACCCCGCAGGAATTTGAAGAGTGGCTGACGCCGCTTGTAGATGCGGGGATCGACGCAATTCACTGTTCGCAGCGGCGCTTCTGGGAGCCGGCGTTCGACGGGTCCGACCTCAACGTCGCCGGCTGGGCGAAGAAGCTCACCGGCAAGCCGACGATCTCGGTCGGCTCGGTCGGCCTTTCCGGCGAGTTCACGGCGACCTATGGCGGAGAAGTTTCAACGCCCGCCTCGCTCGACCGCCTTGTCGACATGATGGAGCGCGGCGACTTCGACCTCATCGCGGTCGGTCGCGCGCTCCTGCAGGATCCTCAGTGGGCGGAGAAGGTCAGAACCGGCCGCACGGGTGAGTTGAAGGAGTTTTCAAAAGACGCCCTCGGCGTCCTTTATTGAACCGGAGAATCTTCGCATGATCGTCGTCCACCACCTTGAAAATTCGCGTTCGCAGAGAGTCCTGTGGCTGCTCGAGGAGCTTGGTCTCGCCTACGAGGTCAAGCGCTATGAGCGCGACAAGAGCACGAACCTTGCGCCGAAGGAGCTCTTGAAAGTCCACCCGACCGGCAAATCGCCGCTGATCGAGGACGCCGGCGCCGTGATCGCCGAGACCGGCGCCATCGTCGAGCATATCATTGAGGAACGCGGCGCCGGACGGCTGCAGCCTGCGCGCGGCGGGGCCGACTGGCGGCGCTATCGCTACTGGATGCACGCGGCGGAGGGCTCCTACATGCCTCCGCTCGTGCTGACCTTGATGCTCGGCCGCATGGAGACCGCGCCGATGCCGTTTTTCGCAAGGCCGATAGCCAAAAAACTGACCGGCGCAGTCCGCGAAGGTTACCTCAATCACACGATCGCCGGTCTGTTCGGCTATCTCGACGCCGAGCTCGGCAAGTCCGAGTTCCTCGCCGGAAGCGACCTCACCGGCGCGGACATCATGATGAGCTTCCCGGCGGAGGCGATGTTGCAGCGGGGACCGGACGCCTTGAAGACAAAGCGCATCAGGGCCTATGTCGAAAAGCTGCACGCGCGTCCCGCCTACAAGCGCGCGCTCGAGCGCGGCGGCCCTTACGCTTTCGCATAAAGCAAGAGGCCGCCCCGGGGAGCGGCCTCTTGATGCAGTCGGTCAATCCTTAGCCTATTCGGAGTCCTTCAGGAGCGGCACGGGCGCTTCGTCCGGCTTGGCGGCGGCGGGCGTCGCCGGGGTCGCCGGCTTAGGCGCGGGCGCCGGCTCTTTCGTCGCCGCGGCCGGCGTCGCCGGCGTCGCTGCTTCCTTGAGCGCAGGCGCTGGGTCGTCTTTTTTCGCAGCCGCCTTTTTCGGCGCCGGCTTGTCGTCGAAAGCGGGCGTTTCGACCGCGTCGGCGGCGAATTCCTGCCAATAAGCGGGTTGGTTCACCAGCGCGCGGAAATAGTCGATGTTCTGGTCGGCGACCTGCGGCGGCAGGTCGGATCGGGCGAGGCGTTCGGCTTCGCTCATTTCGCCCTTCAGCGCGAGCACGAGCGCGAGGTTCTGGCGAACGCGCGCATCGGCGCCCCGGGCGGCGGCGGCGGCGCGGAGCGTTTGCTTCGCGGCGTTGAGATCGCCGTCGAGCGCGTAGGAAAGGCCCTTGTTGTTGAGGACTAGCGGCGAACCCGGCGCGAAGGTCAGCGCGACGTCATATTTGGCGCGCGCGAGTTTGTGCTCCTTGATCTGGTCGAGCGCCACGCCGAACGCCGAAAGCGTGCGCCAGTCCTGCGGATTGATCTCTTCCGCCTTTTCAAGGAAGCGCACCGCCTCGAAGGCGCGGCCCGCCTCGACGAGCGCGCGGCCCGCTTCGAGATTGGCGCCGTGATGATCGGGATTGGCGTTCGCGGCGCGGGTGATGACTTTGACGGCTTCCTCGTTGGAGCGGATTTTCCGCAGCGCGGCCGAATAGGCGACCGATGCGTTCACGTCGCGCGGGTTCTGATTGTAGCGCGAGCCCCAGAAGGACGCAGCGGCGATCGGATCCATGTCGGATTGGGCGCCTGGATCCGTGAAGACGCCGATCTCTTTCTCGTAGTCGACGCTCTTGCCGTTCACGGAAAGGTCCTTGCCGCTTGACGCGCAAGCTGAAAGAGCAAGCGCGCTGACGGCGCAAAGAACGAATAGCCTGACGGTCATGGCGGAGCCCTCAACGGTGGCGATTGATCGCGGCGGATGATTGCGAAATCTCTTCAATAAAGGTTTAACTCTGACATGCGCGTCGCCTGTTGACGCGTTCAAAAGGTTCGTTAACGGAGCGTTTCGTGATCGGCGATGTTTTGATCGGCTATGAAAAGGCGCGGTACGACGTCGCGCAGCCTGTCTTCTTGGTTCGCGAGAAATCAGACGACCTCGCCCGCGCGCCCGAGGCGCTGCAGGCGCTTGCGCGGCTGAACGGATTCGCCGGCGAGGCGGGCGCGGCGCTTGCCGCGCGGGAGGGGGTTCTGCTCGGCGTGGGCGACGGGGCTGACGCGTTCGTCGCGGCCGCGGGCGCGGAGAAACTGCCCGAGAGCGATTATCGCATCGACGGGGCGAGCGCGGCGCAGTGTTTCGCCTGGGCGCTCGGCGCCTACCGCTTCGACCGGTACAAGTCCGTCAAGACGCCGGCCGCACGGCTGATCGCGCCTGAGGGCGTCGATATCGCGGCGGTCAAGCGCGAGGCGCAGGCGGTCGCCTTCGTGCGCGATCTCGTCAACACGCCCGCCGCCGACATGGGGCCCGACGCGCTCGAACGCGAAGCGCGCGCGCTTGCGGCCGCCCACGATGCGCGCATCACGGTCGTGTCGGGCGACGCGCTGATCGCTGAGAACTTCCCGCTCATTCACGCGGTCGGGCGCGCCGCCGCCGTCGCCCCGCGGCTGATCGATTTCGAATGGGGCCGGAAAGGCGCGCCGCGCGTGACGCTGATCGGCAAGGGCGTAACCTTCGATTCCGGCGGGCTCGACATCAAGGGCGCCGAAGGCATGGCGCTGATGAAGAAAGACATGGGCGGGGCGGCGAATGCGCTCGGCCTTGCGCGCCTCATCATGGAGGAAAAGCTCGATCTCGAGCTGCGCGTCCTCATCCCTGCGGTTGAAAACGCGATCAGCGGCGACGCCTTTCGCCCCGGCGACATCATCCGCAGCCGAAAAGGGTTGACCGTCGAGATCGGCAACACCGACGCCGAAGGCCGCCTCGTACTCGCCGATGCGATGACGCTCGGCGCCGAGACCGGGCCGCAGCTGATGATCACGCTGGCGACGCTGACGGGCGCGGCGCGCGTCGCGCTGGGGCCGGAGCTGCCGCCGTTCTATTGCGACGACGAAGCCTTCGCAGCGCGCGTTCTCGGCGCCGCCGAGGCCGTCAACGATCCCGTCTGGCGCATGCCGCTGTGGAAGCCTTACGCCGCCTCGCTCTCGTCACCTGTCGCCGATCTTAACAACGCGCCGGGCGGATCGTTTGCAGGCTCGATCATCGCCGCCCTGTTCCTGAAGCGCTTCGCGCCCGAGAACGCCGTCTGGGCGCATTTCGACATCTACGCCTGGCGCGCGAAAGCCGCCCCCGGGCGCCCCGTCGGCGGCGAAGCGCAGGCGATCCGCGCGCTCCTTGCAGCGCTCCGCGGCTGGCGGGCGTGAGGGAGTATCCGCGTTCCCCCGTCTCGACGAGGATTTTGCTGATTACCATTGCGCATGATCGATCCCGCTTCCGAGAAGAACGTTGGCGCCCCAATCCTGCTCGTTGA
>CAZGXT010000055.1:14922-16400 GCA_964529675.1 uncultured Caulobacterales bacterium
AGCGCAGGCGATCCGCGCGCTGCTCTCGGCGCTGCGCGACTGGCGGGGGTGAGGGAGGCCGTCAAGAGAATTCATCCCGCGGAAGACGACGACCAACTCGCCATCTGCGCCTTGCGCGATCGTCGCTTCAAAGCCGGTGTCCGGATTGTAGATGTAACGGTCTTCGCTGACGGAGAAGCCGAGGGATCTGAGCGCCAGAATACGCTCGGTGTTGAGCGCAGGAAGCACTTGCCCGGCGAGCCCGCCCTTTTGCGAGAGCTCCGCCTCCCGAAGCGCTTGATCCGACCCCTGATTACGCCGGTAGATGTGCTCCGCCAGCGCCGCGTAAGCCCAATTCTCAATCATTCGCCGCCTCCCGCCTCAACTGTGTTCGCTTCGCCGTCAGGTCCCGCCGGTGTATGAATTTCCACCCCAGTAAAACCCGTCCCGGGTGATGAATGTCGGAATATTCGGTCCGCCCCACACCCCTATGGCCTCCGCGTTCTCGAAAATTAGTTCCCTATTCAGGTAGACAGGAGAAGCCCTTCCTGTAACCGCCACCGATTCTGGCGGAAGCCGCCATTCGTCGCCGAGTTTCGGGGACCTCACGACGCCAGGCGTGGCTCCGCTGCAGGCCGCAAACCCCGCCCATTGCGGATCGAACAGGATTTGAAGGACGCTTCC
Source organism: uncultured Caulobacterales bacterium (assembly GCA_964529675.1). Classification (GTDB taxonomy): domain Bacteria; phylum Pseudomonadota; class Alphaproteobacteria; order Caulobacterales; family Parvularculaceae; genus Amphiplicatus. The sequence goes on from CAZGXT010000055.1 coordinate 15,586, forward strand.
TGTTTTCCCACCGTCATACGGCGCGACCTGATATTCCAGCCGCGGATATAGCACGCGATAACCGCCATTCCTGTGATCAGGCGACGACCAATCGACATATCCGAGCGCGGGCGGCCGAAGCAGCGTGCCGTGGATTTCATTGTAAATTTGCTTGAACTTGTATCCGCCGAAGATCGGCTCCTTGTCGCCGCGGCGGTGAACATCGACAAAGGCTTGCACCATCGCCGGAAAGCGAACGTCATAGGCGATGATGGTGTCCGTCGCGTGGGTGCCGGGCGTCGCCGCGGCGGCCGCTTCGATGGCGGCGACCGCAGATGCGTCGAGGGGAACGCGCTTCACGGAATCGCAGTAAGTTCCAAGACTCAACCCGCCATTCAACGCGCGCACCCTGTCGCGTTCCGCAATGCCCGCCTTGTCTTTCGGATCGGCATAGCCCCAGGGGCCGGGGAGCGCGCCCTCTTGCACCCATTCCTCGGCGGCTTTCTTGCGCCAGGCTTCCCACTCGGCGCGGGAGACACGGGTGATCTTCGCCGTGTAGGTTCCCGTCGCCGGATCGGTCGGGCGATAGGCGATCTTCGCGCCCGGCCCGTCATAGGCGTCCTGCGTCGCGTAGCCCCAGCCGAAAGAGAGGTCGTTGACGTCGTCGAACCAGATCGCGAAGGGCACGAAATCGACCGGCACGTGACCGCGATCAAGCTGAAGTTGCTGGCAGACGCGCGGCGTCCTGATCATCACCGCATGACCGTCTTTCGTCGCTTTGGCCATCACCTCCGGATAGCGTTCGGCGACGAAGGAAGGGCCGGTATAGGTGTAAT
>CAZGXT010000056.1:0-16396 GCA_964529675.1 uncultured Caulobacterales bacterium
TTCTGGCGTGCGGGGAAGCGTTCGCCGTCGAGGCCGTAGACGAAAAGATGAACGCCCTTCGCGCCATGGCTTTCGGCAAGGCGGCCATGGTTCGCCGCGCCCTCGTCGCCGAAATGAACGCCGCCCGGCAGCACTGGATGGTGAACGAAGAAACGCTCGTCGGCGAAGATGTGCTTCAGGACACGCGCGGTCGTCGGCCCTTCGATCGAACGATGGAAATTCGCTGCGAGATTGGCGGGGGTGAAATGGACTTTCGCGTCCGCCGTGTCGGGCGAAGGCGTAACCGTGCCGGCGTTCGCCGTCCACATGCACGACGCGGCGTAGCAATTGGCGAGCAGTTCAGGATGCGCCGCGGCCTTTTCAATAATCTGGCGGTCGGTTCCGCCAAAGCCGAGCGCGCGCAGCGTTTTCAAATGCGGGCGATCCTGCGGGGGCAGAAAGCCCTGCACGAGGCCGAGCCCCTTAACGCTGCGCATCTTGGCGATGCCTTGCAGCGCGGCGGTGCGCGGCGACGAGGCCGCGCCCTTGTTCTTCGCCGACGCAAGATTGCCGAACGAGAGCCCGGCATAGTTGTGCGTCGGACCGATCAGGCCGTCGAAGTTGATTTCGTAGTGAGTCATTTAACGCCCACCTGCCCCGCCGGCATGGCGAGAAGCTTCTCGCCTTCCATCGACGCGACCGGATAGGCGCAATAATCCGCCGCGTAATAGGCGCTCGGGCGGTGATTGCCGGAATGGCCGACGCCGCCGAAGGGAGCCGCCGAGGATGCGCCCGTCGTCTGGCGGTTCCAGTTGACGATGCCGGCGCGCGAAAGCGCCAGGAACTTCTCCCACTTCTTGGCGTCGTCGGTGAGGACGCCGGCGGATAAGCCGAACGCCGTCGCATTGGCGCGCGTAATGGCGTCGTCGAAAGACTTCTCTCGATAGATCGCGAGCATCGGACCAAAATGCTCCTCGTCCGGGATTGCGTCCGCGCGGCTGAGATCGATGATGCCTGGCGACACGAACGCCGAGCCCTCATCCTGCACCGACAGCATCCGGATTACTTCCCCGCCCTGATCGACGCGGAAGTCGAAGGCGCGTTCAAGCGCTGCGGCCGCCTTCGGTGAAATCACCGGGCCCATGAAGGGCTGCGGCTCGGCAAAGGGCGCCCCGACAACGAGGCGGTCAGTGAGCTTCGCCAGCGCCTCGACATAACGGTCGCCGCGCTCCCCCTCAGGCACGATCAGGCGACGCGCGCAGGTGCAGCGCTGCCCCGACGTCAGGAACGCCGACTGCACCACCGTCCACGCCGCCGCGTCGATATCGTCCGTGTCCCACCAGATAAGCGGATTGTTACCGCCGAGCTCCAGCGCGGTGATGACGTCTAGCCGGTCGGCGAATTTCTTGTGGATGAACAAGCCCGTCTTGTAGCCGCCCGTGAAGAGCACGCCGTCGATCCCGCTCGCGTCGAGCAGCGCCTCGCCGGTCTCTCGCGCGCCATGAACGAGATTGACGACGCCTCTCGGCACGCCCGCTTCCTCCATCGCCCTGACGATGAAGCCGCCAGGGCCTGGCGCCATTTCCGACGGCTTGAAGACGACCGTGTTGCCGGCGAGCAGCGCCGGCACGATATGACCGTTCGGCAGATGCGCCGGAAAATTGAAAGGCCCGAGCACCGCCATCACGCCATGCGGCTTGTGGCGGAGCATGCCCTTTGTGGCGCCGGTCGCGGTTTCGCGCGTTCCCGTTCGCTCCTCATAGGCGCGGATCGAGATGTCGACCTTGCCCGCGACGGTTGCGCTCTCGGTCTTCGTCTCCCAGAACGGCTTGCCAGTTTCATGGGAAATGAGGCGCGCGAGTTCTTCGGCGTCGCGTTCGATGATTTCCTTGTACCGGCGTAGAATCTTCGCGCGATCCTCAAACGGCGCCAGCGCCCAGCCTTCGAACGCGTCGCGCGCCGCGTTCACCGCCTCCTGCACGTCAGCGCGCGTCGCTGACGCCACCTCGAACACCTCGGCGCCGGTCGCGGGATCGAACGACTTTAGGCTGGCGCCCGCGCCGTCCCGCCATCCGCCGTTGATGAAATTCTTGTCCATCAGGTCACCACGCCACGCAGCGAACGACATCGCCGGGTTTCACATTGAGCGCCGTCGCTGTCGCCTCGGTAATGATAAGGGAGTCGCCGTCGATCCGCGCTTTCTCGCGGACGCAGCGGAACGTCGAGACCGCGCCGGCGGCCATCAGGACCACATCGCCGCTGCCGACCTCGCCTATTGCAGACACCTTTTTGACGCGGCTTTCGCGAATGGTGCGGATCTGGCTCGTCTTGGCGTCAACGAGCGGGCCGCCGTCGAAGATGTCGATATAGTTGTCCCATTCAAAGCCCTCCTCGATCAGCATGTCATAGGCGGCCCTGGCGCTGTCATGCGGACGTCCGATGCAGTCGCGGGCTGCGGGCGACAGGAAGACAGTGTAGACCGGATGGCGCGGCATCAAATCCTGAATGAACTGGTTGCCGTGGGTGGCGTTGTGGAGGTCGGCGTCGACGAAATCCATTTCGAAGAAATGCCGTCCGACCGATTCCCAGAAGGGCTGCTCGCCGTTCGGCCCGCGCCAGCCCCGCAGCTCGGCGCAGATATGGTCGGCGATGATCTCGGGCTTTTGCGCGATGAACAGATAGCGTGAGCGCGCCAGCAGCTTGCCCCAGCCGCCGCGCCGCGCTTCAGGCGACACGAACAGCATGCCGACCTCGGCGCAGGCGGTGAAGTCGTGGCTCGGCATCAGCACCGTGCGGCGCGTCGTGCGCGCATACTCGGCGGAATAGTGAACCTCGTCGATAAGCTTGTAGTTGATGAAGCCTTCCTTGAGGCCGATCGCGGAAAACACCCCCGCAGTGCCGAGAATTTTTCGGTCCTCCTCCAGCACGGTCATGTATACCTCGCCGCCTGGCGTTGTCGCGCCGCTGGCGAAGCTGTCGACGGCGCGACCGATGCGCTCTTTCAGCGCCTTGTCGTCGTCAGGGAGATTGGTCATGCCCCCGCCGGTGACCCGCGCGAAGGCGCGCAGCTGGTCGTAATCCTCGCGCTGCACGGGCCTGATGAAGGGAACGCTCATGCGGCTTTCAATCCTGGATTTGGAATGTCGCCTGCGGCGATCCTCAGCAGAAGGAGCGCGGAAAGCTTCGCGCGCTCCTCAAGGCTGTCGAGCCTGACGAATTCGTCAGCGCTGTGGATATCGCCGCCGCGCGCGCCCAGCGTGTCGATGACGGGCACGCCGGCGCCGGCGATATTGTTGCCGTCGCAGACGCCGCCGGTCGCCTTCCAGCCGAGGTCGAGGCCGAGTTCGACCCCGCAATCTCTCAGTGCGCGGAAGAACGCTTCCAGCGGCGGCGTCATCGGCTTGGGCGGGCGCGCGAACGAGCCGTGGAGATGCGCGTGAAATCCGTCGCGCGCGTTCGTCGCGGCGATGCGGCGCCCTACTTCCGCCTCAAACCAGCCGGCGTCGTCGGCCGTATCGACGCGCGCGTTGAAGCGGACGACGGCGGCGTCAGGCACGATATTATTCGGACCGCCGCCGTCGATTTTTGCGACGTTGACGGTGAGGCCTTTTCGCACGCCCGACATCGCGTCGAGCGCGGCGGCGAAGCGCGCCGCCTCGGCGATTGCGTTGCGCCCGGCCGCATGATCGCGCCCGGCATGGGCGGCGCGGCCGTGAAACACGGCGGAGAAATTCCCGCTTCCCTTGCGCGCACCTGCGAGCGTGCCGTCCGCCATCGCCGGCTCGTACACCATCGCGAACTGGGCGCGCTTTGCAGCCTCAAGAAGGAGCGGCGCAGAGCCTGGCGAGCCGATTTCCTCGTCCGCGTTGAGGATGATCTCGTAGCCGATGCGCTCGGCGAACCGCGAATGCTCCACCGCAAGGAGCGCTTGCAGCATGACGAGGATGCCGCCTTTCATGTCGGCGCCGCCAGGCGCATTCAGCGTATCGGCGTCAATGAGGCGGTCCGACTGGAACGGGTGATCGGGGGCGAACACCGTATCCATATGTCCGGCGAGGAGGACCCGAACCGGCGCTTGCGGGCGCTTGATGATCCGGAGGCAAGGCCCAAGCGCCCGGGTTTTCACCGCGCCTGAAGCGGTGACGACTTCCTGCGGCGCGGCGGCGACTTCTTCCATATCAGCGCCGAGCGACGCGAAGGCGTCGCGCAGCGCCGCGCGCATGGCGCCGAGCCCGTCGAGATTGAGGCTGCCTGTGTTGATCGCGCACCACTCGCGCAAAACCGCAACCATCGCGCCCCGGCGTCCGTCGAGAAACGCCAAATCCTTTGAAATATCTGTCTTTCCGACCATCGGGCGTTAGACCTAGCCTTGGCCCCGCGCGCGGGCAAGCCGGGGGATGGCGGGGCGCCCGGCGTTGCTGTTCGGAATCGAACTTCCCTATAGTTTCGACAGTCTCATTTCACCCGGCGGTGTATTCCCGATCATGCTTGATGCGATGACTTCCTGGCTCAGCGCCCTGACGGGCGCCTGCCGCAGAGCCGGCTGGCTCCTGCTCGCCGTCTTCGCGGCGGCGACCGCGGCCGCCGGGTGGTACGCAGCCTCAGCGCTGAAGGTTAACACCGACACGAGCGCGATGATCGACGACTCGCTCGACTTCCAGGTCCGAGCGCGGGACCTTCGCGAGGCGTTCCCGGAGATCAAGACCGACATCGCTGTCGTCTTGCAGGCGCCGACGCCTGACGAGGCCGAGGCTTTCACCGCGGCGCTCGCCGCGCGCCTCGAAGCGCAGCCGGAATTTTTTGAAAACATCTTCGCGGCCGCCGCCGATCCGTTCTTTCGCACTAACGGGCTTCTCTATCTTGATACGGACGAGCTGGAGACCCGCCTCACACAGATGTCGAAGGCCTCGGGCCTTATCGAGACGCTGGTGAAGACGCCGACCGCAGGCCAGTTATTCGCAACCCTTGCCGAGAATGACGCGCTCGCCGAACGCTCGGAGCTCGGCCGCGAAACGCTTGGAACAATCTACGCCGAGCTCGCCGCCGTTTTCGAGGCGCAGGCGCGCGGCGAACCGCGGCCATTCTCGTGGATTGGCGCCGTCGCCGGGGACGGCGGCGAGGTGATGACGCGAACAGTGCAGATCTCGCCGAAGCTCGACTACTCACGCCTGCAACCGGCGAAGCCCGCGCTTCAGGCGCTGCGCGCCGAGATCGACGCCCTGAAAGCGGACAACCCCCGCGTTAAGGCGTTCATCACCGGCGACCCTGCGCTGCGCGCCGATGAACTCGCCGCTGTTTCGACAGGCATCGAACTTTCCTTCCTGATCTCGTTCCTGAGCGTCGGCGTTCTGCTCCTGGTGTGCTTTCGTTCGCTTCCGCTGGCGCTGGTGACGCTCGTCGCGCTGGTGGTCTCGATCGTCCTCACCGCCGCTTTCGCCGCCGCCTTTGTCGGCGAGCTCAATCTTGTCTCGGTCGCTTTCACCGTTTTGATGGTCGGCCTCGGCATCGATTACGCGGTGCACCTTATCTTGCACATCCAGGAACGCCGGGCGGAGGGGCTTGGCCCGGCCGAGGCGCTCGCGGCGGCGACAAATGACGTCGGCGGCGCGCTTGTTCTCGCCTGCATTACGACGGCCCTCGGCTTTCTTGCGTTCGTGCCGACGGATTTTGAAGGCATCGCGCAGCTCGGTCTCATCGCCGGCGCAGGCGTCGTCATTGCGCTTCTCGTTTCGCTCACCTTCATCCCCGCGGCCCTCGGCGTCGTCGGCGTGAAGGCTTCGGCCCCGGTGAAGAAGCGTGTCGGGCCGGACCCCTTCGCCCAGGCCAAGACCGGCGTCGCGGTTGCGACGGTCATCCTCGGAGCGGCTTCGGTTTTCCTCTTGCCGCAGGCGCGCTTCGACGCCGATCCGATGAGCCTGCGCGATCCGAAGTCGCCTTCCGTCATCGGCTTCACCCTGTTGACGGACGACGCCGAGACGACGCCTTACCGGGTGACGCGCCTTGCCGCGTCGGAGGCTGACGCCGTTCAGACGGCGGAGGCCGCGCGCGCGTTGCCGACCGTGCGGAGCGTGCGCACGCTCCTTAACTTCATTCCGAAGGATCAGGACGAAAAGCTCGATCTCATCAGCTATTCGGCCGGCGCGCTCGCCTTTGCTCTTGACGCCGAGGAAGACAGCAGCGCCGCGCCCTCAGCGGAGGAAGGAGCGCGGCGTCTCAAGGCGCGGCTTGAAGCGTCCTATGACGAAACAAGTCCTGCAGGGCGTCTCGCGGTCGCGCTCGGCGCGGCGCTGGGCGAGCCTTCCCGCTTCGCCGCCGTCGAAAAAAACATCTTCGCCTATTGGCCGGCGCTCGTCGCCAGGCTTCGCGACCAGCTCACCGCGGGATATGTCGACGTTGACACGCTCCCAGATGCTCTCCGGCGACGCTATCTGTCCGATGCCGGACAATGGCGCGTCGACATTCTCCCCGCTGCTGATGTCCGCAATCCGAAGGCGCTCGCCGACTTCGTCAACTCCGTCGCAGCGGCGTTCCCCGACATTTCCGGCGGCGCCGCGCAGAGCCTGAGAGCCGGCGATACGATCGCGCGCGCGATGATCGAGGCGAGCCTCATCGCGCTCGGCGTCATCCTTGTGTTTCTCGCCTTGCTGCTGAGGCGGATCGACGACGTGCTTCTGATGCTGTTTCCGCTGGCGCTTGCGACGACGCTGACGATCGCGGCGGGCGTCGTCTTCTCCATTCCTTTCAACTACGCCAACGTCATCGTTCTGCCGCTGCTGCTGGGCATCGGCGTCGATAGCGGCATTCACCTTGTGATGCGCGAGCGCCAGGGCGAGGTCGACGGAGCGGCGACGCGCCGCGCGATTTTCTATGCCGCGCTGACGACGATCGCCTCTTTCGGCAGCCTGATGATCTCCAGCCATCGCGGCACCGCCAGCATGGGGGAATTGCTGACGATCGCCATCGGCTTCACGCTCGTCTGCACGCTGGTGGTGCTGCCGGTCGCCCTTCGGCTGGTGCGGAAGAAGGCTTGAGGTTAATGGATTTCAACCCCTGCGATCACGAAGTTTTCAACGCCGGCCGCTTAAATGTCGCCGCAATCGGCCCTTAGGTCACGGCCCGCTTACGGAGCATAACGTCCATGAAACATCTCGCAGCCGCGTTCGCCGGCATCGCCTTCATCGCCGCCGCCGCGCCCGCCGTCGCGCAAGGCAAACCGGCGGCTGCGACTGCGCAAAGCGCTGATATCGACGCGGCGGTCGCCTTCTCGAAAACGCTGACGGCGAACGCCACCGCCGCGCTCACCTCGGCGAAACCCAAGGCCGAACAGCTCGCCGACTTCCAGAAAGTCCTCGGCGCGGGCCTTGCGCTCGACGTGATTGGAAAATTCATGATCGGCGAGACGCGCAAGACAATGACCCCGGCGCAGATCGCCCGCTATGACGCGGCATTCCCGCCTTATCTGACGAAGCTTTACGCCGACCAGTTCGCGCCGATCGTCGGGCGCCCGCTCGAAGTCGTCGACGCCAAGGCGCTCGGCCGCGACGTCATCGTCCGCACGCGGTTCAGCCGCAAGGAAGGACCGCCGATCAATGTCGACTGGCGCGTGCGCACGCTGAAATCCGGTGAACGCAAGGCGGTCGACATCATCGTCTCCGGCGTCTCCATCATGCTCGTGAAGCGCGAGGAGTTCTCCGCCTTCATCGGCCGGCAGGGCGTCGACGCGCTGCTCGCGCGTATTGAGAAGGAAGGCGCGGCGTAGAGCGCCGCTCATCTATCGCAGCCGGCTGAACGCAGGCCTCAAGCGGTCGAGATCTTGCGGCGGCAGGAAGCCGGGCGCTTCTGGAGCTTCTGCAGGCAGAGCAAGGCCGGACGCAGTCTGCCGCGGACGCGGCGTCCTTTCGGCGCGCTCCGCATCGGCGGCTGAGAACATCGGCTCCGCGCGCACGACGCCGCCCTTCCGCAGGGGACTGGCCCCCTCCTCGTTCAACACCGGCGCAGCGATGAAGGCTGGCGCATCCGAAATCCGCACCGGCGCCGGCGGCGGCGCTCCGGCGACAGTCGCGCGCCCGAAATTGTACCCGGCGAGGTACGCCGCCAGCCACGGCGCAAACCGGGCGGCGAAATCAAACATGCGGTCGTCGATCCTCTTCACCTGATCGTCGAGATTGAAGCCGAACCAGGCCTCCGCCAGCATCGCCGCCGTGAAGAGCACGATCAGCGAATGCGCATAGGTGAAGTGCAGCGCCCGCGCGCCGAGCTTTGCGGCGAACCGCGTTAGGCCGCCGGCGCCGCGGTCATAGCGCCAGCGCCCGATCAAGAACCCGGCGAGCGGCATCAGCGCGAGATAGGCGATCATCATCGCCGGCACGCGCGCGCCGAACAGGTCCGTCAACCGGTAATAGGGATCGTCGCGAACGATGAACGCCCAGAGCGCCGTCACGCCGGCGAAGATGAGCGCGCTTGCGATATAGCCGCCTGCAAGTTCGCGCCCGTACCGATTGTCCGCCCCGCCGGACGCCTTCGCCGCCGATCCGCCCATCACACGCCCTCGCCCCGGGCCGGCTTCTATCGCGAGCGCGCGCGCAATGCAAAACGCCCCGCCGTTTCGGGCGGGGCGCTGCTCACTTCCCTTTCGGGAAAGCCTTAGCGGGCGACCTTGAGGTTCGCAGCCGAGGTCTTGCCGCGGTCGGACGCGAGGTCGAAGGAAACCTTCTGGCCTTCATTGAGGCCGGTAAGGCCCGACTTCTGCACGGCCGTGACGTGCACGAACACGTCCTTGCCGCCGTCGTCCGGCTGGATGAAGCCGAAGCCCTTGGTTGCGTTGAACCACTTCACGGTGCCTGTCGCCATTCTGATCTCCTGATCTAATGATCCGGGCTGGCGGCCCGGACCGGCGGTCTTCAATCGGCATGCGCGACCATCGCGCCTGCCGGGTAGCGACCGTCCAATCGGGAATTCAGAAACCGAGGCTAGGGCCGGGACGCATTGCTGATGGAAAGCACGGTCCTTGCTAGGCTAGGCGTTGTCGAATTCGGCCCAACTATCTGGTCACGAACTGCCATATAGAAGCCGCACCGTGGCCGCGCAAGCGGCTATGGACGGTGAAGCCGCTGAATCTTTGAGCGAATTTTATGCGCATTGTAATCTTTGGAGCGGGGCGCGTCGGAGCGAGCGTCGCCGCCTTCGCCGCCAGTCTCGGCCACGAGGTCGCTGCGCTGTCGCGCGCCGATAAAAGCCGCGCCGACAGCGAAGTCGCGCGCGCCGACGTCATCGCCGCGGCGATCCCTGACGACGCGCTTGAAAGCTGGCATGAGGCCTGGCGCGATCGTCTCTCGGGCAAGCGCGCATTTCATTTCTCGGGGGCGCGCGCGATCAAGGGTCTGCCCGGCTATCACCCGCTTTACTCCTTCCCGAAAACGCCGCTCGCCGCGGCGCAGTTCGGAACCATCGCCATCGCGCGCGAGCCCGGAGCGGCGCCCTTTTCCGCGATTATTCCGGGTGCGAATAATCCGGAGGTCGCCGTCGCGGCGGAGGATCGGGCGTTCTACCACGCGCTCGCGGTCGTCTCAGGCAACTTCGCCGCCCACCTCTGGAACGAGACGGCGGCGGCCTTCGCTGACCGGCTCGGTCCGAACGGCGGGGAGATCCTCAGCGCCTATTTCGCAAGCGTCGTCGATCGCTTCCGCGAAAGCCCCCTTGCCTCGATGACGGGCCCGGTCGCCCGCCGCGACGCCGGCACGGTCGAAGCGAACCTCAAGGCGCTGGAGACCTCGCCGAGGCTCCACGCGCTCTATGAGGCCTTCCTGCAAAGCGCCTGGCCGGGGCGGGGCTGATGGGGCGAAAAAACCCCCGTTCCCCGCGCTTGCCACCCCTACCCCTTTCCTCTATAGACCCGCCTCCGTTCACGAACCGGCTGCGCCGCGCCGGGGCCATGGGGCCCTTCGCGCGGCCTTTTGCATAAGGGTCCCGCCATGGCCGAGACAGACGTTTTCTACTGCGAAGTCCGCGAGCGGACCGGCACCGGCGGCGCGCGCGGCGCGCGCCGCGAAGGCTGGATCCCCGGCGTGCTCTATGGCGGCGACAAGGGCCCTGTTGCGATCCGCCTGAAACGGACTGAAGTCCTCAAAGCGCACGCCGCCGGCCGCATGCGCTCGCACCTCGCAAAGATCGACGTGCCGGGTCAGGACTATCTGCAGCCGGTGATCGCGCGCGAAGTGCAGGTCGACCCGGTCCGCGACCTTCCGATCCATGTCGATCTGATGCGCGTCGATGAGAACACCCGCATCGACGTCGCTATTCCCGTCCGCTTCAAGAACGAGGACCTCTCGCCCGGCATCAAGCGCGGCGGCGTTCTCAATATCGTCCGCCACACGGTCGAGCTCTACTGCCCGGCGACCGCCATTCCGGAATTCCTCGAAATGTCGCTCGAAGGCCTCGACATCGGCGACTCGATCCACATCTCGGCGTTCAAGCTGCCCGAGGGCGTGACGCCGGTCATCACCGACCGCGACTTCACGGTCGCGACGATCGCCGCGCCGTCGGCGCTGCGATCAGAAGAGAACGAAGAGACGGCGGCGGCGGCGACCTCGGCGGACGTGCCGGCGACCGCCCAGAAGGCGCCTGACGCGGCTGCGGCCGGGGCCAAGCCCGCTGACAACAAGGGCGGCAAGAAGGCCTAACTCCGTTTACGAACGGATTCTCGCCCGGTGACGGGGTGACGCGCGATGCTGCTGATCGTCGGCCTCGGCAATCCGGGCGAGAAATACGCAAGACACCGGCACAATGTCGGCTTCATGGCGGTCGACGCCATCGCCGACGCCCATCGCTTCGGACCTGAACGCAAGAAATTCCAGGGCCTTGTCCGCGAAGGCGAGCTCGGCGCCGTTAAGGCGCTGACGCTCAAGCCTTCCACCTTCATGAACGACAGCGGCCAGTCGGTCGGCGCGGCGATGCGCTTTTACAAGCTGACGCCCGCCGACGTCGTCGTCTTCCATGACGAACTCGACCTTGCGAACGGCAAGATCAAAGTAAAGATCGGCGGCGGGCTCGCCGGCCATAACGGCCTCAAATCGATCGCCGAGCATATCGGCGAGGGCTTCCGCCGCGTGCGCGTCGGCATCGGCCATCCGGGCGACAAGGCGCGCGTCACCGGCCATGTGCTTGGCGACTTCGCCAGGGCGGACCAGGAATGGCTGGCCCCCCTCCTTGACGCGATGGCGAAGGCGGCGCCGAAACTCGCAGACGGGGACGCGCCCTTCATGAACGCGGTCGCGCTGACGCTCGCCCCGTCAAAACCAAAGGAACCGCCGAAGGAAAAGGCGCCATGACCGAAGCCGACATCACCGAGCAGATGACGATGATGATGGAGCTGACGCTCACGGGCATTTCCGTCTTCTTCACCATTGTTTCGGCTTACACCGTCGCGCTCTTCTATTTTCTCGGGCGCGCGTCGATGGGATTGAAGCTCACCGCGTTCGGTTTCTTTTCGCTGACGCTGCTCTTCCTCGCGATTTTCGCCTACAACTCATTCAACCACGCCGAGGCGCTGCGCGAGGCCCTCGTTGAGCTTGGCGCGTCGACCGACCTTTCCGCCGTCGGGGACAAGGCGATCGGCGCCGGCGTCTACGGCCGCGGCGACCTCGACAAGATGATCCGGGGCATGATGTGGCTCGGCATGGGCCTAGTCTATGTCGCGTTGTTCTTTTTTACGTTCTTTCACCGCTGGCGCGAACGCGCAGACGCCTCAGCCGGGAGCTCAGCATGATCTACATGATCCTCGGTTGGCTTCCCGCGCTCATCTGCGGCGTTCACTGCGTGCGATCGGGGCAGAACCTCACTTGGATCTGGCTGCTCATCGTCGGCGGTCCTTTGGGCGCCGCAATCTATTTTGTCGCGGTGATGCTCCCCGATCTCACTGGCGGCCGAACAGCGCGACAGGTAAAGGGCGCCGCAAGGAAACTCATCGACCCCGAGGGCGAGTACAAGACAGCGCTCGCCAGACTTGAAGAGACGCCGACAACGGACGCGCGCATGCGTACGGCCCAAGCCGCCGCCGCCGTCGGTCGCTGGGAAGACGCGGAGCGGCACTGGGACGCGGCGGCGTCGGGACGCTGGGCAGAGGATCCGACGATCCTCTTCGGCCATGCGCGTGCTCTCCTTGAACTTGATCGCTTCGCGGACGCGCTGAAACGGCTTGAGCAATTGAAGACGCTTGGGAAAGAAGGAGAAACCGCGCAGGCGGCCCTCGCCTTCGCGCGCGCCTATGAAGGGCTCGGCCGTCATGCCGAAGCGGAAGACCCCTACCGCTACGCGGCCGATCATGTGCCGGGTCTGGAAGCCGGCGCGCGTTATGTCGCGTTCTTGGCGAACTCCGGCCGGCTTAACGACGCTGAGATCGGACTCGGCGAGCTTGACCGGCGGCTGCAGAAGATCTCCCCGGCTCTGCGCAGAGAAGCGCGCGCCTGGCGGGATCTGGCGGCGCAGGCAATCGCGGCGGCGCGGCCGCCGCAAGCATAAGGAATTCACCATGGGTTTGAGTTGCGGCATCGTCGGCCTTCCTAATGTAGGCAAATCGACGCTCTTCAATGCGCTGACGCGCACCGCTGCGGCGCAGGCGGCGAATTATCCTTTCTGCACGATCGAGCCGAATATCGGCGACGTCGCCGTGCCGGAGCCGCGGCTTCTTAAGCTGGCCTCGATCGCAAAGTCAGCGCAGGTCGTGCCGGCGCGCATGCAGTTCGTCGATATCGCCGGGCTCGTCAAAGGCGCCAGCCAGGGCGAAGGGCTCGGCAACCAGTTCCTCGCGAATATCCGCGAGACGGACGCGGTCATCTATGTGCTGCGCTGTTTCGAGGACGACGACATCACGCATGTGTCGGGCCGCATCGATCCGATGGCGGATTATGAAATCGTCGAAACTGAACTGATGCTCGCCGACCTCGACAGCCTCGAAAAACGCCGGCCGGCGCTCGAGAAGAAGGCGAAGGGCGGCGACAAGGACGCCAAGGCGACGCTCGCCCTCGTCGACGCCGCCCTCGCCGCGCTGAAGGACGGCAAGCCCGCGCGCACCGTGGCGGTTGCGCCCGAGGACATGAGATTCTGGAAGGGCCTCCAGCTTCTGACGCAAAAGCCGGTGCTGTTCGTCGCCAATGTCGATGAAGCCTCGGCGGCTGGCGGCAACGCCTATTCAGGCCGCGTCGAAGAAGCGGCCAGGCGCGAAGGCGCGGCCTTCGTCGCCATCTCGGCGCGCATCGAATCGGAAATCGCGCCCCTCGACGACGCCGAACAGAAGGAATTCCTCGATTCGATCGGCCTTGAGGAGCCGGGCCTCAACCGCCTCATCCGCGAGGCGTTCCGCCTCCTCGGCCTCCAGACCTATTTCACGGCCGGCCCGAAGGAAGCGCGCGCCTGGACCATCCCCGTCGGCGCCACAGCCCCGCAGGCCGCCGGCGTCATCCACACCGATTTCGAGCGCGGCTTCATCCGCGCCGAGACGATCGCCTATGACGACTACGTGCGTCTTAACGGCGAAGTCGGCGCGAAGGAAGCCGGCAAGATGCGCCTAGAAGGCAAGGAATACGTCGTGAAGGACGGCGACGTGATGCTGTTCCGGTTCAACGCCTGACGAGGCGTTGCGAAAAACTATACGCTGTTCTTCGCAACGCCAGGACAATCACTGAACCCGAGTCTGGTTCTGGCGACCTGAAAAGCGGCCAGGCCTTTTCTAGCGCTCGGCCACCAGAATAGCATCGGTCCGCCACAATGCGGTGACCATCGGCTTGCCTGCCGCCGCGACAGCGTTCGCACGAACTTCCTCGCGGCAGGCGCGGGCCCTTCGCGTAACCGTTCCGTCAGCTTCAAGGCCGCGGCAGATCCGGACCGACTGACGGCGAATGTCGGCGTAGACGCGCGCCGCGCCCTCCGGCGTATCAGCCTCAGAAAGATCGAGATTGAAATTGTAGGGCTCCATTGGTTCTTCCTGCGCGAAAGCGGGCGCGGCGAGAAGCGCGAGACCGAGAGCGAAAATGGCGATGCGGGGCATGGGGTTCTTTCCTTTCGTTGGACGCGCCCGTTTGCCGGGCTGCCGCTCAACGATGGCCCCTCCTCCGCCGCACCGCCGGATGAAGCGGCGAGGCTTGCTCGATTTTTTCCTTATCTTTTTCTTACGGCCTGATAACGCCCGCTTTTTTTGAGCCGACACGAAAGCAGTGTGCGGCGAACGGATTCTTGCTACGGCGAGACCTAATCTACTTAGAGTACGCAATCGGCCGCGCCGACGCCCTGGAGACGACATGGACACGCTGTCCGCTGGATCGCGACCGCCTTTCACGCTGGCGGGCGTGAGCGTCGAGCCGGACCGGAACCTGATCTCCGGCGACGGCGAACCAGTGCGGGTCGAACCGAAGGTGATGGACGTCCTGTGCGCGCTCGCCGCCGCCAAGGGAGAGGTCGTCAGTCGCGAGGCGCTCATCAGCGTCGTCTGGGCCGTTGATTACGGCGGCGATGA
Source organism: uncultured Caulobacterales bacterium (assembly GCA_964529675.1). GTDB lineage: Bacteria > Pseudomonadota > Alphaproteobacteria > Caulobacterales > Parvularculaceae > Amphiplicatus. The sequence goes on from CAZGXT010000056.1 coordinate 14,486, forward strand.
AAGCGTCAGCCGCGCGGTCTCGCTTCTGCGCAAGGCGCTGAAAGAGGCGGGCCTCGGCGATGGGGCGATCGAAACCGTGCCCAAACGCGGCTATCGCCTCACCTTCGTTCCCGCCGTCCGGGAAGCCGCGTCAGCGGGACCATCCCCGGCAATCGGGACGTTTCCCGCCGCGCCTTCGTCCGCATCACCCGCAGCGCCGCGCGTCGGGAACGCAATGGTCGCCGCGGCGCTCTTGATCCTCGCCGTCGCCGCCCTCGCCTTCTTCGGCTTCAGGGCGTCAGCGCCGGCGACGCCGACTTCCCCGATTGAGCAGGCGGTTGTCGCTGTCTTGCCGTTCGATGACCTGTCGCCGAACGGCGACCAGGCCTGGTTCGCCGACGGGCTGGCGGACGAGCTGATCGACAATCTCGCGCGCGTGCCCGGCCTCGTCGTGATCGGCCGCACGTCGAGCTTCCAGTTCCGGCGCACTGATCTCGATGCGCGGACGATCGGCGAACGGCTCGGCGCGCGCTATCTCATCGAAGGCGGCGTCCGGCGCGACGGCGACCAGTTGCGGATCAGCGCAATGCTGATCGACACGCGCAACCAGACGACTCTGTGGACGGAGAGTTTCGACCGGTCGATTGAAGACGTCTTCGCTGCGCAGGCGGATCTTGCGCGCGCCATCGTCACCGCGCTGAACATGCGCATGTCTTTCGGCGACCCGACGCGGATGGCCGGAACCGGCAGCACGCAGGCTTTTGACGCCTTCCTGCTCGGGCGCGCCTATCTTCGCGCCGAGGGGCCTGAAAACATCCTGCGCGCGACGGAGCAGTTTCGGCGCGCGATCGCCATCGATCCTGATTATCTCGACGCCCATTTCGGCCTGATCGGGTCGCTCGCCGTTTACGACTTCTGGCATCCCGACCAGCTGGCTGCGGCGAGGGCCGAACGCGCCGCAGCGATTGCTGAAGTGGCGCGCATCGAGCCCGAAAATTCGGCCGTCGACATCCTTGCGGCGTGGACGCTGGCGGAAAATGGCGACCTCGCCGGCGCCGACCGCCTCTTCCGCAAGGTCTTCGCCGGCCAGCGCGCCGAGAAATGCAGCAACATCGCCTTTGTCGAAACGCTGCTCTACGGCCGTTTCGCCGATGATTATGCAAGCTGCTTCGACATCTTTCGCGAATTCGACCCGTTCGACCTCAGCACCGCTGAAAACAACCAGTTCATGGCGCACATGATCGGGCGCGACGATATCGCGGCGGCGGAGTATCAGCGAAGCCTTTCGATCCCGGGCGGCCCCGGCCTCGGCGAGATTTACGCCTTCCTGCGCGACTTCAAGGCGGGCGATCGCGCGGCGGCGCGCGCCCGGTTCAAGGCGATCATCGATTTCATGCCGGCGCGCATCGCTGCATTCGATGCTGTCTACGCGCATTTTGACGATGACGCGCGCGTTCGCGACGTCCTCAATGCGGCGCGCGCAGATCCTGCGAACCAGGATCCGACGCGCCTCGTGATGATCGCCAAGCTGCTGGCGATCTACGGCGACCCCGAGGGCGCCGCCGACGCGCTCAACCGTCATTACCTTCAGGCCGGCGGAACCTGGTGGCAGGAACTCTGGATGCCGGAATACGCCGCGACACGACACGAGCCGGCGTTCCGCGAAATCATCCGCCGCAAAGGGTTCGAGCGCTTTTTCCGCGAAAGCGGCGAATGGAATGATTTCTGCCGGCCGATTTCGGATGCGGAGTTCGAATGCTATTGAGAGCAGCGCGCGTTTTGTCTTGATACGGACTTTCTCCGCCGACGTCTCCTCCGCCGCCCGGACAACCGACAATAGCCCGCCGGCTGCTTCGTCCGTATCGGGATCAACGACGCCCCCTCTTCCTTCGCTCCCCCCGCGAGGCGGGGGAGCGGGAGGGCGTCGATCAC
>CAZGXT010000057.1:0-16214 GCA_964529675.1 uncultured Caulobacterales bacterium
ACCTGTGGCCCCCAGATTAGGAATCTGGTGCTCTATCCGCCTGAGCTACGGAGACGAGGCGCGAGCGGTCTTTGACCAGCGACGACACTCTCCTAAAGCGCCGCGACTAGTTTGGAAACCGGTTGGCGGCCCAAATACCTCCTTCGGTCCGCCCGCGAAAGTGTTTCATTTGGGCGTCGAAAAGCCATAGATAGGGTTAATGATGCGGGGGCGATCCAGGGCCGGATCAGTCGCGTCTAGGGAGAGCGGGGATGAACAGAAAGCTGATGATTATCGGCGTCGGCGCCGTGCTGGCGTCGTTCGCGCTTGGATTGTTCGCCGGACAGGCGATCGACCGCGGCTTGGCGGGGGGCGCGCGGTTGGCTTCAGGCGGCGACGTCTATGACGCCGCGCAGGAGGATCATCCCTTCCAGGACGTTCGCCCTGAAAGCGCAGCCCGCGTCGCCGCCGAAAAAGCGAAGACCTTTACTTTTGATCGCCTGATCCTTGAAACCGCCGGCGACGAACCCCGGGCATGCATCCAGTTCACACGCGAACTCGACGCCTCCGGCAAGGTCAACTACGCCGACTATGTGCGCATCACGCCCAATGTGAAGCCGGCGGCGACGGCGGCGGGGTCTAGCCTTTGCCTCACCGGTCTTGACTTCGACAAGGAGTACAAGGCGAACGTCAGACGCGGGACGCCGGCAAAATCTGGCGAGCGGCTGGAACGTCCGATCGAAGTGACGATCGCCTTCGGCGACAAGCCCGCCTATGTCGGTTTCGTCGGCGACGGCATCATCTTGCCGCGGCTTGAGGCGGACGGTCTCGGCCTTCAGACCGTCAACGTCTCCAAAGTCAATGTATCCCTATACAGAGTTTCCGACCGGTCGCTCGCGCGCAAGTCGCCGGTGCGCGGCGAGTCCTCGCCCGAAGACGATTACTTCTACGTCTGGGACGTCGAAAGCGGCGAGGATGTCGGCGTCAAGCTGTTCGACAAGGACATCGCCGTCAAGAAAGTCGACAACGAGGCTGTCACCACCGTTTTTCCGCTCGGCGCGGCGTTGCCGAACCTCGCCCCCGGCGCTTATTACGTGAAGCTCAGGGATGCGTCCGCCGGCGCTGACAAACTCCGCGCCGCGCAGGCCTATCGCTGGGTCATGTTCACCGATATCGCCATGACGAGCTATTCATCAAGTGAAGGGATCGACGTGGTTGCGCGCTCGATCGCCACGGGGCGCCCGCTGGCCGGCTTGCGTCTTGAACTTGTCGCGTCCAACAATGATATCCTGGCGCGCGCCACGACGAATCAAGATGGTCGCGCGCGCTTTGAAAAGGCGGCGGTGAGCGGCGATTATCCGCTGACGCCACGTATGATCATGGCCTATGGGACCAATCAGGATTTCGCCGCGCTCGATCTCGAGCGGGCGCCGCTCGATCTTTCGGACCGCAATGTCGACGGACGCGCCGCGCCTTCGGTCATCGACGCCTACCTCTATTTCGATCGCGGTATTTATCGCCCTGGCGAGACGGCGCACATCTCAGGTCTCGTGCGCAATAGCGCCGGCCGCGCCGCTGACCGGCCGATAACTCTTACGATCTACCGGCCGAATTCGACAGAGGCGGTGAAGCGGCGCGTCGACAAGCTTGATGTCGGCGGGTTCTCCTTCGACTTCGACATTCCACGGTCAGCGCCGCGCGGCGTCTGGCGCATTGAGGCTGCGGCGGACGGCGCCGGGCTCGTCGGTTCGGAGACCTTCGCGGTCGAGGATTTCGTTCCTCAGCGCATCGAAGTGAAGGTCGAAGTAGATGAGACGCGGCCGATGCTTGCCGACGAGCCGCGCCCCGTCTCGGTCGCCGCGCGCTATCTTTACGGCGCACCGGCCGCGGACCTTGGTGTCGAAGCGGAGGCGCGTGTCAGGATAGATCCCAATCCTTTCCCGTCGCTCGCGGGCTATCGATTTGGTCCGGTCGATGCGCGCTTCCAGGAACGGTTCTTGACGCTCGCCCGGAGCGTAACCGACAGGGACGGTAGGGCCGCCGTTTCGCTCACCGTCGATGACGCGGACCTCACCTATGGTACGCCGTTGCGGGCCGATCTCGTCGTCGGCGTCGTCGAGCCTGGCGGGCGCGTGGTGCGCGAGAGCGCCCGCGTGCCGTTGCGTCCGATGGAACGCTATCTCGGCCTCAAACTTGCCGGCGACGGTAACGGATTTTCGCAAGGCGAGCCCGCGGAGATCGACGCGATCCTCATCGACCGTAACGGCAAACAGTCTGCGGGAACGCTCGAATGGCGCCTCGTTGAGGAGGATTACTGGTTCGATTGGTATCGCGAGAACGGCGAATGGCGCTGGCGCCGGTCGTTCAAGGACGTGCTCGTCGCCGAGGGTCGCGTCGAAGCGAAGGCCGACGGCTCCGCGCGCATCTCGCAAACGCTCGACCCGGGCTCCTATCGTCTGACGGCGACTGATCCGCAATCGAAGGCAGCTACTGACATTCGCTTTTATGTCGGCTGGCGTTCCTATGAATCGGGCGCCGAGACCCCCGATCAGGCGACGCTGACCGTCACGTCGAAAGACACGTCGCCCGGCGGAACGGCCAAACTCTACCTCGATCCACCCTATGCTGGCGAGGCGATCGTTACGGTAGCGACCGACAAGGTTCATTTGGTGCAGCGCTTCAAGGTTGAGGACAAGGGCCGTGAGATCACGATCGCGACTGACGCTGCATGGGGATCGGGCTTCTACGTCATGGCGACCATTGTGACGCCGCGAGACACCGTGAAGCGGCCGATCCCGCGGCGCGCTATGGGCGTCGCCTATGTCGCGTTCGATATGGCTTCGCAGACATTTAAGGTTTCCGTCGATGCGCCGGAGCTTGTCCGCCCGCGTCAGAAGATCGAAGCGCCCGTGAAGATCATAGGCGCCGCGCGCGGGGAAGACGTGCGCCTGACGATCGCTGCGGTCGATGAAGGCATCTTGCGGCTGACGAAGTTCGTCTCGCCCGATCCGGTCGCACATTATTACGGCAAGAAGCGGTTAGGCGTTGATGTCCGAGACGATTACGGCCGCATCCTCGACGCCAATCTCGGCGCCGCACAGCGTTTTGGCGGCGACCAGCTGGGCGGGGAGGGGCTCACGGTCGTTCCGGTTAGATCGATCGCGCTCTTTGAAGGACCCGTGAACGTCGGCGATGACGGCGTCGTCGTCGTGCCGCTCGACGTTCCGGACTTCAACGGCGAACTTCGCCTGATGGCGGTTGCGTGGAGCGGCGACAAGCTCGGCGCAGCTTCTCGCCCGATGACCGTGCGCGATCCGGTGCCAGCGTTGCTTTCGATGCCGCGCTTCCTGGCGCCCGGCGATAAGGCGGATGCGACGCTGCTCATCGACAATGTAGACGGCAGAGCCGGCGATTACGCGGTCGCCGTCAAGGGCGGCGGGCCGCTGACGACGTCTTTCGACGAAACGAAGACGCTTTCGGCGAAACAGCAATCGATAGCGCGCTATCCATTGTCGGCGGGGGCCGTCGGCATCGGCGGCGTGATGTTGAGCGTCACGGGCCCCGGCGGTTTCAAGGTCTCTCGCGACTATCCGATCGAGGTGAGGACGCCTTATCTCCCCGTCAACGAAGTGACGACGCGCCAGCTTGTTCCGGGCGAGTCCGTCGCGCTCAATCGGACTCTGATCGCCAATTATGTACGGGGATCGACGCGCACCACTGTTTCGTTCTCGCGCCTTAAAGGCGTTGATCCTGCGCCGCTCATCGAGTCGCTTTACCGCTACCCTTACGGCTGCTCGGAGCAGCTCGTGAGTGCCGCGTTGCCGCTTCTCTATCTCAACGATCTCGGCGGCGAGGCGGGCCTCGGGCCTGATTTCTCGTCGCGGCCGCGCATCCAGGAGGTGGTGAACCAGCTCCTTAATCGGCAAGCGCCGGACGGATCCTTCGGCCTCTGGCGCGAGCAAGACGGCGGCGCCACCGCCTGGCTCGGCGCCTATATCACCGACTTCCTCTATCGCGCGAAGGCGGAGGGTTACGGCGTTCCGGACGAGGCTTTGGATAGGTCCTACGGCGCGCTCGCGCAGATCGCCCGCATCGATCGCTGGGTTTACAGCGGCTACCAGATGCAGGCTTATGAAGGGCCTTGGTCGAACGATACGACCGACCAGCTTCGCCGCCGCTCCGCCGCCTATGCCTATTACGTACTGGCGCGAGCCGGGAAGGCGGATCTTTCAGACCTACGCTATTTCCACGACGCGCTGATGATCGACGTTGCGAGCCCGCTCGCCAAGGCCCACGTCGCCGCGGCGCTTGCGCTGATGGGCGACCGTGCAAGATCGGTAAGCGCCTTTGAACAGGCTGTGGCGACGCTCGGATATCAAAATACGGGCGACTACTACCAAACGGCGCTGCGCGATGCGGCAGGCGTTCTGGCGTTGCTTGCCGAACTTCAAAACGCCCCCGGCATCAACCGCGTCTCCGACCGCTTTGCTGAATTCATGAAAGAGCCAAGTGCGATGCACACGCAGGAAAAAGCCTTCGTGCTCCTCGCCGCTCAGGCGCTGTTGAGAACCGGCGGACCAATCGCCCTACGGCGCGACGGCGCGGCTATTCCCCCGTCGTTTCCCGCGCCTCGGTTCGTATTATCAGCCGACGAAGTCACGAAGGGGGTAAGCTTCGAGAACGCAGGCTCAGGCCCTATCTTCGCCTCGATCTCGGTCTACGGCTCGCCGGCTTCGGCGCCGCCGGCGGCGGCGCAAGGCTTCGACCTCACTAAAGGTCTGTTCACTCGTGACGGCCAGCCAGCCGATCCCGCCGCAGTGAAGCAAAACGACCTTCTTGTTGTTGTGCTTACGGCTTCGGCGAAGTCCGACAGGGTGCATCCGGCGATTATCGCCGACCTGCTACCCGCCGGGTTTGAAATTGAGGCGATCTTGACGCCTGAGGACGGACAGAATGAGAGCGGGTCCGGGCCATATAGTTGGGTCGGTCCGATCGCCTGGACAAAAGTCGGTGAGGCGCGCGACGATCGCTTTGTAGCGGCGATCGACATTTACAACCGTGACGCTGTGCGGCTAGCTTATCTTGTGCGAGCGGTGACGCCCGGAGACTTCATGTTTCCGGGGGGTGTAATTGAAGACATGTACCGTCCGGGCGTCTTTGCGCGAACGGCTGCCCGGCGACTTAAGATCGAGGCCGCGCCGTAAATGATCTTTGCTCCGCGTCGCTTATGGTTCTTTGCCGACGACCTGAGGCGGCGCGGGCGATTGTCGGTCTTGCTTGGAATTCTCTGCGCTTTCTTTCTTGCAGATATATTGTTACCGCCGCCGATTGACCGCGCGAGCGACGTCAGCGCCATCGTCACTGATCGTCAGGGTTATTGGCTCCACGCTTTCGCGACAAGAGAAGGTCGCTGGCGCTTTTCCGCTAATTTAGACGTCATCGATCCAATCTTCGTCGAGGAACTGATCGCGATTGAGGACAAGCGCTTCTGGTCGCATTGGGGCATTGATCCGCTTGCAATCGCGCGCGCTTTGGCGTTCGCCGTCAGGTCGGGCAAGGTGTCGTCGGGCGCATCGACGATCACGATGCAGACGGCGCGACTTCTCGAACCGCGCCCGCGCAATGTAGGTTCGAAGCTCATCGAAATGTTGCGCGCAGCGCAATTGGAACGGCGGCTTACAAAGCGCGAGATTCTCGAACTTTACCTTACGCTCGCTCCTTATGGCGGTAATCTCGAGGGCGTCCGCGCAGCGAGCCTCATTTACTTCGGTAAGGAGCCAGGACTGCTGGCGCCTGCGGAGCGGGCGACGCTGATCGCCCTGCCGCAAGCGCCGGAAACCCGTCGGCCCGACCGACTGCCTGAGGCCGCCGAGGCGGCGCGCGCGTCAGTTCTTGCGCGTCTCGTTGCGGCCGGGCGGCTCGACGCCAAGATCGCAGCCGAGGCGGGTGCGGCGCCTATAGTTGGCGCACGGAGAGAATTTCCTCGCATTGCCTATCACGCCGCGCGACGACTTGCCGAACTTACCGTGTCACGTGAGTCCGTTGTGCCTTCGACAATCGACATCGGCGCACAAATGACAGCCGAGCGCCTCGTAGCGGATCATGCGTCGAGGTTTTCAGACGGCTCGACAGCAGCGGCTCTGGTAATTGACAACAGGACGATGGAAGTCGTCGCGAGCGTCGGGTCATCGTCGCTCGCTGCGAAGGGCGGCTGGATTGATCTGACGGGCGCCGTCCGATCCCCCGGCTCGCTTTTGAAGCCATTTATCTACGCGCTCGCTTTTGAGGACGGCATATTGGGTCCGGACACCGTGATCGACGATATGCCGCGTGGCTTCGGGGGCTATCGGCCAGAGAATTTTGACCGCGCCTTTCGCGGCGAAGTGCGTGTGCGCGAAGCTTTGCAGCACTCCCTCAACGTGCCCGCAGTCGCCGCACTCGAGAAGGTCGGCGTCAACCGATTCAGTGCGGCGCTGAATGCAGCCGGCGCGACGATCTTTCAGCGAAGGAAGGTGAAAGACGAGGGCAGCCTCGCGCTTGCGCTCGGCGGCGCCGGCGTCACCATGCGCGATGTCGCGGCGCTCTACGCCGTACTCGCCAACCGTGGGCTCGTCCGCCCGATGACCTTCGTACAAGGCGCAAATATCGACGGCGCGGAAGCGCGGCTTTTTTCCGTGGAGACCGCCGACCGGATCAATGCGATCCTTCGCGGCGCTCCGTCTCTCGCCGGGCGCGCGCCGGCAGCGCTTTCCGCTCTGGCGCCGATCATCGCCTACAAGACGGGCACTTCATACGGCTATCGCGACGCTTGGGCGGCGGGGCACGCCGCAGGCCTTACAATTGTCGTTTGGACGGGACGCGCGGACGGCGCGCCGCGCCCAGGTGAGACGGGGCGGAAGTCGGCGGCGCCGCTTCTATTCGCGCTCATGGACGCGCTGACGAAGGGAACGAAGAAGATTCTTGAGGAAGAGGCTGCGCCTGCTGAGACCTTCACGCATGTGCGCCTTGACCGACGCGTTGAGGAAGCGCCGCCGTCGATCCTTTTTCCGGCGCCAGGATCTGAAGTTTTCTCTGGGGCCTTCGGCGGTGATGGCCTTGTCCTTGCGGCGAGCGGAGGCGCGGGCGGCTACGCCTGGTATGTAAATGGCGTGCCGGTCCAAGACTCAGACGGTGAAGGGCGTCCGGTGTGGCGCCCCGTCGTGGCGGGATTCTACGACTTAGCAGTCGTGGATAGGAACGGGCGCACCGCCGCCGCCAAGGTGCGCGTCGCCTCGGTCGAATGATCGTGCTGTCGCGCCGCTCGCTGCTCGCCGGTGCGGCCGCGCTGACGGCGCCCAGGCGTCATGATTTCTTCGACGGACAGACAATTCATATCGATGGTGCTGAAATCGTGCTGACTGACATAGTTGCGCCGTCGCCCGCAGCCTTCGCTGGCCGCGGCGAGCCGGGCGCAGAATTTACTCGCGCGGCGCTTCAGGAGTTTCTCCGGACAAGTCGAAAGCTGAGCTTCACAGAGCCCCCGCGTGATCGCTGGGGAAGGTTGTCGGGACCAGCGCAGTTCTTGCGTGCCGATGGGAGCCGAACCACGGTGCAGGCTGCGCTTCTTGAAGCAGGCGGTGCAAGGGTAAGTCCGCAGACAAACGACCATGCAATTCTGGACACCTATTTCGCGGCGGAGAATGCTGCGCGGGCCCTAAGGAACGGCATCTGGTCTCTGCCGACTTACGCCGTCCGCGACGCGCTCGAAGAGCGGCGCGCCTTCGGCTTCCAGATCTATCGCGGTGCCGTGCGATCAACTGGCGAGACCGGAGGGCGCATCTATTTCAATTTTGGCGAAAATTTCCGTACTGACCTCACTGCGACGGTCGCAAGAGGCTCCTTCCGGCGCTGGCAGCGCAATGATCCGCCTTCGTTCTATGCCGGCAGGATTGTCGAACTGCGCGGCGTCGTTGAATGGGTCAATGGTCCATCAATAGAATTGCGCCATGAGCGGCAGTTGAGGGTAGTGTGAAGACGCCGCCTGCGATCCTTATTTCAGGTCGACCCACACGGGAACATGGTCCGAAGGTTTCTCTTTACCGCGTTCCGAGCGATCGACGCCCACGTCCTTGAGCCGGTCCGCCGCCTGAGGCGACAACAGAAAATGATCAATTCTGATGCCGTGGTCCTTTTCCCATGCACCGGCTTGATAATCCCAGAAGGTGTAGAGCGTCTTTTCAGGATTGACCTGGCGTATCGCGTCGGTGAAGCCGAGGTTTAGGATTTCTCGGTAAGCCGCCCGACTCTCGGGAAGAAAAAGGGCATCTGCGGCCCAAGCCTTCGGATCGTGCACATCCGCCGCCTGAGGAATGATATTGTAGTCGCCTGCGATCACCAAAGCCTCTTCGTAGGACAAGAGCTCTTCGGCATGCGTCTTGAGGCGTTTCAACCAGTCGAGTTTGTAGTCGAATTTTGGGCCCGGCGCCGGGTTGCCGTTCGGCGCGTAGACTCCCGCGACGCGTACCGGCCGCTCATCTTTCGGCGTCACGACGGCCTCAACATATCGAGATTGATCGTCGGACGGGTCGCCAGGGAGGCCGCGCCGCAACTCGTCAAGCGGGTGTTTCGATAACAGCGCGACGCCATTATAAGTCTTTTGCCCGTGGACATGGATGTTGTAGCTGCGGTCCTCGAACTCGGCGTAGGGAAACTTTTCGTCTACGCACTTAATCTCCTGAAGGACGCAGACGTCGGGTTTCGCGCGGTCGAACCAGTCGAGGATGCGGGGCAGCCTTGCGTTGATCGAATTGACGTTGAAGCTAGCGATCTTCATGGTCGCTCAATGTTTTCCTTCAACCGTGCGAGCGCGGCGTCCATGAAGCCGTTCCACTGGCTGTCGACGAGGAAAGAGAGGATCGCGGCCGCAAGTCTGCCCTTCGGCGTGAATTCATAGGTCCACGTCAGAATAGACCCTTCGCCGCGCGGCGCGATGGCGAACCGGGCGTGTGCCTCCTTGACGATGTACTTGAGGGGTCCGCTGAAATCCGAAATGCGATAACGATAGCCGTCAGGCTCCAGCGCGACGAGGCTTTCGACGACCGTCGATCCGTCGCTGAGCGTCAAGGTTCGCGTCTGACCCGCCGCCGACCAGGGGACAGTCTGCCCTGAGACCGACTTTACGCCGGGTATGAGGCCCCTTTTTTGGACGATTTTCGCCGGGTCGAACGCGAGCGCGGCCGCACGCGTAGTGCCGGCATCGGCGGCGAGAGCGATTGAAGCTGCGGCTTTTATTGGTTCTTGCATCGGCCCTCGCACACAAGAGAGAGGACTGCCCGAGTAACAGCCTTCGCGCCCCAGCGCGAGGCTTAGTCCCGGTGAAAGGTCACGAACTCCTCGAGCGGCGCGCGCTCCGATCGCAACTTATTGATTGACGAAGTTCTGTCTGGACGCCCGAGCGCCATTCCGCAATAAAGTTGCTCCGTGTCGGGAATGCCCAGAAAAGTCGCGACAGTCTTCGCGCGGGTGGTCCACGCCTCCTGCATGCAGGTTGCAAACCCGCGCTCTTCCGCGACCAGCGCAATCGACTGCATTAGCATGCCAAGATGGGCCCACTGGCCTTTGTCGAAGCGGCGGTCAAGCGTGAAGAAGAGACCGGCTGGCGCGCCGAAGAACTCGAAATTCTTCTGAAGATGCATTAGTCGCGCCACCTTGTCCTCTCGCGGGATGCCGATGAGCGCGTACATTTGTTCGCCGACAGTGAAGCGCCGCGTGCGATACGGTTCCCAGAGACCGTCGGGATAAACCTTCAGTTCGGCCTCATCGGCGAACGGGTTGGCAGCTAAAGCGGCCTTCACCGTTTCAACCAGGCGGGCGAGCGCAGGTCCTATTACGACGTGAACCTTCCATGGCTGCAGATTGCCGCCTGAGGGTGCAAATTTGGCGATTTCCAGGATTGCGCGGATCTCGTCCTCGCTGACCGTCTCGGGCAGGAAGGCGCGCGTTGAAATACGGGACTTGATGAGGCTAGAGGCGGATTGCGTCATGCGCGCATCTTTCGCGGTCGCTTCGATTTACGTCAATCGCCGGATACAGGAGGCGGTGCGGTGGCCATCCGACTAACAAGGTGCGAGATTGGTCTTCTTGCGCTGAACAGGCGAAATCCATGGGCCCATCAACGCTCAACGGCAAAGGCCCGCCCGAGGCAGAAGACGAAAACAACGACATCTAAATTCATGTTTCCGGTGAGGACACAGCGGATGGCCGCCTTGTCAATCTGTCGGCTGAAGATGTTCGGCAAGGACAGACCGGCGATCAGCTGCGGGTGATTTTCGCGCAGTCTGGCATTTGCGTCATTATCGCCTTTGTCACGCCTTTCTGGCTAATACGCTCCTGAGGTGTGCGCTCTCCTAGGCCTATGATGCTAATTACGAGAAACCAAGCACTTTTCGCGCTAACGCTCACCCTGTTCGCCGCGCTTGCCTTTATGGCGCTTAGAAGCGGGGCGAGGATTTTCGAGACTGGACCCGAGTTGGTTATTTATTCAAATGGCGGTCCTGTCGTGTTTGTCTGGCATGAGGCTGTCGAAGCCCCGATGGCCCATCGTTTTCATGAGGCCTTCGAGGCTTGGAAAGATAAAACCGACCATTTCATCATAGACCTTGATTCCCCAGGCGGGGCGTTGATCGAAGGGCGGGGCGTCATTGACGAGATCGAGCGAATGAAGGCGACGCACCGGATCGACACACGTGTCGGACCTGGCGCGACCTGCGCTTCGATGTGTGTGCCGATCTTCATTAGGGGACTGGAGCGCGTGGCGGCGGCGGACGCCCGTTTCATGTTTCACGAACCAACCAGCGTCGATTTCATCACCGAGGAACGTGTAAACAAGCCTGCGTTCGAACATCGCCGCGACGCCAAACGCTTTTTTGATCGCTATTTTGTTCAATCTGAAATGGATCCCGCCTGGCTTGAAAAACTGCGGGAAGCTTCGAAAGGCCGTGATGTGTGGAAGACTTCTGAGGAACTTGTCGCCGAAGGATCGAACGTGGTGACGAAACTGGAGTAAAAAGGCTAGACGGCAAAGCTAGTCCCGCAGCCGCATGAGGCTTTAGCGTTCGGGTTCTGAATCTTGAATGCTGCCCCGATCAGTTCATCGGCGTAGTCGATTTCTGAGCCCGCCATGTACTGAAGTGAAATCTCGTCTAAGAGGACGGTGATCCCCCCCTTCTCAATGGCGAGGTCGTCAGACTTTCGCTCTCGGGTCAGTTCGAACTCATACTGGAACCCAGAGCAGCCGCCGCCATTAACGGCGACCCGAAGCATCGAGCCGGCAGGCTCCTTCTCGAGAATTTTCGCAATCCGGCGAGCTGCCCGATCAGAAAGGGTGACGGGGAGCGTTTCAGGAACGACTGGCATGGCTCCAATATAGGCGCCGCTGGCCGAGCCGGAAAGGGGTGTGGCGCGCTCCGACTTGTCTTCCCGGCCCTCTTGGGCGACCATCAACGCTGATCCTCGGGGGGTCAAAGGGGCGGGGCCGGCTCCCGGTAAGCGGCCTTTCGGACAGGGTTATTCCATGAAAATGATGATTGGCGCGGCTGTCGCCGCCACTGTGCTTGGCGCAAGCGCGATGGCGCAAGGCATTTCAAATCCCGCGGGCACCGTACGCAACTTTGATATCGCCAATCTGGGCCCGGTCCTGACCGACATGGGCGTTCAGTGGGAGCAGCGTTCAGGACCCCAAGGACAGTTTTTCATCGTCGCCAATGTCAACGGGTACTTTCTCAACATCGTTCCGGCGGCTTGCCAAGGCGCGAACAATACCCAGTGCCTAGGGGCGCAAACCTTCGCCCTTAACGAAGCCCCATCTGTCAGTCAGCAGAGTATCAACGCCTTTAACATCCGCTATGCGTTCCTATCGGCGGGCCCGTTGCCTAACGGTTATTATCTCAGCCGTTATGACATCGCAGATTACGGCATCGCCCGCGGAAACGTCCGGTCGAGCGTTGCGAGCTTTCTTTCCATCGCAGCCAACGCGAGCGCGGAACTCGCCGGCGGCGGCCAGACGATCTCGACGATCGGCTTTGCCGAAGACATGTCGGCGAGCCACCTTAATGAAGCTTCCGGCCGGGCGATCGGACTTGAGGTCGGGATTTCCAATTCGGATCCTCATCTCGATGAAATCCGGGCAACGCCGGAATTCGTCAAGGCGCTCGTCGCTACGGGCAATGCGGCGTTCAACAAAATTGAAAACGTCGCCAAGGACTAGGCGACAGAGCAGGGCGGCGCCTGATATGCCTGAGGGCATGCCCGCGCCGCTCGCTTTTCCCGCTCCTCTTGCGCCTCACGCCAACCAAGCGCAGCGCTCGCGCGGCCGCCTGCATCCTGAGCCGGAAAGCGCCACGCGCACAGCGTTCCAGCGCGACCGCGACCGCGTAATCCATTCCGTCGGCTTCCGGCGCCTGAAGCACAAGACGCAGGTCTTCATCTATCATGAGGGCGATCATTACCGGACGCGCCTCACCCACAGCCTCGAGGTCGCACAGATTTCACGCTCGATCGCGCGGACGCTGCGCCTGGACGAAGACCTTGCTGAATGTGTCGCGCTCGCCCACGATCTCGGGCACCCTCCCTTCGGACATACGGGCGAGGACGTGCTGAAGGCGTGCATGGCGCGCTTCGATGGTTTCGACCACAATGCCCAAACGCTCCGACTGTTGACCAAGCTTGAGCGTCGACACGCCGCTTTCGAGGGGCTTAATCTCACCTGGGAGACGCTGGAAGGCGTCGTAAAGCACAACGGTCCGCTCGCCGGCCCAAACGCCCGCAAACAAGAGCCGCTGCCGGCGGCCATCGCCGAGTATGCTCTTGCGCATGATTTGTGGCTCTCCAGTCATGCGGGCCTCGAAGCGCAGGTCGCTGCGATCGCAGACGACATCGCCTACAACAATCACGATGTGGATGACGGCCTTCGGGCTGGTCTCTTTTCTTTTGAATCTGCTCGGGAGCTGCCGCTAGTCGGTGAGGCGATCCGCGGCGTTGAATTGGCTTTCCCCGATGCGCCGCGCGAAATCGTCATCGCCGAAGCTGTCTCCGCATTGATCGGCGCGATGGTCGACGATGTGACTCGCGAGACGACTGAGAGGCTTCTCTCGCTCGGGCCGAGGGACGCCGACGCCGTGCGTCATGCCGGCGTTCAGATTGTCGACTTTTCAGTGGCGATGCAGGCGGAACTTCGGAAACTTCGCGAGTTTCTCTATGAAAACGTCTATCGCCATTACAAGGTTAACCGCGCGCGCAGCCATGCCAAGCGAATTGTTGCAGCGCTGTTCGAGGTATTCCTTGTGGAGCCTGAAACTTTGCCCCCGCAATGGCGCCGCGACGGCGGCGAAGCTGAAGCCGCTCGCGCCGTCTGCGATTACATCGCCGGGATGACCGATCGCTACGCCATCCGCGAGCATGAGAGGCTGTTCGGCGCGGGGCCGCTGCTCGATTGAGCGTCCAGCGCCTTCTGGTTCATGAATTCGACCTAATTTTCCCCAGAATCGGGCCATAGTCTTCAGGTTATGGTTCAAGGCGAGGTGCGGCCGATGGTATGCTTGCGCCCCGGGATTGATTCGCGCGACATCCGCGCGTCCGGCGACGCCAGCCAGTCGGCGGCGCCCGGTGAAGGAGACGTCCATGACCACCGCCGCAAAAGCCGCTGCCTTTGACGATGAAATCGATGAGCTTGAGGACTTCGAAGACGAGGACGGCGAAGACGAGCGTGGCCTGTCGGGGCTGCTCGTCCTTCTTATGGGCATCGTCATGCTCGGCGCGCTCGCTTCGGTCGTCTGGATCGCCTACCAATTCGGTCTGAAGGACGGTGCGCAGCGGGAGTCCGGAACGCCTTATGTCACCGCTGACCCGGAGCCCCTGAAGATCGAAAATCAGGTCGCCGGCGAGGTGGGCGCCGCGCGTGAGGTCTATGATGCTGTGAGCGGCGCCGAGACGGAACCAGTCGAGGTGATCGCCGCTGGACCGGAAGAGCCGGTCATCCGCAACCCCGCCGACCCAATAGGAGAGATTGTCGCCGGTGATACGACGGGGCTTGCGGACGACGCCGTTGCGGACCGCATCGCAGAATTGGCGCGGGAGGACGAAGCGCTCTCGAACCAGCCGCCCGCGACGTCAGCGCAGCCGATAGCAGCGCCAAAGGTCGAGCCAAAGCCGGCGGTCACGCCAGCGACGCCCGTCAACGCAGTCTCGCCGACGCCAGTTGCAGCGGCCGGCAACGCCTTGTCGGGAACGCATCTTGTTCAGGTTGGCGCGTTCCGCAGCCAGGGCGAGGCGGACGGACATTGGTCGAAGATGCAGGGCAAGCACGGCGGATTTCTCGACGGCAAGGCGAAAGATGTCGAGGTCGCCGACCTTGGCGCGAAGGGCGTCTATTATCGCCTGCGGGTCGGCCCGTTCGCGTCGGCTGAGGCCGCAAAGACGTGGTGCGCGGATCTGAAGGAACGCGGAACCGACTGCCTTATCAAGGCGAAGTGAGGGAAAATTGCGCGCGCTGATCCTCGACTGCGAGGGCGCGCGCCCAACACCTGATGAGCGCGCGCTGTTTCGCGATGCCGATCCGTGGGGGTTCATCCTTTTTGCGCGGCACTGTCAGAGCCCTGAGGACGTGCATGCGATCTGCGCTGAGCTTCGGGACTGCGTCGGGCGCGACGCGCCGGTGTTCATCGACCAGGAAGGCGGCCGCGTCGCGCGGATGAAGGCGCCCGCATTCCCGGCGCACCCGCCGATGGGCGCGTTCGGCGCGCTTTGGCGTGAGGACCCGGAGCGGGCGAAGGCCGCCGCCCGCCTCAATGCGCGCTTGATCGGCCGCCTCGTCTCGGATCTTGGCGTTGATGTCGATTGCGTGCCGATGCTCGACGTTCGCCAGCCCGCCGCGAACAAGGACGTCATCGGCGATCGCGCGCTGAGCGAGGAGGCGGCGATCGTCGCGGCGCTCGGCCGCGCCGTGATGGAGGGGCTGATCGAGGGCGGCGCGCTGCCCGTCATCAAGCACATGCCGGGACATGGTCGCGCGACGGTCGACAGCCATCACCATCTGCCGCGGGTCAACGCGTCGAAGGAGGACCTGCGCGCCGTCGATTTCGCCCCGTTCCGTGCGCTTAAAGATGCGCCCATCGGCATGACGGCGCATGTCGTCTATGAAGCGTTCGACCCTGACCGATGCGGCACGCTCTCACCCGTCATCATCAACGAGGTCATTCGCGGGGAGATCGGTTTTACGGGACTGCTTGTCTCCGACGACCTCAAGATGCAGGCGCTCGGAGGACCGGTGGGCGAGCGCGTCGCGGCTTGCCTGGAAGCGGGGGTCGATATCGCCTGCTGCTGCAATTTCTCTTTCGACCAGATGGTCGAGGCGGCGGAGGCGGCGCGGCCGCTTGCCGGTGAAGCGCGCGTGCGCGCTGAGGCGGCGCTGGCGCGCCGGCCGGCGTCGGTCTTGCGCGCCGATACGGCCCCCGATTATGAGCGGCTCGCGGCCATGTTGGCGCCTCTCCAGACGGCCTGACCCGCGTGCCGGGGCGAGAATCGCCCCTTAAGGATTGTTGATGAGCGAAAGCGTGACGATCGGGATGGCTGAAGTCGCGGACGAGGCGTTCGACGCCCCCGCGCGGACGCCCGCTGCGGCCGACATCGATGCGCTGATCGTCAATCTCGACGGCTATGCCGGTCCGCTCGACGTGCTCCTCGATCTTGCGCGCACGCAGCGGGTCGACATCCGCAAGATCTCGATGATCAGGCTCGTCGACCAGTATCTCGACTTCATTGCGGCGGCGCGTGCGCGCAGTCTTGAGCTCGCCGCCGATTATCTCGTGATGGCGAGCTGGCTCACTTACCTGAAATCGAAGCTGCTCATCCCGCAGCCTGCGGATGCGGCCGGCGAGCCGACGGCCGATGAAATGGCGGCGCGGCTCGCCTTCCAGCTGCAGCGGCTGGAGGCGATGCGAAAGGCAGCCGAAAGCCTTATGAACATGCCGCAGTTCGGCGTCGACTTCTTCGGCCGCGGCGCGCCGGAGGGCGTGCGCGTCCTGAAATCGCCGCTCTGGCAGGCGGACCTCTTCGAACTCCTTCAGGCCTATACGCGCCAGCGCGTCGCCGCCGTCGATCGCACCTACAAGCCGGAACCGCCGCGGGTCTACACGATAGAGGAGGCGCGTGCGCGGATCGCGCGGCTGCTCGGCGCCATTCCGGACTGGACGCCGCTGACG
>CAZGXT010000058.1:0-378 GCA_964529675.1 uncultured Caulobacterales bacterium
AGCAGCGCCGCGAAGGCGGCGATGTCGGCGATCGCCGGCGGCGTGATGAGGTAAATCTGGCAGGCGCCCGTCATGGATCCGTCAATGAAGGGACCGGCGCGAGAAATCCAGTCGGCAACCAAAGTCAGGAAGGCGCATGGTCGCCGATTTTGACCGCCGGCGCTTGCCATCCTTTGCGCTTGGCTCGATACCTCCTGAATGCGGAAAGCGGATGGCAGCGCGGGCGATGCGGACTATGGCGCCATCGGAAAAACATATGCGCGTTTCCGGCAGGCGGACCCGCGCATAGCCGCTGTAATCCATGCCGCCCTCGGCGACGCCCGCCGTGTCATTAATGTCGGCGCCGGCGCAGGCTCTTACGAGCCCATCGATCGCGAT
>CAZGXT010000058.1:388-16014 GCA_964529675.1 uncultured Caulobacterales bacterium
ATCGCGATGTCACGGCGGTTGAACCGTCGGCCACGATGCGCGCGCAGCGCCCGCCTCATCTCACAACCGCAATTGACGCGACCGCAGAAAATCTGCCCTTTCCGGAAAAGTCGTTCGACGCAGCGCTGGCGTCTGTGACGATCCATCAGTGGTCTGACTTGCGTCGGGGCCTCTCGGAATTGCAGCGGGTGACGCGCGGACCCATCGTCTTGCTGGTGGCCGACCCGGAGCGACTTCATGACTTCTGGCTCAATCACTATGCGCCCGAAGTACTGGCTCAGGAGTCGCGCCGGTTCCCGCCGATCGCAACGGTAACCGCGTTGCTGGGAGGCGATGTGCGCGTGCAGGCTGTTCCAATCCCGTTCGACTGCAAAGACGGCTTCAACGAGGCGTACTATGGCCGGCCTGAGATGCTGCTCGACCCGGCCGCGCGAATGGCGTGCTCGTCGTGGAGTTTCGTGTCGCCGGCTATTGTGGAGCGGTTCGAGCGTACGCTCAGTCGTGATCTGGAGAATGGCGCCTGGGAGGCTCGCTGGGGCTACCTGCGTGCACAGGACAGTTACGATGGATCGCTGAGACTGGTGACCGCAATGTCGACGTAACGGCGCCGACTGAGGCCGCGCACAGGGCGTCACGCGGCGATCGCCAAGGCCGCGAAGCGCGTTTGGCCGCCCTAAGCCGCCTGCGGCAAGCCTTTTTCAAGCTCGCGTTCGGTCTGCGTCTTTTTCATTTTCGGGCGCAGCACCGAATGTTTCACGTCGTGCGGGATCGCGGCATAGACTTCGGGCTTGAAGATGCCGAGCCGCTTGCGGACCTCGGCGAGCGGTTCTTCAAGCATCGCTTCGACGTCGTGCTGCAACAGAAAGTCGACAGCATCGCCCATGCGGCGCGCTTCCGCCGCCGCTTTCAGCGCCGGGAACGACCAGCGTTCGAGCTTCAGCGCGGCAAGGCCCATGCGGATGATGAGTTTGAGGCCTGGATTGCCGGTCTGGCGGCGCGTGAAAATGAGATTGCAAATCTCGCCGAGCGGATCGCGGCCATATCCAGTCAGCACATGCCAGAGGTCATGATTGACCTCGAGATGGCGGAAGGCGCGGCTGAATTCCTTCAGCTCGGGGTAATCGACCAGGCCGACGCCCGCTTCTTCGGCCGCGTCGATCAGGCCCTGCGGGGTGAAACCCGCCTCGTCCATGAAGTCGACATAGGCGCGTCCGAGCGTGCCCGGCGCCATCGCGCGAAGACGCGGGAAGTCGCCAAGGATCGCTTCGAGCTTCACCGGCTCGGTCACGACCCGGCGGCCATAGGGCGTCGCAATGAAGCGTCGGAACAGCCGCCCGGCCGACCCCCGCGACAGCGCGGTGACGATCTCGAACACCTGCCGCGTGTCGTCCTTGTTGAGGATCAATTTGATCGACGAGATAAAAGCGTGCAGCGGCCGGTATTTGGCCGAGGGCGGCGTCGCGAAGCCGTCCACGATCACAAAGTCCTCGGGCTTCAGGTCGAAACGGGGGCGCTGCGGCATGGCTGACCCTTGGGAGATGGTTTGGCTGTCCCGGCCCCTGTTACACTAACTAGTTTACTTCCAGATAACGCGCGGCTCACGGCGATTCAAGGCTTCCCGCGGAATTCTGACGGCCTTTTCTGTTGAGGTCTTTTGCGCCGCTCTAAAACGCCCGGCGGCGGCTCGTTTCCCCGGCGCTCGCGCGCTCGAAGGCTTCGACGAAAAGATGGCGTTGCGCATGGCTGCCGCCTGCACGGTGGAGTTCGGGAAGCGCGCGCGCGAGCGAGCCTGCTGCGCGTTCGCAGTCGCCCTTGGCGAAGGCGAGCACGCCTTCCGCGGCGGGCATGCCGACGCCCCGCCAGAAATCCCGGCAGCGCTCTGGCGCGGCGTCAGCATAGGTCTTGAGCGATTCCATGAAAGCGCAGGCCTCGCCCGGCGCTCCGGCGCGCGCAAGCGCGTAGAGGTAATGAAGGTCGTGGAAGGGCAGAATATGTTCGCCCGCGCGCTGGCGCACCTGTGCGACTACCGGCGCCCAGCGCCCGCCGACATCGACGCCGCGCATTTCAAGGCGCCAGAGCATTGAAACGGCGCCGATCTGCTCCTGCGGAAACTCCGGCCACGCGCCCCAGAGGCGCGCGTCATAGATCTTCAGCGCTTCATCCTCGCGGCCGAGCGCCAGCTGGAACAGCGCAGCGTGCCACCAATTGTGGTCGCGGATGAAGACGCCCTTCTTTTCCCAGGTGTGTGAACAATGATCGAGCCAGCGCGCCCCGTCGCGCGCGCGCGCCTGCGTCTCCATCACATGCGCGACAGCGTGATGGGCCCAGGCGTCATCGATGGCGAGTTCGGTCGCGCGCAGGCCCGCCTGTTCGGCTTCCTCAAGGCGATGGTTCTGTTCAAGCGCGAAGGCGAGAAGCCCGTTCGCATAAGGCTCGTTCTCAAAGACGATGCGCGCGCGCTCGCCCAGGCGCAAAAGCGCAGCCTGATCGCCGAGGTTGAAAGCGTGATATTGCCCCCATTTGATCGCGCAAAGATCGGCGGGCCAGCGCACTGTCAGCGCATCGAGAAGCTCAAGCGCGCGCCAATAGTCGCGGTCCGCCCACGCTTCGACGGCGGCGCAGAAATGCTGCTCGCGTTCCGACGCATCCGGCCCCGCCGCGCGCATGCGAGCGAGAAAGGGTGCGGCATGCGCCCATCCTTCGGCGCCTTCAAAGGCGAGGTGAAGCGCGGCGGCGTGCGCATTCAGGAGCGCGGCCTGCGGCGTCCGGTCAGCGACGGCGAACAGGTCGCGGAGCTTCGCCCCATAGGAGAGAAACTCGCGCACATAGGCGTCATAGCCGGCTGCAGCGTCAGCGGCGGCGTTGGTGATGGAAAGGCCGAAGCGGTCTTTGGCGGTCATGGACCGCGGTTTGAGCACGGGTTACGGCGGCCGGGAAGCGGCGCGGCGGTCACAGGAAATCACGTTCGGTTGCTGAAAACGAAACCGCCCGCGTTTTGGCGCGGGCGGTTCCGGAGGGCTGAGCGCTGACGCGTTACTCGCTGCGCATGATCCCGAGAATGTTCAGGATATGAACGAACAGCGTCACGAAGGATCCGTACAGGGCGAAGGCGCCGAAGATTGACGCGCGGTCGTTCGAGGCGCTGCCCTCGCGATACATCTCCTTGATCATTTGCGTCTCGAAGGCGGTGACCGCCGAGAAGACGAGGACGACGCCGCCCGACGTAATGAGGCTCATGAGCGTCGACTTGAAGATGAGCGCGTTAAGGACGATCGCGATCAGCAGACCGATCGACGCCATGAACAGGAACGTGCCCATGCCGGAGAGGTCGCGCTTGGCGGTATAGCCGTAGAGGCTCGTCGCGCCGAAGGTCGCGGCGGTGATGAAGAACGCCTTGTAAATCTCCTGCGCGAGGCCCGCCTGGTTGAAGAAGAAGAGCATCGGCGCGATGGCGACGCCCCAGAGCGCGGCGTAGAGCCAGAACAGGCCGTGGGCGGCGACCTTCGACCCGGAGAAGATCACGCGCGGCGCGATGAAGCCGATGCCGAGAATGCCGATGAAGGGCAGCCAGCGGGTGACGCCGCCCCGCGCCAGCGCCTGCACGAAATCAGGGTTCGCGGCGATGGCGAGCGAAACAAGGCCGGTGCCGGCGACGGCGAGCGCCATGTAGTTGTAAACGCCGAGCATGTACTGGCGCAGGCCCTGGTCGATGGCGAGACCGCCGCTGCGGGCGACTGTGGCGCCATAATTCCTGCGAGTGTCGTTCATGGGGTGAAGATCCTCATGGTTGCAAATCCTGAGCGGGAATATCGGAATTTCCGCCGCCCCTTACAAGGCCCATCAGACGCGGCGCGGGGTTAACGGCGAATTAGCCGCGCCGCGAAAAAGCCGTCCATCCCGCCATGGTCGGCGAGCATCGACGGCAGGGACCGGAAATCCCCATCGCGGGTGACGGCGGCAAGCCCGCCGATCTCGACGGCGCTGACCGGCGATCGTTCAAGGGCAGCATGGCGGGCGAGGGCAGCAGCGATCTGCTTTTCCCCTTCCTCCGGCTGCAGCGAACAGACGCAATAGACGATCATGCCGCCAGGCTTGGTCATCGCGACCGCGCGGTCGATCAACGCGGCCTGCAACGCCGTCGTCTCCTTCAGGGACTCTTCCGACTTCGCCCACAGGATGTCCGGATGGCGCCGGATGGTCCCGGTCGCGGTGCACGGCGCGTCGAGCAGCACCGCGTCCGCAAGCCCCTCCGGCGCCCAGTTCAGCACATCGGCCTTCACCGTCTTGGCGGCGAGTTTCGTGCGAGCGAGGTTTTCCTGCACGCGCTTCAGCCGCTCGCCTGAGGAGTCGACGGCGATGACCTCGGCGCCGGCGGCGGCGAGCTGCATCGTCTTGCCGCCGGGCGCGGCGCAAAGATCGAAGACGCGCTTGCCGCGTACGTCCCCCAAAAGCCGCGCCGGGATCGCGGCCGCAGCATCCTGAACCCAGAAACGCCCGTCCTCATAACCGGGGAGCGCCACGACCTTTGCGCCAGGGCTGAGCCGGACCGATCCGGTTGGAAGCAGCGCGCCCCCGGTATCAGCGGCGAGGGCGGCGGCGTCGGCCGGGTCGCGCGGGGTAAGGTCGATCGGCGCCTCGGCGGCGTTTGCCCGCGCGATCGCGCGCGTCGTCTCGGCGCCGTAAGCGCGCTCCCAGCTGCGCCACATCCACCCCGCGGTGTCGATGCGTTCCGGCAATTTCGCGAACAGGTCCGATCCGAGCGCCGAAATCTTGCGCGCTACCGCGTTGACGAGGGCGGCGTAGTTCTCGGTTTCGCGAAACGCCTCCGCCAGCGCGACGGCGGTCGATACGGCCGCATGCGCGGGCGTGCCGAGAATCAGGGTCTGCGCGGTCGCCAGCCGCAAGATGTCGGTCGCGCGCGCGGAGCGCTTCGGCAGCGGCTTGTCGATATAGAGGCCGATCGCATGGTCGATGCTGCCGCGCCGCCTCAGGACCGTTGCGGCCATCGCATGGGCGAAGGCGCGATCCGGGCCTTCAAGCGCGTTGAACGAGCGGCAATCGGCCAAGGCGTCGTCGAGCGTCTTGCCGGCCGCGACCAGGGTGAGGATGTCAAGGGCCGCCCGCCGGGCGGCAAGCCCCGGGACTTCCGCCGCTTTTGGGGGAACCGGGCGAGCAGGTTTCGCCTTTCGGGGGAGCCGTTTTTCCATTGCGGAGGGGGTGAACCATGGCGGAAAGATAAAGTCACGCGCCATTTGCGGAATTGGGGATTGCGGTTAGGATCGGGTTGGAGATCGTTGGGGTCGGCCGGTCGCCTTCAAAGACGCGCGCCGCAGAAAAAGGGTGGGGATACCGATGAAGAAAGCATTCGGCTTGATGGCCGTCGCAGCCGCGGCGCTGATTGCGTCCGCGGGCGTTGCGAGCGCCCAGAACCAGGAAGTGATCGCTAATCCGCGCGGCATGGTGGCGAATTTCGACCCCGTCAATATCGGGCCGGTGCTGACCGAACTTGGCGTCGTCTGGCAGGAGCGCCGCACCTCCGACGGCCAGGCCTTCATCGCCGCCTCGATCGGCGGCGCCCTCAATTTCAACATCGTGCCGCTCGCCTGCCTTGGGCCGAACAATACGGGCTGCGTCGGGGCGAACATCGTCACGTTCTTCACCGGCGGCTTCGCCAATCCCCAGTCGGTGTCGGCCTTCAACCAGAAATACGTCTTCACCAGCGCCGGCGTCTTCTCGGACAATTCGGGGGCCTATCTCAGCCGGTACGAGATCGCGGATTACGGCATTCCGCGCGGCAATGTCGCTTCCTCGATCGGCAGCTATTTCGCGCTCGCCCAGCGTTTCCGCGATGAAATCGCGGCGCGCACCGTGTCCGCGGACGGCTATGGCGAGGACCTCTCGGCGGGAATTCTCAACGTGCGCTCGGCCGAAGCGGTCGGCATTGACGCACGCGCGCTCGGCGACGGCACGACGATGGCGATCCATCAGGCCGAGCTTGAAGCGACGCCTGAGCTTGTCCGCAAGCTGATCGCGTCTGAAAACGCGCCGCGCAACAAGATCTCGAATGTGACGAAAGAATAGCGGCGGCGCTCGCTGCGATTGAAAACCCCGGCCGTCGCGCCGGGGTTTTTCTTTCAGACGCACGACCCGGGAGCGACGCAATAGGAAACCCGCACCGAGCGGCGCGGCCAGCGCGAGGCCGCCCTTTCAAAGGTGAAGGGACCCATGATCCTCGCCGAGATCGGCGATGAATAATCATATTCGACTTCGGCGACGATCAGCGAAGTCGTATCGTCGAACAAGGCGACTTCAAGCGGACCTGTATAGACCGAATTCGCCGCATAGGGCTGCGCGCCTGTCGAATCGTAGCTCCAGTGCACTTTCGTCTTCATGTCGGCGGTGTCGTAAAAAACGCTGACGACGCGAAACGTGACGGTGATATCGCGCGAATCGATCACGTCCTCCATGCCGACGAAGAGGTCGTCGAGACTGGCCTTGGCGATCTCCGTTTCCTGCGCGACGAGATCGGAAAGCGTGTTGGCGGCTAGCAGCGTCTTGCGGCTGGCCGACAAGGCGCCGGTGCCTTCGACAACGCCGAAAAACAGGGTGACCAAGATCGGCGCGATCAGCGCGAACTCGACCGCGGCGAGGCCGCGCGTCGCGCGCGCAAACCGCGTCAGGTCCGGGAAGCGTTTCGATTGCGGGCTCATGAATCGTAAGGCTCGGTTCTGAAGATTGACGTCGAGATCATCCGCAGCGCGCCGGCGTTCGTTTTCGCGAGATTGAGGCCGAGCGCCGGATTGAAGCTCTTGTGGAGGTAACAGACGCGCACGCGCACGATGTCGCGGGCGCCCCCGGCGTCGTAGGGCAGGGCGGCGACATCGCCCGGATCGGCGTCGCGGCAGACCGGCGCGGAAATGTCGGCGGCGAGCGCTGCAAAGCTCGCATAGCGCGCGACATCGACCGTCAGCTGCGTGTTGCAGTCGCCGAAAATGTCGACGACGTCGCAGATCTCGGTGAAGAACGCGTCGCGCGACAGCGAGCTCGTCTGCGCCTGGCCCGTGCGGATGAGGCGGGCCGCCTTGGTGTTCGCCGCCTCGACCGCTGATTCGACAAAATAATAGTAGCCGGCCTCGATGATAGAGAAGGTGAGGGCGAGGAACAGCGGCAGGACAAGCGCGAATTCGACCGCGGACGCGCCCTCACTCGCCGCCCAGAAAGGGCGCCGCCGCACCATCTTCCCGTGGGCGCTTCGCCCCGCCATTCGCTTTCAGCCTCCAACCCAGGGGCGGCCTTCAATCGCAGCCGTCCCATTCATTCATCATGTCGCGGAGCGCTTAATCCCTGATTAGCCGACATGATTAACGAAAATCCGAAGGGGCCGCCCGCCTGCTTGCGCCGGCGGGGCCGCGCGGGCAATTTGCTGCAACGCAAGAGACCAGGGAGATGGAGTGATGGGCGTCGAACGGGCCGGTCTGGAGATCGTGGGCGACATGGACGCCCGGGCCGAGGCGGTGCTGACGCTGGAAGCGGCCCGCTTTCTCTGCGACCTTGTCGACGCCTTCGCCGCCGACCGCGACCGGCTGCTGGCCGCCCGCCGACGCTGGCAGGTCCCGATAGACGCCGGCGCGCTGCCCGATTTTCGCGCTGACACGAAGGCGATCCGGGACAGCGACTGGAAAATCGGTCCGCTGCCGAAGGACCTGCTTGATCGCCGCGTTGAGATCACCGGTCCCGTCAACGCCAAGATGATCATCAATGCGCTCAACGCCGATGTGAAGGTGTTCATGGCGGACTTCGAGGACGCGCTCGCGCCTTCCTGGGCGAACGTCGTCGACGGCCAGAACAATCTGCGCGACGCGATCCGGCGCACGCTCTCCTTCGCCGACCCCGCATCGGGCAAGACCTATGCGCTGAAGGAAGAGCCGGCGACGCTGATCGCGCGCGTGCGCGGGCTTCACCTCGACGAGAAACATGTGTTGCGCGACGGCAAGCGCATTCCGGGCGGGCTGTTCGATTTCGCGCTCTATTTCTTCCATAACTGGAAGGCGCTCGCCGACATCGGGTCGGGCCCTTATTTCTACGTGCCGAAGCTGGAGCACGCCGAAGAAGCGCGATGGTGGAACAAGGTGTTCGTCGCCGCGCAGCAGAAGGTCGGCCTTCCCGTCGGGACCATCAAGGCGACGATGCTGATCGAGACCCTGCCGGCGGTCTTCGAAATGGACGAGATCCTCTTTGAACTGAAGGATCACGCCGCGGCGCTGAATTGCGGGCGCTGGGACTATATTTTCAGCTACATCAAGACGCTCAAGACCCATGCCGACCGGATGCTGCCGGACCGCCATTCGGTGACGATGGCCAAGCCCTTTCTCGACGCCTATTCGCGGCTCCTGATTCGCACCTGCCATCGCCGCGGCGCTCTGGCGATGGGCGGCATGTCGGCGTTCCTGCCCGCCAAGACGCCGGCGGAGGACGCCGTCAACAAGGAAAAGGTGAGGGCCGACAAGCAGCGCGAGGCCGATAACGGCCATGACGGCTCATGGATCGCCCACCCGGCGCTCGCCGGCGTCGTCAATGAGGTCTATTCCAAGGCGTTCAAGCCCGGAAAAACGAACCAGCTCGACGTCTCGCGCGGGAACGACGCGCCGGTGACGGCCGCCGACCTCCTCGCCGCGCCCGAAGGACCGTATACAGAGGAAGGCCTGCGGACGAACATCCGCGTCGCGCTCCAGTATGTCGAGGCCTGGCTCGGCGGTCTCGGCGCCGTCGCGATTTACGGGCTGATGGAGGACGCCGCGACCGCCGAAATCAGCCGCGCCTCGATCTGGCAGTGGATCAGGAACGGCGCGCGGCTGCAGAACGGCAAGACCATGTCGGCCGACCTCTTCCGGACGGCGCTCGCGGAGGAGCAGAGGGTCGTGCGGCGCGAGCTCGGCGAGGAACGGTGGGCGAACGGCCGCTTCGGCGAAGCGGCCGCCCTTCTCGAAAAACTCTGCCTGGAGGAGGAGTTTGCGGAGTTCCTGACGCTCGGCGCCTATGAAAGGCTTTAGCGCCGCCCGGCGTCGCCGCGCTCGAACTTCGCGTGCATCCGGTCTTTCGCCGCTTCCGGTCCGTAATCCATCTGGGCGAGCAGGCGTTCGCGGTCGCGCTTTCTGAACTGCTGGATGAAATCCTCGATCAGCTCGTCCGAGAATTCGAGTTTTTCGAGCGCCTTGCGCGCAATGAGCAGGCTCGATTCAAGCGTTTCCCGGACGATGACGTCAGGACCGATGGGGCGCAGGTCGATTTCGTGCAGGCGGTCATGAGCGACCGCCAGGATGAAGGCGTTCGGGAGGCGCTGGCGCAGCGCTTCGACGGCGCGGTTGACCGCCTCGCGATCGTCCATGCAGAAAATGACGGCGCGCGCGTCAGCGGCGCCCGCCGTCAACAGAGTGTCGAGACGCGAGGCGTCGCCGTAATAGACCTTGAAGCCGAAACGTTCGGCGTTCCTGATGTGCGACGGGCTTTTGTCGATGGCGATGACGTCGATGTCAGCGGCGCTGATCACCTGCGAAATGATCTGCCCCATGCGCCCGAAGCCGGCGATGACGACATGACCCTCGCCGCTGCGGGGCGCGTCGAGCCCTTCGGCGGTTTCCGTCGCAGCGGGCCGCATCGCCCGCGCCGCCATCATCAGGAAAGGCGTCAACACCATCGAGATGGTGACGATCGCGGAAAGAAGGCCGGCCTCGCCGCGCGAGAACAAGAGCGCGTCGGCGCCGACGCTGAAGACCACGAAGGCGAACTCGCCGCCCTGACTGAGAACGGCGCCGGTCAGCAGCGCATCGTGGTGTCTGGCGCCGAACGCGCGCGCCAGCGCATAAAGTAGCGCGGCCTTGACGACGACAAGGCCGACCGCCCCGCCGAGGACGATCATCCACGCCCCGGCGATTGCGCTGAGGTCAAGACGCATGCCGATTGAAATGAAGAAGAGGCCGAGAAGGAGCCCGCGAAAAGGCTCGATGTCGGTTTCGATCTGATGGCGATAGGCGGACTCAGCGAGCAGGGCGCCCGCGAGGAAGGCGCCAAGACCCATCGGCAGGCCCGCCCAGGCGACCGCAAGCGACACCGCTGCGACGAGGAACAGCGCCGTCGCCGCGAACGCCTCGCGCGAGCCGGCGCTGGCGACTAGGCGCAGCACCGGATTGAGCGCGAACCGCGCCGCCAGAATGAGGGCGCCGATGACGGCGCCGGCCTTCAGCGCGCCGGACCAGCCCTGCGCCATCGAGAAGTTCGTTTCGCCCGCATGCGCGCTCGCGGCGAAAGGAATGGCGGCGAGAAGCGGCACGACCGCGAGATCCTGGAGGAGAAGCACCGGGAACGCGCGATTGCCGTAACTGGTGTTCAATTCGCCCTGGTCTTTCATGTATTGAAGCGCGAAAGCGGTCGATGAAAAGGCGAGCGACAGGCCGGCGATGATCGCCGCGGGCGTCGCCATCATGCTCGACAGCACGAAAAGCCCCGCAATGACGGCGCCCGTCACCGCCATCTGCGCGACGCCGAGCCCGAAGATCTCGCGCCGCAGCGCCCACAGCCGCGCTATCGACAGTTCAAGACCGATGACAAAAAGGAACAGCACGACGCCGAATTCGGCGACGTGAAAGACGCCTTCCTCCTGCCGCAACAGGTTGAGTGCGTAAGGACCGACCGCAACGCCGGCCGCGACATAGCCGAGGATCGAGCCGAGCTTCAGCCGGTTAAAGACTGGGACCGCGATCGCGGCCGCGCCGAGATAGGTCGCCGCCTGCAGAAGAAAACCGCCGTCGCCCGCGCTCGCCGCCATGGCCGACTATTGTCGGAGCGCGCCTTGCGGAGCAAGCCGGCCGCGGCGTCAGTTTCAGATGACCGAAGACGCCGCCGGCCGGATGTCGACGTGACCAAGGATTGCACGATGTCCGGCGCTGCGCTGCTGAGGGCGCCTGCTTCAAGCGTCGCGGCGACGCCCCCTTGCACCCGCGCCCGTCAGGCGGCGGTTCCAGCGCCACCGAAAACGCATCGCCCCGCGCGGTGCTGGTGACCATGCAGCGGACATGAGGCCCGGTCCAACCGCCAGAAAGCAGGCGCCGGCCGGGTCATCACGTCTTCGGGAGAGGCGTCGGCGGCCTCTTGCGATTGTACCGATCATTCGGTACATAGCGTTCATCGAAACCGGCGCCGCCTGGCGCTTCACCCTTAGCCAAACCCTGAAGGAGCATCCCATGTCACGCATTCCCGCCCCCGCCTCGATCGACGCCGCCCCCGCCGCCGCCCGCGAGGCGCTCAGCGCCGTCAAAGCCAAACTCGGCAAGGCGCCGAACCTCTATCTTCTGACGTCGACGAGCCCCGCGACGCTCGACGGGCTCTTGTCGCTATCCGGCGCGCTCGGCAAAGGCGTTCTTGATGCAGCGACCCGTGAGCGGATCGCGCTCGCCGTCGCCAACGTCAACGGCTGCGACTACTGCAACTCCGCGCACACCTACATCGCGAAAAATCTCGTGAAGCTTTCCGACGACGAAATCGCGCTCAATCGCAACGGCCGCTCGAATGATACGAAAGCCGACGCGGCGGTTCGCCTGGCGCGCAAGATCGCGGTCGAGCGCGGCGCAGTCTCGGATAGCGACATCGCACAGGCGCGCGCCGCGGGCCTTGGCGATGCGGAACTCGTAGAGATCGTCGGCAATGTCGCGGTCAACGTCTTCACCAATTATCTCAACGAGGTCTTCAAGACCGAAATCGACTTCCCAGCGGTCGCGGCGCAACGCGCCGCCTAGACGCCGACTCCGTCGGGCCGCGCCGGTTCGCCCCGGCGCGGCCGCCTCGGCGCCTGCAAGAGAGCAATTATGGAAAGACGCCCGCCATTGCCGCCTTTCACGGAAGAAACCGCGCGCGCCAAGGTTCGCGCGGCCGAGGACGCGTGGAACAGCCGCGACCCCGCGCGCGTCGCGCTTGCCTATACGCCGGACAGCCGCTGGCGAAACCGCGCGGAATTCTTTGAGGGGCGCGCGGCCATCGAGGCGTTCCTGACGGCCAAATGGCGCCGCGAAATCGACTACCGCCTCATCAAAGAGTTGTGGACGTTCGGCGGCAACCGCATCGCCGTGCGCTTCGCTTATGAGTGGCGCGACGCGGAGGGCCGCTGGTTTCGCTCCTACGGCAACGAAAATTGGGAGTTTGCGGAAAACGGGCTCATGGCGCGCCGCATCGCGTCCATCAACGACTTGCCGATCGCCGAAGAAGGGCGTTTGTTTCGCTGGGATTGCGCCGAACAGGGCCGCAGGCCGGACAATCATCCCGGCCTCACAGAACTGGGGCTTTAAGTGGGGCGGTAGAGCATTGGTATGACCGCGAATTTGAAAAAGGAAGCCGCGTCGCAGGCCGCACCGACCGCCCGCGATGAAATCGTGGCGGTGCTGTACCGTCTATTCCGGTGCTCGGGTTATGATGGCGTGTCGCTCGCCGATATCTCAGCGGCGACCGGTCTCGGCAAATCCAGCCTTTATTATCATTTCCCGGACGGCAAGCCGGATATGGCCGAGGCGGTCGGCCTGTTCGCGCTTGAGACCTTGCGCGCGACGCTTTTCGCGCCGCTTCGCGCTGAGGCCCCGATCGCGGCGAAGATCGCGGCGATGCTGGCGACGACGGACGCCATGTATGACGGCGGGGCTTCGCCATGCCTCGTCGCCAACATGCTGCCGTCCGGCGCGGCGTCCGCCTCCTTGCGCGCCGTCATTGTCGAATGGATCGACGCGCTCGCCTCGGCGCTGAAATCCGCGGGCCTCAAGCCTGCGGCGGCGCGCGCGCGCGCCGTCGAGGCCGTGATCGCCATTGAAGGCGCGCTGATCGTCACGCAGGCGTCCGGCGACCGGAAGATTTTTCGCGACGCGCTGACAGCGACGAAGGGCGCGCTGCTTGAAGGGCTTTGAGCCGATGCGACAGGCGCCGCCGCGCTTCATTCCGCCTTCGGACATTCCCCGTCAGCGCCGACGCTGACCCCGGCCCCGGCGGCCGCGCAGGCGTTGGCATAGGTCAGCCCGTCGCAGCCGCACACGGGGCGATAATCCAGGGTGCAGGCGGTCGGCTTTTCTGTGCAGACGCCGGCCGAATCGGCGATCTCGACGCAGGCCTTCGGCTCCATCGCGCAATAATCGTTCGCGTTCTTGCACTGGAACCCGGCGATTCCGCCGCACATGCCGCCGTGATCGCCGATGCCGGGCGATGACGCCGGGGCGTCGTCGGCGACGGCGCCGTCAACCGCGATTGCGCCGGCGGGCGGGGGAAGCGGCAGCGGATCGGGATCCGGCACGACCGGCGGCGAGCAGGCCGCGAGGAAAACGGCGAGGCCGGCGGCGAAGGCGAGGCGGCGCATCAGTCTTCGTCCTTCTTCACCTGCGCCTGAAGGTAAATCTGCACGCCGAGCTTGTCGATGAGCTGGAGCTGGGTTTCGAGGAAATCAATGTGCTCTTCCTCCGACTCGAGGATGCGCTCCATGATCTCGCGGCTGACATAATCACGCACCGTCTCAAAATAGGCGATCGCCTCCTTGTAGAGCGGATGCGCGCGGTGCTCGGCGCGCAGGTCAAGCTCAAGGCATTCTTTGACGTTCTCGCCGATATAGACCTTATCGAGGTCCTGGACGTTCGGCAGGCCCTCAAGGAACAGGATGCGCTCGATCAGCGTATCCGCGTGCTTCATCTCGTCGATCGATTCCTTGTACTCGATCTTGCCGAGCCGCTCGAAGCCCCAGTTCCTGAACATGCGCGCGTGCAGGAAATACTGGTTGACGGTCGTCAGCTCCAGCCGCAGCGCCTTGTTGAGATACTCGATGACTTTCGGGTCGCCTTTCACGCGCCGCTCTCCTCTGGTTCGCAAGGCGACCATAAGAATATCGACGCGCGGCTCAACCGCTATTCGTGCAAGCGGTTATCACTCGCGCGGAATTCGCCGCGAACGCTTGTCGTTTGCGAACAATGCGCAGGGCGCCGGTAATGGCTGCGGCGGCGCGCCGCCTACTCGGCCGCGATGACCGCGTGCTCGCACGCGCGCGCGTCTTCGATCATGCGTGCGATGTCAGGCAGGCATTTGCCGCATTGAGGTCTTGAGCCGCAGCGGCGGAAAACTTCGCCGACAGACTTGGCCTTGTCGGCTTCAGCCTTGATCTGGCGGTCTTTCAGCGCGTTGCAGATGCAGACGTACATGGAACCCGGGGCGCGACAAATCCTTCGATCCCCCTACCATCCTGCAAATGCGAATGATTGTCAATCTAGAAACGGCGTTTGGCCGGGGCGGGGCAGGGCGACGGCCCGGCCCTTGAACCCTCAGGACTTTCGCAAGGATCTGTGCGCCGTCCTTAGTTTCCCCCGGCCGCCGCGCTCGCCCCTGGCATCTCCCCGACGACCAGCTGCGGATCGACGAGGGTGTCCGCCCATTTCAGGCTCCAGTGCATATGCGGGCCGGTCGCGCGGCCCGTCGCGCCGACGGCGCCGAGCACCTGTCCCTTTTCGACGCGGTCGCCGGGTTTCACGTCGATCCGCGACAGGTGCATGAACGCGCTCTCCAGCTTCTGGCCGTGGTCGATAAAGACAAGGCCCCCCTCGAAATACATGTCAGCTTCCGCGAGGCGAACGACGCCGGGCGCCGGGGCCTTGATCGGGGCGCCGGCTGGGGCGGCGACATCGACGCCGCCATGCATGTTCTGCGGTTCGCCGTTGAGGATGCGCTGCGACCCGAAGACGCCGCTGATCCGCCCCGTAACCGGCCACGAAAAATCCGTCGCCCACATCGGTTCATCGGCGCGAAGCGCACGGGCGGCTGCTTTCTTTTGCTTGTCAGCGTCGATTTTCGCGAGTTGTTCGGGCGTGAAGCCTGAGACTTTCGACTGGTCGAGGCCGTCGATGCGCTCGATCTTGAAGGTTCGTTTGCCGATGTCGATCGCGCGGCGAACCATGCTGCCGTCATCGAGCGTGACGACGAGAAGCGCGCTGGCGCCATGGTCGCGGCCGAAGCCGAGCAGGAACTTGCCGTCAGCGCTGACCGGAACCGGCTCGCCGTCAAGCGTCGCGCGGGCGCCGGGAAGGGTCTGGCCGCGCAGGAGCCCGCCCTGCACGAAGTCGCCCTGCAAAATGACCGACGTCGCCGGATCGGCGAAAACCTTCTGGCGCTCTTCGACACTCTTCATGGCGTCGTCGAAGCTCGCCTTCCTGAGGGGCGTGTCGTCGGCCGCCTTGGCGGGGGGGACCGCAGCGACGCTATCAGGCTCGGCCGAGGCGCAGCCCATGAGGATGATCGCCGCCGTCAACATCACGCCCGCCCGCTTCATCGCAACCGCCTTCAGTTTCTGTTTCAGGATTTCGGCCGATAGCCGAATCCGGTCATCGCCGCTTCCGGAGAGGCGTAGGCCTCCTGCCGGTCGACATTCCAGTATTTCAGCGCTTCGAGCGCGATCTTGGCGCCCGTCACCGCGCAGCGCACATAACGCCCGGGCCGGATGACCGCGAACTCGGCGTCGCGGTACTCCAAGACCGCCTCGCCGTCGCGGTTCTGCGCGCTGCCGTCAAAAGGGTTCATGGCGACGGTTTTATCGTGGGGCGGGCGGCGCGGTCAAAGGGCGC
>CAZGXT010000059.1:0-15452 GCA_964529675.1 uncultured Caulobacterales bacterium
GGGCCGCGCGCCCTCTCCTTTCCGATGCGATGACGCGAAGCCCCAGGGAGCGGGCGAGCGCCGCCGAGTCATCCGCGCTGCCGCCGTCGACAAGGATCGTTTCGTGCGGCGCCGGCGTCAGCCGGGCGATCATGCGTGCAAAACGCTTAAGCTCGGCGGCCTCATCGACCATCGGCGCGATAATGGAAATCCGCAGGCTCATCGCCGCAACTCGTAGAGCGCCTGCAGGAACAGGCCTGCATAGGGCTTTGTTTCGGCGCGCACGATTGTCAGGCCGGCGGCGGCGAACGCGCCGCGCCACCCGGCGTCATCGCGATTGTTGTGCGGGTGATCCTCGAACTCGAGATTGGTGAGGCTGTCGGCGAAGAGCGTGAGCCGGCGTTGCGCTTCGGAGCGATACACATCCTCGATGATGATGACCTTCGGCGCGACGCGCGCAGCCTCCGCAATCAGGCGATCAGGATCGGCGGCGTGATGGAGCGTCGTTGCAAGGATCGCCGCATCGAAGGCGTCATCCCGGTAAGGAAGCGTCCTGCCGTCGAAAAGCTGCGCACGCAGGCAGGTGTCGTAGGCCGAATGGTCGATATCGACAGCCTCGACTTCGTGCCGCTCCTGGCGCAACGCCTCAAGCAGCGATCCAGGTCCGGACCCGATTTCAAGAAGGCGCGCGCGCTCGCCTAGGCTTTTCGCCATCCAGCGGACTTTCCGCCGGGCGTCCATGCGCCAAAGCGCGATCGCGGCCGGCCCGAGCACCGGCGTCTTCCAGGACAACGGCAATAGCAGCACCCGATCGTCAGAACTTTTGGCTTTCGCAGCAAGTCTCGCCTGCTGCAAGACAAGAATCGGTCAGCGGGCGATGCCGAGCCGGGGCCCGACTTTTCGGCCCATGCAAGGCTATGAAGCGTTTAGAATTGGAGCCTCGGGCGCACTCTCCTAACGAGACTTCACTTCGCCGGCGTCCGCTGCGATCTCTTTGCCCCAGCGGCGGTGAAGCCAGAGCCATTGCCCGGGGCGCGCTCTGATCATTCGCTCGATCTCAAGATTGATGCGGTCGGTAAGCGCCTGCGTGTCGGCGACAGCCTCGCCTGAAGGAACAAAAGTGAGCGGATCCCCGACGATCACCCGGAACGTGGCGCCCCGCACGCGCTCGATTTCAACCGGAATGACCGGCGCGCGAAATTTCAGCGCAAGGCGCGCCGCCGCGGGCGCCGTCATCGCCGACCTGCCGAACAAGGGCGACGCGATGCCGCCGCTCGTCAGTTTTTGATCGACAAGCATCGCCAGAGAAGCGCCGGATTTCAGGGTCTCGATCATGTCGCGCCCGCCGCGTCTTCCCTTCGGCATCTGGCGGCGGGTCATCACTTTGCCGCGCGTTTTGATGATGAGACCATCAACGAGCGGATTGTTGGCCGCCCTGTAGATAAAGCCGTAGTCAAGCCCGACGGCGTGCATGACGATCGGCATTACTTCCCAGTTGGCGAAATGGCCGGAAATGAAGACGGCCGGCTTACCCCCTGTAATCACGGCGTCAAATTTCTCGCGGCCTTCGATCACCACGCGACCGCCGGCCTCAGAGGCAAATCGGCCGAGATGAGAGAACTCCGCGGCGGTCCGGCCGATGTTCTCCCAGACATCTCTCAAGATGGCGCTGATTTCCGCCTCGCTCATTTCCGGAAAGGCGAGTCGCAGATTGACGACCCCGCGCCGGTGGATCGGCGCGATCATCGGCCCGACGGCGCGCAGGAAGCCGCCGCCGACTGTCGAGGCCGCATCGACGCCGATGATCCGGAAGAAGCCGCCGAGCGCCAGAGCGAGGGCGTATTCGACGCGATGCGCGAGCGTGACCGGCCGGTTTGACCGCGCGGCCGGGAGTTCGATCTCGTCGTAAGGCTCGCTGGTTGTTCCGCTCAATGACCGATCCTATCCCGTACAAATCTGACGAGGGCATGCGGATCGTCGACCGCTACTGCATGACGCGCCGCGACGATACCCTCACGATCGCCTGGCGCGAGCCGCATCAGATCTTTTTCCGTGGTGATAAGGACAGCGCCTTCCTTGAGGGCGCGCGCGCGCAGTCGTTGCAAGTCCGCCGCCGTAAAGAAATGGTGGTCGGGAAACTGAGCGCGCGCCGTGACGACGCAGCCGTTCTCCTCAAGCGCGGAGAAGAAGCGATCAGGTCGCGCTATTCCACAAAAGGCGACGACGCGGCGCGCGCTGGCAGGAACCTCAATCTTCACCGTCGTCTGGAAGACGATCGCCCCTTCTGCGTCGGGACCCAATGTCGCGCCTGCCGGAATGAC
The DNA here is from genome assembly GCA_964529675.1 of uncultured Caulobacterales bacterium. Taxonomy (GTDB): domain Bacteria; phylum Pseudomonadota; class Alphaproteobacteria; order Caulobacterales; family Parvularculaceae; genus Amphiplicatus. The sequence goes on from CAZGXT010000059.1 coordinate 2,301, forward strand.
GACCGCGTCCGCCCGCGCGATCGCGCTGCTGGCGCGCTCGCGAAGGGGCCCCGACGGAAAAAGCGCCAGCGCGGCTTCATCGCCGCCGAGGAGCAGGAAGGACACCGTCTTCCGGATGGTCGGGTTCTGAAAGCCGTCATCCATGATCAGGAGCCGCGCGCCGCCTGTCGCCGCCGCAACGGCGCCGGCAGCCCGGTTCTTCGCAACCCAGGTGGGCGCGGCCGCGGCCAGCAGCAACGCTTCATCACCGACGTCCCGCGCCCGATGCCCTGCTTCGACTCTCACAGGCCCTGCCATCGATCCGCGGTAGCCGCGGGTCAAAAAAGTCGGCGCAAGCCCGCTAGCGGCGAGCAGCTTCTGAAGGAGAAGACAGAACGGCGTCTTGCCGGTTCCGCCAACCGTCGCATTTCCGACGCAGATGACCGGAACGCCGGCCTCGACCGGCGTCGACAGCTGCCGGCGCAAGGACTGACCCGCGCCATAAAGAACGGAGGCGGGATAGAGAGCGCCGCGCGCGGCGCGCGCGGCGAGGGTTTGCGCGCGCCAGAAACGCGGCTCCGTCATTCTGCGGCTTGGCGCCCGCTGGAGCGCGCTCCGTCGAGAACGGCGATGATTTCCGTCAGCACGCGCTCGCCGCTTGCTTCTGCAGAACGCCTCGCCGCGTCGGCCATCGCCTTGCGGGTCAATTCGTCGGCAAAGAGGCGGCGCACGGCGGCAGCGAGGTCGCGTTCATTGCGAACGAGCGCCGAGCCGCCGGCGCTGCGCATGTCGCGATAGGTCTCCGAGAAATTGAAGACGTTGGGCCCATGGAGGATCGCAGGACCCAGTCGCGCCGGTTCGAGCGGATTGTGGCCGCCCTTGTCCGCAAGGCTGCCGCCGACGAAGGTCGCGCCGGCGACCCGGTAAAAGAGACCGAGTTCGCCGAGCGTATCGGCGACATAGAGTTCGGTGTCAGGCGCGATCGCCGCGCCTGTCGCGCGTCTTGCCGTGCGCAATCCTGCTGCGCGCGCCGCCGCTTCGATTTCAGGGCCGCGCGCCGGATGACGCGGCGCGACGATGACAAGCAGCCGGGGGACTTCGGATCGGAGGAGAAGGATCCCCTCAATAACCTTTTCCTCTTCGCCTGGATGCGTCGAGGCGGCGAGCAGAACATTCCGGTCGGCGACCTCGCCCGCGAGGACGGCCAGCGCTGCTTCGTCCGCCGGCAACGGCGCGGCTGCGTTCTTCAGATTGCCGAACGTCGGCACGTCGCGGCCGGAAAGAAACGAAAGGCGTTCGGCGTTCTGGTGATCCTGCGCCACCAGGAAGTCGAATTGCGCCAGAAGATACCGGATCGTCCGCGGGCGTTTCTTCCACGTCTCAAAAGAGCGGGGCGAAACGCGGCCGTTGACGAGCGCCATGAAGCCTGCCGCAGTGCGCGCCTTGAGGATCAGGTTCGGCCAGAACTCGGACTCGACGAACAGCGCCATGTCGGGCCGCCAATGATCAAGAAACCGGCCGACGAATGCGGGGTGATCGAGCGGCGCAAACTGATGAAGGGCGCGCGGCGGCAGACGCTCCGCCATCAGCCTTGCGGAGGTTACCGTTCCGGTCGTCACCAGCGCCGACAGGCCCGGGTCGCGCGCAGTGAGCCTTTCAACCAAGGGCACCACGGAGAGCGATTCCCCGACGCTGGCCCCATGAATCCAGCAGAGCCGCCCGTCAGGACGCGGACGCGCCGTTTCGCCGACACGCTCAATAAGCCGCGCGGGGTCTTCCTTGCCCTCCGCCAGCCGGCGTCGCAGCAAGGCGCGCGCGAAAGGGCCGCCGGCGCCGCTGACAGCGCGGTAGAGCTTCAGCCCCCATGGCTCCGTAGGCGAATAATCGTCCAAAACCTTCATCCCTGCAGCGCCGCCTCGGCGTCGGCGACGGCGGCGCCGAGTTCGGATTGAAGCCGCCGCCGCGCTTCCTCGAGCGCCTCTTCGTCCGCGCCCGCTTCTACATGGATCGGAGCCCGGGCGGCAAAGGCCATGCGCGAGAAGGGCAAGGTCAGAACGAATCCGTCCCAGGTCGACAGCCGCTTCGCCCTGCTCGCCGCGTAGCCAGCAGGGAGAAGCGGAGCGCCGGTCATCGCAGCAAGACGAACGGCCCCGATCTTCGCGACTTCCGCCGGACCGCGCGGCCCGTCGGGCGTCATGCCGACGATCGCCCCGGATCTGAGCGCCGCGGCCATGGCCGCAACGGCGGGGGCGCCGGATTTGTTTTTCTCTGGCTTCTTGGGATCTTGCGCCGACCCCCGGATCATCTCGATTCCGAAGCCCTTGACCGCCGCTGCGATCAATTCGCCGTCGCGATGGGTTGAAATCAGCATGTGGACAGGCCGGTCGGCTTCCTGGCGCATGATCGGCCCCATCAAGAGCCGCGCATGCCAGAACGCAAGAATGAACCCTTTTTCGCTGCTGAGCAGCCCATCGGCATGCTCGCGGCCGACAAAAATCCGGCGGGAGGTCGCCGCCACGAGCCGAATATAAGCGCCGACGCCGGCGCTGATGACGGCGCCGGCCGCCGAGGATCTCAGAATAGTTTTGGTGACGGCCGCCATTGCGCGGGCTGAATAGGCGCGTGTTCGGATTGCGACAAGCGCGCCTGCGTCCTTTGCGGGGAGCCGGGGCGCTGCTATCAGCCTCGACCGCCATGCGCCACTTCATGCACAAGAACGGGGTCCTCCACGCAGAGGAGGTCAGCATCGACCGTCTCGCTGAGGCGGTCGGTACGCCGTTCTATTGCTACAGCGCCGCGACGCTCCGCCGCCACCTGCGCGTCTTTCGGGAGGCGTTTGCGGGCGCCGACGCCCTGATCGCTTATTCGGTGAAAGCCAATTCCAACCTCTCCGTCTTGAGACTGCTGGCCGCAGAGGGGGCAGGCGCAGACGTCGTTTCGGGCGGGGAGTTGAACCGCGCGCTCGAAGCAGGCGTTCCGGCTCAGAAAATAGTTTTCTCGGGCGTCGGAAAGACGCGCGCTGAGATGGCCGCCGCCATCGACGCCGGGATCCTGCAGTTCAACGTCGAGTCAGAGCCGGAGCTCCTTGCGCTTGATGAGGTCGCCAGCGCTCGCGGCGTTTCGGCGCCCATCGCGTTCCGCGTCAATCCTGATGTCGCGGCAGGCGGCAACGAGAAAATCTCGACCGGCAAGGCCGAAGACAAGTTCGGCGTGCCGTGGGGGCGCGTGCGGGAGATTTACGCCCGCGCCGCGAAGCTGAAAGGCGTCAGGGTCGAAGCCGTCGACGTCCATATCGGCTCGCAGATATCGGATCTCGCGCCTTTCGAACGCGCCTTTCAGCGTGTCGCCGAGCTCGTGCTCGCGCTGCGCGCCGACGGTCATGCGATCCAGCGTCTCGATCTCGGCGGCGGTCTCGGGGTTCCCTACGGCGACCTCGACGCGAAGGCGGCGGATCCTCCGTCGCCTGATGATTATGCGGCGATGGTGAAGCGAATCGCAGCGCCCCTCGGCGTGGGGCTGGTGCTTGAGCCTGGCCGGCTGATCGCCGCGAACGCTGGGGCGCTGATCGCTCGCGCGCTCTATGTCAAGGAAGGGGAGGGGCGCGTTTTTCTGATCCTTGACGCCGGCATGAACGATCTTCTTCGTCCAGCGCTTTACGGCGCGTTCCATGAAATCATCGCAGTTGCGCCCCGCGCAGGCGAAGCGCGCGCCTATGACGTCGTCGGCCCCGTCTGCGAGACAGGCGACCGGTTCGCCATGGCGCGGATGCTGCCCCCGCTAGAGGCCGGCGATCTCGTTGCGTTGATGACCGCCGGGGCCTACGGCGCCGTCCTTTCCTCCTCCTACAATTCACGACCGCTGGCGCCGGAAGTCCTGGTCGACGGCGGGCGCTACGCGGTCATTCGGCGGCGGCCGACCTATGACGACATGGTCGCGGCGGAAAGAAATCCGGCGTGGACCGAATAGGCCGCCGGCGGCGTTGCGGAGCCGGGTGCTTTTGCCTATCTCCGGCCGCATGAACAGCAAAAAAGCGCAGGCTCTTCTCGACACCGTGCTGGTCAAGGCGAAAGCCGCCGGCGCCGACGCCGCCGACGCCGTCCTTTATCATGCGGTGTCGTCAAGCGTTTCCTGGCGGATGGGCGCGCTTGAAGACATCGAGCGGTCGGAGGGGGTAGACCTCGGCCTCAGGATCCTTGTCGGCAAACGGCAAGCGATCGTTTCAACGACCGACACTTCAGCGGCGAGCCTTGGAACGCTGATCGAACGCTGCGCAGCGATGGCGAAAGCGGCGCCCGAAGACCCCTACGCCGGTCTTGCGCCGGCGGAACGGCTCGCCCGTGCGCCGTTCCCCGATCTTGATCTCGGCGATTATCTGGAACCGACGACGGAAGAATTGAAGTCCCGCGCCGGGCGCTGCGAAGCAGCCGCGCTCGCCGTAAAGGGCGTCACCAACTCCTCGGGCGCCGGCGCGTCGTATGGCGAAGGGCGCAAATGGTTTGCGACCAGCCACGGCTTCTTCGGCGAGACCGGGGGCTCCTCCCATTCGGTCTCGGTCAGCGTGATCGCCGGAGACGACAGCGGCATGGAGCGCGACTATGACTACGACTCCAAGACGCACTGGTCCGACATGAAGGCGCCCGAAGCGATCGGCCGGCGCGCCGGCGAACTGACGGTCGAGCGCCTGTCGCCGAAGCGCGTCAAGAGCGGCAAGGCGAAAGTCATGTACGACAACCGCCTGTCGAATTCCCTGATCGGCCACCTTGCTGGCGCCGCAAACGGCGCGGCGATCGCGCGCGGGGTGAGTTTTCTGAAGTCGAAAAAGGGCGAGCGGATCTTTCCGAGGGGCGTTTTTGTCGCTGATGACCCCTTCATTCGCCGCGGACACGGGTCGCGCCCCTTCGACGGCGAAGGGCTGACAGCCGCCGCCTATAATGTCATCGACGACGGCGTCCTGACCGAATGGTTTCTCAACTCCGCGCAAGCGCGCCAGCTTGGGCTGCAGCCGAATGCGCGGGCTACGCGCGGCGTTTCCGGCGCGCCGGGCTCGGGTCCGACGAACCTTTATCTCAAGCCGGGTGCGATTTCTTTCAATTCGCTTCTTGAGAAGATGGGAAAGGGCCTCCTAGTCACCGACATGTTCGGTCCGCAGGTCAATTCCAACACGGGCGACTATTCCGTCGGCTGCTCAGGGTTCTGGGTTGAAGACGGCGCGAAGGCCTATCCGGTGTCGGAGATCACCATCGCCGGCAATCTGTTTGAAATGTACGCGACGATCGAGGCCGCCGATGATCTCGAATTCCGCGGCGCCGTCAACGCGCCCTCGGTTCTTGTAGGCGAGATGACGATCGCCGGCGAATAAGAGATTTGTCCGCAGTTTGAGGATCAGCGATGCCTGACAAACAACTCCTCCACCTCGTCTTCGGCGGCGAGCTTGAGAACCTTGAGGAAGTGAAATTCCGCGACCTTTCCAGGCTTGATATCGTCGGCGTCTACCCCAGCTACGCCGAAGCCGAGAAGGCATGGCGCGCCAAGGCGCAGCAGACGATCGATAACGCCCATATGCGCTACTTCATCGTGCATATGCACCGCCTCCTTGATCCAGACGGCGACGGAAAGTTCTGAGCTTGGCTGCGCCGCTCTCCCGCGATGCATTCCGCACGCCGGAGGGGCGCAAGCGAGCGATGCGCGACTTCGCCTTTGGCGATCATGCGGTGTTGCGTGCGCTCTATGACAACAGTCACGAGATCGCACCCGGGGTATTCCGCAGCTTTCAGCCCTCGCCCGCGCACCTTGCACGATGGGCGTCGCGCGGGATCAGAACCGTCGTCAATCTTCGCGGCGACAAACCGAGCGCGGCGCTGTTCCTTGAAGAAGAGGCGTGCGCAAGGCTCGGCCTCGCCCTCGTCAATTTCCGGATTTTCTCGCGCGAGGCGCCGTCGGCGGAAACGCTGGCGGGCCTGCGAGCGCTTTTTGAGCGCATCGAATACCCCGCGCTGCTCCACTGCAAGTCGGGCGCGGACCGCGTCGGCCTTGCGGCGGCCATGTATCTTTTCATGAAGGGCGGCGCGCCGCTGGACCGCGCGTTGGAGCAGCTGTCGCTGCGCTACGGTCACATTCGCGCCGGCAAGACCGGCGTCATTGACGCCGCGTTTGACCGATATCTCGCCCATGCCCGCGCATCGCAGATCCCCTTGACCGACGTCGACGCCTTCCTTCGCTGGACGTCGAGCAGCGCCTATGATCCGGCGCGGATCAAGACTGAGCATCAGGGAAAATGGTGGGGCAATCTGCTGACGGAGCGCCTGCTCCGCCGCGAGTGACGGGGACGCTCACGCCTGCTGAAGGCGCAATACCTTCGAATAATAGCCGCCCCTCGCGACCAGCGCGTCGTGGGTTCCCGTTTCGATGACGCGGCCGCGGTCGACGGCGACGATCAGGTCGCTCGCCCTGATCGTCGAAAGGCGATGCGCAATGACGAGCGTCGTGCGGCCTTTCATGAGACGCGCGAGAGCCGACTGGATCGCCGCTTCTGATTCTGCGTCGAGCGCCGATGTGGCCTCGTCGAGGAGCAGTATCGGTGCGTTTTTCAGAAACGCACGCGCGATGGCGACGCGCTGGCGCTCGCCGCCGGAAAGCGCGTTGCCGCCGTCGCCGACGAGGGTGTCGTATCCTTTCGGCAATCTGCGGATGAACGCATCCGCCGCGGCGGCTTCGGCGGCTGCGATGATGTCGGCGTCGCCAGCGCCTTTGCGGCCCATGGCGATGTTTTCGGCGATCGATTCGTTGAACAAAAACGCATCCTGAGACACCAGCGCGACGGCGTCTCTGAGGGATTCCAGCGTAACGCCCGCGATCGGCTCGCCGCCGATCCGGATTTCGCCTGATTGCGGTTCGTAAAGGCGCAGGAGCAGATTGAAAATGGTCGACTTGCCGGCCCCCGATTCCCCGACGAGCGCGACTGTCTTGCCCGGCGGAACGTCGAGCGTGAACCCATCGAGCGCGCGCTTGGCGCCGTCATAGGAGAAGCCGACGTCTTTAAACGAGATTGCGCCAAGAGCCGAAGCGAGCGGCTTGGCGTTCGGCCTGTCGATGATGCGCGGCGCGGTGTCGAGAAGCGCGGCGATTCGCTCAAACGCGCCGAACCCTTCCTGCGCCACGGCGTTAAGCGTCGAAAGTCCGCGCGCCGGCTGCGACATCATCAAAAGCGCTATGATAAAGGAGATGAACTGCGGCACGTTGAGCGCTCCCGCCTCAATGCGCAGGGCGACGACGGCGATGACGATCGCCATGGCGATCGACCCCACGAAGAAGATGAAGGGCTCATTGAGCGCGCGAAGATGCGTCATCTTGAGGAGCGTCTGCAGACGCTCGTCAAAGGCGCCGAGCGCTTCGCCCCACCGTTCCGTACCGAGATTGAAGGCGCGGATGGTGCGTCCGCCGGCGACGGTTTCGTTAGCGAGACCGGCGATGTCGCCCGATTGGGCCTGCGCGGCGCGGCTTCCCTTGCGCAGTCCGGCGCCGATCTTGGCGACCGGCCAGCCGATGACGGCGTAGATGGCGGCGACGACGATGAACAGCACCCAGTCATACCAGACGAGGACCGCAACAAGCGCCAGCAATGTCATGAGGTCGCGGACCGCGGTCAGGACGCGCTGCAGCGTCTCGCGCAGCACCGTCACGTCGTTCGTCAGCATGGAAATCGCCTGGCCGGGACCGAGCGCGCGAAGCTGCGCCTCGTCGATGTCGACCAGCTTTTCAAATATCGCCGCCTGCATGTCGCGCAGCGCATGGAGCGCCGCGGAAGACGACAGCCGCGCCTGCAGAAATTGAGCGGCGGCGTTCAACAGCCCAAGCACGATCACGATCGCCGGACCGACCGCCGCGACGTTTCCCGAAAGCGCGAGGATCGAAGGCTGATCGCCTGAGAGCCGGGCGTTGATCCATTCGACGCCCGCCGGGATCGCCGCAGCAGAGCCCGCATAGACCGCCATGCCGGCGAGCGCGAGCGCCAGCTTTCCGCGATAGCGGCCGAGAAACTCGCCCCAGAGCCTGCCCGCGAGCGCGGGCGTTGAAGCGCGGTTCATCTCGTCCCCGTCCGGTGCGGTCGCCGCTGACGCGGGCCCCTTGCGACTCTAGAGCGCCCGCGCATCATCCGAAGGCGGAGGATCAGACGGGGCGCGCAACGGCGCCTTTTTGCCGCAGGCGGCGATGAAGAGACAGGCGGCGAGCGCGGCGATGACTAGTCTCACTTCAGCGTCTCCTTCCAGCGCGCAATCTGCGCCCTGACATTTTGCGGCGCGGTTCCGCCATAGGATGCGCGTGCTGCGACCGAGGCGTCAACGGTCAGCCGCGCGAACACGTCCGCCCCTGTCCGCGGCTCGACGGCGCGAAATTCGGCGAGCGATAGTTCATCCAGCCTGGCGCCCTTTTTCTCGGCAAGCGCGACAATGCGGCCGGTCGCGTGATGCGCGTCGCGAAAGGGCATTCCAAGCGCCATCACGAAATAATCGGCGAGATCGGTGGCGGTTGAGTAACCCCGCTCCGCTGCAGCGCGCATCGCCGCCTCATCAAAGACGAGATCACCGGCCATGCCGGTCATCGCCGCGAGCGCGAGCGCGAGGTCGTCGACCGCCTGGAAGGTCGCTGCCTTGTCCTCTTGCATGTCCTTTGAATAGGCGAGCGGCAGCCCCTTCATGACCACCAACAGCGATTGAAACGAAGCGCCGATACGGCCGACCTTGGCGCGGCAGAGCTCCGCCGCATCCGGATTGCGCTTTTGCGGCATAATTGATGATCCGGTTGAATATGCGTCGGAGAGCCGCGCGAAACCGAAATGCGGCGAGGTCCAGAGCACGATCTCATCCGCAAGACGAGAAAGATGGCCTGCGCAGATCGCCGCCGCCGCCAATAACTCCAGCGCGAAGTCGCGCGCCGAGACGCTGTCGAGGGAGTTCGCGGTCGGCCGCAGGAAACCGAGCGCCTTCGCCGTCTTATCCCGATCGATCGGATAGGGCGTGCCGGCGAGCGCCGCCGCGCCGAGCGGACACTCGTTCATGCGCGAGGCGGCGTCGAGAAAGCGCGACGCATCGCGCTCGAACATCTCGACATACGCAAGCAGGTGATGACCGAGCGTCACCGGCTGCGCGATTTGTAGATGCGTGTAGCCAGGCATCACGCTGCCGGCATGGCGTTCGGCCCGCACAAGCAGCGCGCGCTGCAGATCGTCTATTGCAGCGGCCGCCTCTTCCGCCGCGCGCCGGCACCATAGGCGGAAATCAACGGCGACCTGGTCATTGCGCGACCGGGCGGTATGAAGACGGGCCGCCGGCGCGCCGATCAGCTCTTTCAGCCGCGATTCAACATTCATGTGAATGTCTTCAAGCTTGGCTGAGAAGCGAAACTCGCCTCCTTCGATCTCGCGGGCGATGCGATCGAGCCCTTGCTGGATGGCGCGCGCATCCTCATCGGTGATTATTTTCGCTGCGGCGAGCATCGCCGCGTGCGCCTTCGAACCCTCAATATCTTCGCGCCACAAGCGCTTGTCGATGTCGATCGAGGCGTTGATCGCCTCCATGATCGCCGCGGGTCCGCGTTCGAACCTGCCGCCCCACATCTGGCTTTTTTCGGGGCCCGCCCTATCTCCGGGTTGGTCCTTGGACATTCAGCCTGTTCCTTCCGCCGGAGACACGATTGCGCGCGTTCCTCAATCCCCGCCTGTGGTTGCTCGGGCTTCTCGCCTTGGGCGGGGCCGCCCTCCTCTACGTCATCCTGTCAGCGGCGTTAAGCGGACGCCCTGACAGGTCCGTCACGGGAAACGCAGCGCCGGTGTTTCACGACATAAGGCTTGCGACCGGCGCCATGGAGAAGTTCGTCTTCGCCGCGAGCGAGCGCCGGGCGCCGACCGAGGCTTTTGATCACAAGGGGGCTGCGATCACGCTCGGCGACTTCCGTGGACGGACGGTGCTGGTCAATTTCTGGGCGACCTGGTGCGCGCCCTGCCTCAAGGAGCTGCCTTCGCTCGACGCCTTGCAGGCGGAGGTCGGCGCGGAGGAATTCAGCGTCGTCGCGATCGCCGCCGATCCGAAGGGGCCGGCGGCGGCGGCCGCGTTTCTTGAGAGACTGAACGTCAGGTCGCTGGAGCTCTACACCGACCCGACGCTTGCGCTCGTCATCGCGACCGGCTCCTCGCCGCAATTGCCCCTGTCAATCCTTTACGACGCGCGCGGGCGCGAGATCGGACGCCTCTCCGGCGAGGCTGATTGGTCTTCAGACGAAGCAAAGGCGCTGGTGCGCGCCGCGATCGAGGCGACGCGTCAGGCCGCCGGCGGCGGCGCGCGATAATAAGGCTCGACGACGCCGTTCAGCTTCAGCGTCAGCGGATTGCCCTTGCGATCAAGGGTCTTGCCGACGGCGACGCGGATCCACCCTTCGGATACGCAATACTCCTCGACATTGGTGCGCTCTTCGCCGTTGAAGCGGATGCCCACGTCGCGTTGCAGCACTTCCTGGTCGAAGTGCGGGCTTTTCGGGTTGACGCTTAGGCGGTCCGGGGGCGTGTCGGTCATGCGTCAGCTCGCGCTATCGGGGATTTCCAGCTGTAAAGCCCGGATTGCCACTGCAACGCAAGTCTGAAACGATCAACGGACCAAATCTGGAGGGGTCTATGCGTTTTTTATTGGCCGCTGCGCTGACGCTTTCGGCAGCGCCGGCGATCGCAGCGGATGTCGCCGTCATTCATGCGGGAAAGCTGCTCGCCGTTCCGGGCGCGCCGGTCTTGTCCGCGCAGACCGTCGTCATCCGCGACGGGCGCATCGCCGCCGTCATTCCGGGTTTCGTGGAGGGAGCCGCAGCGGGGATCGCGAAGGAAGACGATGTTAGAACCTATGATCTAAAGAGCCTCTTCGTCCTGCCGGGCCTTATCGACGGGCATGTGCACCTGACCAGCGAGAACAATCCGCAGCAGCGCCTGCAGCAGGTCGAGATGTCCGACGCCGACGACGCGATCGCCGGCGCGGGCTTTGCGCATAAGACGCTGATGGCCGGGTTCACCACCGTGCGCGATGTCGGCGCCGGGCCGGGTGACGCGATCTTCGCGCTGCGCGACGGCATCCGTCGCGGCGATGTCGTCGGGCCGCGCATCTTCGCATCCGGCGCGACGATTTCTGTCACCGGCGGGCACGGCGACGGCACGCAAGGGTATCGCGACGACATCGCCCATGTGCTCCATTCGCCCGCCGTTTGCGATGGTCCGGCCGATTGCCGCCGCGCGGTGCGAGACCAGGTCAGGCGCGGCGCCGACCATATCAAGCTGACGGCGACCGGCGGCGTCCTGTCGAACACAGCCGCAGGACTGGAGCAACAGTTCTTTCCCGACGAACTCGCCGCGATTGTTGAAAGCGGTCATGCGATGGGCCGCAAGGTGACGGCGCATGCGCACGGCCTCAGCGGGGTCAATGCTGCGCTGAACGCCGGCGTCGATTCGATCGAACACGGCACCTTTCTCAACGATGAATCGATCAGACTGTTCAGGAAGTCCGGCGCCTATCTGGTGCCGACCTTGCTCGCCGGCGCAACCGTAGCGGCGTGGGCGGACGATCCGAACTCCTTCCTGCTGCCGCCGCAGCGGGCGAAAGCGCGCGAAGCAGGACCCCGCATGCTGGATATGGCGCGGCGCGCCCATCGCGGCGGCGTCAAGATCGCCTTCGGCACTGACACCGGCGTGTCGAAGCACGGGGAGAACGCGAAGGAATTCCTCCTCCTCGTCGAAGCCGGCATGACGCCGACAGAGGCGATCCGTGCAGCGACCGTAAACGGCGCGGCCAATCTCGGCAGGTCGGCCGACCTTGGAACAATCGAAGCCGGAAAATCGGGCGATCTCGTCGCAGTCCGCGGCGACCCGACCGTCGATATCGCAGAGCTGCTCGATGTCGACTTCGTGATGAAGGAAGGCGTCGCCTACAAAGGGCCGAAGTAAGGCTTCGTTCACCTGGTTCCAGCGGCGCAAAATTGGAGCCGGCCAGCTCGATCTAGATTCCTGTTTGTCGCGGCGTTTTGGCGGAAAGCTGCGTCCGTTTGGTCGCACGCCGCTGCAATGGCGCCGCCTCGTTTACCCCCTTGTTAACCGGAATGCGCGAGTTTTGTCCCCAAAGCGACCGGGGGCGAGCCCATGCCGAATTCCACCAAGGACGGACTTATCAATCATGTCGGCGCGGACGGCCATGTCAGCGCCGAAGACGTCATCTACCTCAGGCGGAACATCTTCGCAGACGGCGTCGTCAGCCGCGATGAATTGTCAGTTCTGTTCGCGCTCGGTCGTCGCGCGCCATCAGGCGATCCGGAGTGGGCGGACTATTTCGCGGAAGCCGCCGCGGACTTCTTCCTTCGCGAGGAGGAGCCGCAAGGCTATCTGACCGACGAGGAATTCCAGCACCTTTCTTCCATGGTCGGCCGCAATGGATCGACGGCCCTTGAACTCGGCCTGCTGGTGGGCTTGATGGAGAAGGCCGTCTCAACGCCGCCGGCGATGTCGGCGTTCGTCGCTGACGAGTTCCGCCGCACGGTCGGGGCGCACAAGGGCGGCCCGCGAATCATGCGCGCCGACGCCGAGCTGCTGCGCCGTTATCTCTATGCGGCCGGCGGCGAGGGTTCGATTGCGATCACCCGTCACGAAGCGGAATTGCTGTTTGACCTGCATGACATGACGGCGGGCGCCGATAACGACCCGGCGTGGGCGGACTTGTTCGTGAAGGCGATCGCCGCGCATCTGATGGCGCTTGTCGGCTACGGCAAGCTTTCGCGCGATCATGCAATAGCGCTTTATTCGCCCGATCCGACGGACGGTCCCGCCTATAAGGCGCCGACGCTCAAGGAAGAAAAATCGACTGATCGTGTGAAGACGACCGCCAAGGACATGCTGCTCAATATTCTCTCCCCGAAAAAAGCGCACGCCGACCGCGTCGAGCGACGCGCGCGCGAGACGAATGAACGGCGCGAAAAGGAATTCGCAGCGGCGGAAGCGATCACATCGGAGGAAAGCGACTGGCTCGCGGATCGCATCGGCCGCAACGGTCACTTCGACGACGTGGAGCGATCGCTCCTTTCCTACATGCGCGAACTGGACGCAGAATTGCCGCCCAAACTCGCCGCCCTCGTCAAGAAAGCGGCGTAGTCTTA
>CAZGXT010000060.1:0-15311 GCA_964529675.1 uncultured Caulobacterales bacterium
GGATCATCTATCCGGGCGGCGCCTCGATCGAGATCGACACTATGCCGGCGAGCGACGTCGCGGGGTATTCGGGCCTCGCCGATCAGGTCGACTTCCACACCTTCCGGCTCCTGAAAGGCGTCGTGCTCTCGACCCTCCTCGGGGTCGGGACCGAACTCTCCTTTGATGATGCTGAAAGCGACATCGTCGCCGCTTTGCGCGAGAGCGCGCAGACCTCCGCCAATCAGGCCGGCCAGAAAATCGTCCAGCGCAACCTCGACATCCAGCCGACGATAAAAATCAGGCCAGGCTGGCCGCTGCGCGTCATCGTGCACAAGGATCTGGTGCTGAGACCCTTCAATCAGAAGGAGGTGTCGCGGTGAGCCTCAAGATCGGCCCCGTCATCGAGCGCGCGCCCCTGAAGCTTGGCGTGTCGCTACCGCCCGACGTCCATGACGCGCTCGCCGACTATGCGCTCCTCCATGCGCGCGAGCACGGCCGCGAACTCGCCCTAGCCGATCTTGCCGCCCTGATGATCGAAAAGTTCCTGTGGACCGACGCCGGCTTTCGGCGCGCCCGGAAAACGCTTCGCCAATCCACCAGCAGCAACGGAGCAAGCACATGACCATCATTGGAAGCTTCTCGAAGACAGCCGACGGCTACGCCGGAACCATCCGCACCATGACCATCAATGTGAAGGCGGCCCTGGTCGCCAACGACAAGAATGGCAAGGACAAGGCCCCGGACTTCAGGCTGCTCGTCGGCGACAAGGAGTTCGGCGCCGCCTGGCGCGCAACAGCGAAAGGCGAGGGCGGCAAGGCATTCCTGCGTGTCGAGATCGACGATCCGAGTTTCGCCGCGCCGATCCGCGCGGCGCTGTTCGAGAACGGCGAGGAAGGGAAGGGCGTGTTGGTGTGGGGACGGAAATAACAGGAGATGAGAATGGACAGGCTGCTGAGTACGCGAGATGTGCTCTCAATCACCGGCTACCGCAGCCGGACCACCTTGTGGCGAAAGGTTCGCGATCGACTGTTTCCCGCCCCCGTCAAGTTGAACGGTGTGACGTTGCGCTGGCGTGAGGCCGAAATTCGTGAGTGGATCGCTGACTCGCCAGTCCAATCATACCCCACGTCGCCGCTCCAATAAGCTCAAACCGCATTGACTCAGCCGACGCCAAAGAATTTCGCGTACTCGTTTAAGGCATCACGCTGTTCGTCAATATACTCAAAGCGATTGTAAATGGCGTCGAGCCGGTCGCGTCGCGCTTGTCCGTGATCGAGAATTTTTCGGACGATCGATTGATCAATGCGCGCCGAAGCGGCCCATGTGGCGAACGATCGCCGGAAATCATGGAAGCGCCATGATGTGACGGATCCGGCAAGCGTGCGATCCAGGGCCGCTTTTATCTTCGATGTCGCCTGAAGCGCGGTATCGCCGGCCCGATTTGAACAAAACACCAAGCGGTCAATATCGTCGGGCTCTCCGCTATACCGGCTTTTGACGATCGAATAAGCCCGCGCGCCAAGCGGCATCATCTGGTCATTGACTTTTTGCTTCTTCATTTTCTTCGGAATCCGCCAAAGCCCGTTATCGTCGATCTGGTAGAATCGCATACTGGCGACCGTGCTGACCCGATGCGGCGTCAGCATCAGCACCCTGACAAAGTCGCGGGCTAGCGGCGTAAGCGTCTCGCAAGCGCCCCAAATCCTCGCAAGCTCGTCCTTCGACAACACCCGATCCCGGGAGAAGTCGCTCTCATCAACGACACGGCCTAGCAGTTCAGCGGGGTTGTCAATTTCATACTCCTCAACGGCCCACTTGAAAAAAGCTCGAACCGCCTCTGCATAGCGGTTGGCCATAATCGGCGATCCTCGATTCTGAATGGCTGCTTGTTGTCGCCGCAATTGCGCCAAAGACAGTTCTCCGATCCCTTGTTCTCCGTATTTTGGCGCAAGCTCGCGTCGAAGGATTCTGGGGCGTTCATGTCGCTTCCAGATCGAAGAATCTTGCTCGTGCCGGCGCGCGTATCGTTCGATCGCAGTCGCCAAGCTTACAATATTGCGTCGGCGGCCATCGGCGATCGCCGCCGCGCGGTCTTCAACCTTTAACTGAGAGGGGTCTTCGCCGTCGGCGACCGCCGCCTTTGTTTTGACGGCGAGGCGCCGCGCCTCGGCAAGCGTGATCTTGCCGCCGCCTTCTCCGTATGCGCCGAGCGTGACCTTTTTCGTCTTCCGGCGGCCGGTGCCGTCGTACACGTTTGTACGATATTGCAACGCCCACGACTTCTTCCCGTTGCTCGTGACCCGAAGAACGAGTCCGAGCTCTCTGGCGTCCCAGACTTCGATCCTGCCGGCGGCGGGCGGCTTGATCGTTTTGACTTTCAGATCTGTCAGAATCTCGCTCGGCATTGAGACCTACTGGGCTCGTCCCAGCGGACCTTTCGGGGAACTAGCGGGGGGACCAGATTCTCGAAATTCCGCTGGGGAACTAGTCGGGGAACTAGATTTTTCACGGCACGATTTTGAACGCGTTTAAATCTCGAACGCGAAGAGAATGGTACTGTAACTCCCTGAATCAATGAACGAAAAAATTTCGGCGTCGTCGTTCGAATGCGTTCAATCGCGTTCTATTGCGTTGCAAAAAAATTGGTCAAAATTTGGTTTACACCCAGTAGGTCGGCGGTTCGATCCCGTCACCGCCCACCAGCTTTTGTCCCTGGTTGACCGCTTGCGCGGGCAGTCGGAGAGTGTGCGTCTGACGCGCGACAGGGGGCGTCTTCAATTGCAACGCGCCTTGAGCGGATCCTCGGCTTCCCGCACCCGCAAGCTTGGGATCGTCATGTGCACGGCGCTCGTCGTCGGCAACATGATAGGGTCGGGCGTCTATCTGTTGCCGGCCTCGCTCGCCCCGCTCGGCTGGAATTCGATTTTCGGCTGGGTCCTGACGATCGCCGGCGGGCTTTGTCTTGCTTTCGTTTTTGCAGCGCTTTCGCGCGCGATGCCGCGCGCCGGGGGTCCTTATGCTTACACCCGCGCCGCGTTCGGGCCGGCGGTCGCGTTCATGGTCGCGTGGAGCTACTGGATCGGCGTCTGGGTCGGCAATGCGGCGATCGCGACCGCTGGCGTCAGCTATCTCACCGTCTTTTTCCCGCAGCTTGCAACGACGACCGGCCTTCATGCGGTCGCGACGCTCATCATCATCTGGACGCTGACCGCAGTGAATTGCCGCGCTGCTGCGCTCGCCGGCGGCCTGCAGGTCGCCGCAACCGTCCTGAAGCTCCTGCCGCTGATCGCCGTCATCATCCTTGCCGCCATCATACTCGGCGAAAAGGGGCTCGGCGCGGTGCAGCCGTTCAAGGCGGAAACGATCGCCATCGGTCCGATCACCATGGCCGCGACGCTCGCGCTCTGGAGCCTCCTCGGGCTGGAATCCGCAACAGTGCCCGCCGAACAGGTCATGGAGCCCGAGAAGACGATCCCGCGCGCGACGATGATCGGAACGATCCTGACCGGAATCATCTATCTCTTCGTTTGCACGTCAGTGATCCTTCTTCAGCCGCCGGAAACGGTCGCGGCCTCGAATGCGCCGCTCGCGGATTTCATCGCCGGCCGCTGGGGCGCGGACGCCGGGCGCATGCTCGCCTTCTTTGCGGCGATCAGCGTTTTCGGCGCCTTGAACGGCTGGATCCTCGTTCAGGGCGAGCTTGCCGCCGCGATGGCGAAAGACGGCGTCTTCCCGAGTTTTCTAGCCAAGACTTCCGCGCTCGGCGCGCCCGTCAACGCGCATCTCGTATCGAGCGGGCTTCTAACCGGCGTCGTCCTCCTCAATTACTCGGAAACGCTGATCGGCCTTTTCAATTTCGTCGCGCTGCTGTCGACGACGTCGATCCTGTTCATGTATCTGGCGGTCTCGCTCGCGGCGCTGAAGCTTAACGCCGCAGGGGCGATAAACCGGTCGCTCGCCCTCGCCGTCATCGGCGTGCTGGCGACAGCCTATGCGCTGTGGACGATCTACGGCGCAGGGCTGAGGCCTTTCGTCTGGGGCCTTGCGCTGCTTGCGGCCGGCCCGCCGGTTTACCTGATGATGCAACGTGCGGGCGTCAGTCGGAAAGTTCCGTAATCAGAACATGCCAGTGATCGAGCGCGCCGTCGATCGAGGCGACCGGGACGCGTTCGTTGAGGCCGTGGCTGAAATCGTCGGAGGGTTTCAGGAAGAGACCGGAGACCCCGTAGCTGTCGACGCCCTGAAGCCGGAAGTGAAGACTGTCGGTCGCCCCTGATGACATCTGCGGAATGACGGGCAGGCCCGGATGGCGCCGCTCAATCGCTTTTCTCACCGCCGCCGAAACATCCTCGCGCATCGGCGAGGGCGGACCTGCGAGGGTGTTCTCAAGGCGCCGTATCGCCGCCGCCTCATCGTCGACGACTGCGAGCAATTGCGCCTCGACCTCTTTCGGATCGACGCCCGGAAAGATCCGGCAGTTGATCGAGACGGCGGCGCGTTGGGGCAGGGCGTTCAGCGCGTGGCCGGCGTCGAGCATTGTCGCGACGCAGGTCGTGCCGAGCTGGCCGACATATTCAGGATCGGCGCGCAGCGCCGCGATCGCACGTCTGTCCGTCGGCTTTTCCGCATAGCGCGCCATCGCCTTCCCAAGCGGGCCCTCCGTCATCGCGCCCGTCATGCGGAAGAATTCGCGCGTCGTGTCGCTCGCCTGGGCCGGGAAATCGTGGTCGCCGATTCGGTCGATCGCCCGCGCAAGGCGATAGATCGCATTCTCCTTGCTCGGCCGGCTTGAATGCCCGCCGGCATTGGTGAAACTGATTTCGTAATCGGCGTAGGTTTTCTCCGCAGTCTGAAGATTATAGGCGAGCGGGGTTCCGTCCTCGCGCAGCGTGCCGCCGCCGCCGTCGCCGTTAAGAACGAGGTGCGCGCCCTTGAAGCGCTTCGCGAGCGCTTCGGTGGCGGCCATCGTCGTTTCCTCATCGCCCGAGAACACGAGCACGATGTCGCGCTCCGGCGTGAACCGCTCCGCCTTGAGGCGGAGAAGCGTTGCGACGATCATCGAATTGTCGAATTTGTTATCGTAAGAGCCGCGCCCGAAAACGTAACCGTCCTCGACGACCGCCGTGAAGGGATCGCGCGTCCAGTCGGCGGGGTCGGCCTCGACGACGTCCATATGACCGGACAGAATGAGCGGGGGCGCCTCAGTCCGGCCTTGATAGGTCGCGACGAGCGTCGGCGCGGGCCCCGAGAGATCGGCCTTGACGTCTGACTTCTTTAAACCGCCCTTGATCAGAATGTCTGCAAGATAGACCGCATAGGCGCCGAGCGCCTTGTCGCCCTCGACCGATCGGAAATTGACGGAGCGCGTCAGGATTTCGAGCGCGATTTTCTCCTGCGCGTCGGGCGTCAGGTCCGTTTCGGCGGCGGCGGGCGCGGCGAAAAGAACGGCGGCGATCAAGATAAAGCGCATGCGCGATCCCTATTGCGACGGGCGAAGGTTCCCAAGCGTAAGGGCGTGCGCACCAAAGCGGCAATCCCGCCGCCTTGAAAGATCAGGGTTCCCGCGCCAGGAGGAACCACGGGAACCCTGAGGGACTCGATCCCAACCGGCGTAGGCTGCGCCGGCGGCTCAAAGGGATCGAGAATCAGAGACTGCGTCAGCGGGAGGCGGGCGGCGAACGCGCCTGCGCGGCGGGCGGCGGCGGAACCGGCGCTTCCCCCAAGGGCGGCGCCGGCTTCGCAACATGGCGTCCATCCCAAAAGACGGTCGCCACAGCGGGCGGAGGGCTGTCGTCGTCCGCCGCCGTCGCCAGGCAGGCTGCGCATGACCGATGGCGATTGTCGCTCTCTCCTGCGACATCCCCGGCGTGCGCAGCGCCGGTCAGGGCCGAGACGGCGTAGAAAAACGCCGCAAGGATCGCCGCAGGCGGACAAATCCGCGAGCGACTAATCGACAGGCTCATTGCGGTTGAACTGCGCATGCGCGTGGAAGAGGGCCACAAGCGCGTTTGTGATACAATCACGCGCGCGCCTGCGTGTTGCGCTCCATCGTCTTGGCTTTTGTCGCGGCATCGGCGCAAGCGCCGCGGTCGCAATCGCCGAACGCCTCGATGTAGACATCCGAGATCGCCATTTCGGCGGGCGCAAGGAGTCTTTCGACGATGGTGTTCTGGATGCCGATCGACCGAGTGCGCCCGCATCTCGTGCAGGTGACATAGGCGCCGACCCCTGCGCGGGTTTCGGGCGTCAGCGCGACGAATGCGTTGAGGCTTGCTATCCTTCGCGCAAGTCCGCGACCGATCAGGCTGTCCAACGCCCGATAAATCGTCATTGGCGCCCTCATCCCTTCGTCATGAAGACGGTCGAGAAGCGCATAGGCCTTGAGCGGCCCCGCCGCCATCAGCAGTTGTCCGTAGACCATCTCCTCATTGCGTGACATCTTCCGTGGGTCGGATCGCGTCTCGCGTGGAAGCGGCGACGCATCCGGTTCCGCCCTCGCGGCGGCTTTTTCGATTCCCATTTCTTTCTCCCATTGAACGGCGCGCCCGCAAGGGGCGCTCTCGGCTCAGATCGCAGGAGAAGAGGCGGGCGGGCCCCTTGATCGCAGGGCGAGGACTGGCGACGCCCTGCCCGGAACGCCGGTGACGGCCGACAGGTTCGCAACCAGGGTTGCGCTCGGCGAGGGAATGGTGGTCGCCGACGTCGGCGCTATGTGGTCGGCCGCGTGGGCGATCGTGCAGACGACGCAACCGGCCAGCGCTTCTGGCGCGCTTTCGTCATGCCCGGCGGCATGAGCTGCGCCGAAGACCATCAACAGCGCAGCGATGATCGCGGCGGCGCCGGCCAAGCGACCCGCCCGCGGGCGAGACCTCCTGACCATGCTGGCGTTCCTGGAGCGCATGGCGGAATGTTATCATATCCGCCGGATGCTGGAAGCGAATTCGGTCAGCGCTTGCCGACCGGGACATAATCCCGGCGCGCAGCGCCCGTATAAATCTGGCGCGGGCGGCCGATCTTCTGGCTCTCGTCCTCGATCATTTCCGACCATTGCGCGATCCAGCCGACCGTGCGCGCCAGCGCGAACAGAACCGTGAACATGGTCGTCGGGAAGCCGAGCGCCTTCAGCGTGATGCCTGAATAGAAGTCGATGTTCGGGTAGAGCTTCTTCTCAATGAAATAGCTGTCGGAGAGCGCGATGCGTTCAAGCTCCTTCGCAACTTCGAACAGCGGGTCGTCCTTGACGCCAAGCTCGTTCAGCACGTCGTGGCAGGCCTTCTGCATCACCTTCGCGCGCGGATCGTAGTTCTTGTAGACGCGGTGGCCGAAGCCCATCAGGCGGAACGGATCGTTCTTGTCCTTGGCGCGCGCGATATATTCAGGAATGCGCTCCGGATCGCCGATCTCCGTCAGCATGTTGAGCGCGGCCTCATTCGCGCCGCCATGGGCTGGACCCCAGAGCGAGGCGATGCCGGCGGCGATGCACGCGAAGGGATTGGCGCCCGAAGAGCCGGCGAGACGCACGGTCGAAGTCGAGGCGTTCTGCTCATGATCCATGTGCAGGATGAAGATCTTGTCGAGCGCGTCGGCGAGGACGTTATTGACCTTGTAGTCCTCAGCCGGCACGGCAAAGCACATCCGCATGAAGTTCTCGGTGTAGTCGAGATTGTTCTGCGGGAAGATGAAGGGCTGGCCGATCGAGTATTTGTAGGCCATCGCCGCGATCGTCGGCATCTTCGCGATCATGCGGTGGCTGGCGATCTCGCGCTGCTTCGGATCGTTGATGTCGGTTGAGTCATGATAGAAAGCGGCGAGCGCGCCGACGACGCCGACCATGATCGCCATCGGATGCGCATCGCGGCGGAAGCCGTTGTAAAAATTCTTCAGCTGTTCATGCACCATCGTATGCATGACGATCGAATGGTTGAAATCGCGCGACTGCTTCACCGTCGGCAATTCGCCATGGAGAAGGAGATAGGCGACTTCGAGAAAGTGCGACTTCTCCGCGAGCTGTTCGATCGGAACGCCGCGATATAGGAGGACGCCTTCGTCGCCGTCGATGAAGGTGATTTTCGACTCGCAGCTCGCTGTCGACGTGAAGCCGGGGTCGAACGTGAAGAGGTCGGTGTCGGAATAGAACTTCCGGAAATCGACGACCTTCGGACCGTGGGTTCCGCTGAAGACCGGCAGGTCGGTCTTCTTGCCGTCATAGGTGAGTGTCATCGTGCCGGCGGGCTTCAGCGTGCTATCCATCGAGGGCCTCTTGTGCATTGCGGCAAAGGATTGTGCGGCGCGACTATAGAAGGAAACGCGTTCGTTTCCAGACGATTGACTTCAACTTTTGGTTGAACGCTGAAGCGCCGGTATGATCCCTAACCCCTTGTTTTTACTGGCTCGCGGCGTCATTCAAGCGGCCAAGGCTTTCTTCCCGGCCGAGCGCGTGAAGCACTTCTCCGAGAGAAGGGGCGGGAAGACCGGCGGTGAGCGCGGCGCGGACCGCGGGGCCGACAGCGCCAAATCCGACGCCAGCAGAGGCCGCTGCGCCCTTCAGCGTTTCCTCAAGGGCCGCAGCGCTGTCGAAGCCGGCGTCGCCGAGCGCGCTGGCGACGGCGCTGACGAGGCCGCGGGCCCCGTCCTTTTCAAGCGGCTTTCCCGCCTTGCCGGAGAGATCGAGCGGCCTTTTCAGGAAAAGGAAAGCCGCGGCCTCCGGCGTCTTGGCGAGCGTCGGCGCCCGCTCCCTCAGAAAGGATGCCGCCCGCATCAGCACCGCGCGGGCGTCCGCGTTGATCGCGACGCCCGCCGCTTCAAGGAAGGGCGCGGCGCGGCGGACGAATTCCTCCGCGCTCAGCAGCTTCATGTAATGCGCGTTGGTGAATTCGAGTTTGCCCGGGTCGAGCCGCGCCGGCGCGCGGTTGATCCCGGTGATGTCGAACCACTGCAGCGCCTTGTCGCGCGGAATGATCTCATCGTCGCCGTGAGACCAGCCGAGACGCAGGAGGTAGTTCGCAAGCCCCTCCGGCAGGAAGCCCATGTCGCGATAAGCCTCGACGCCGAGCGCGCCATGGCGTTTCGAGAGCTTCGCGCCGTCCGGCCCGTGGATGAGCGGCACGTGGCTGAAAGAGGGGACCGGCCAGCCCATCGCTTCATAGATCTGCTGCTGGCGTGCGGCGTTGTTGAGGTGATCGTCGCCGCGAATGACATGGGTGACTCCCATATCGTGATCATCGACGACGACGGCGAGATTATAGGTCGGGGCGCCGTCGCTGCGCAGGATGATGAGGTCGTCCAGCGCGCTGTTGGGGAATGTGACCTCTCCTTGCACGACGTCGCGGACAAGCGTCGTCCCTTCGCGCGGGGCGCGAAAGCGGATCGTGTACGGACGGTCAGGCGCGGACGCGGCGCCCGCATCGCGCCAGGGGCTTTCAAAGCGGCGCTTTTCCGCTATCGCCTTCTCGCGCGCGGCCTCTATCTCCTCCGTCGTCATATAGCAGCGATAGGCGCCGCCGCTGGCGAGCAGGGCCCGCGCGACTTCCGCGTGCCGCTCGCGCCGCTCATATTGCGAGACCGGCTCGCCGTCCCAGTCGAGCCCCAGCCACGACAGCCCGTCGATGATCGCCGCGACCGCAGCCTCGTTATGACGGGCGCGGTCGGTGTCTTCGATGCGCAGGAGAAAGCGGCCTCCGCGTCCGCGCGCGTAGAGCCAGTTGAACAGCGCCGTGCGCGCGCCGCCGATATGGAGATAGCCGGTCGGCGAGGGGGCGAAGCGGGTGACGATCGATGACGGCATGGTTGCGGCGGAGGGGCTTTCGCGCTTTTCTGGCGAGTGATGAAGGCGGACCAGCGCTTAGCACGGTCGCCAGCGGGGGCCTATGGCCGGCGTCGTCAGGGGAAGGGAAGCGGCCGGCGCCGCTGTCGCGATCGACTGGCGCGCCGCGATCGCACGGGCGTTCCGATTCGTCCGCGACTCGGCGGCGCGCGATGCGCCGCGGCTCGGGCTCTGGGCGCCGGTTGCGCTCGGCGCCGGCGCCGCCGTTTATCTGGCGCTGAAGTCGGAACCGCCGCCCTGGCTCGCGCCGGCGGCGCTCATTCTGTCGGTGTTCATCGCAGTCCGTGTCGAGCGCCGTCGCGCCGCGGCGATCGCCGTGGCGTTCTTTGCGCTCGGATTTTGCGCTGCGGATTTTCGCGCCGCGCAGGTCGCCGCGCCGGTGATTGAGCGCGACATCGGATTTACGCAAGTCGAGGGCCGCCTGATCGCGATCGAGGAATCAGAAAAGCTCCGCCGTCTGATCATCGCGGTCGACGACATCGAAGACGTCCCGCCGGAAAAGCTTCCGGCGCGCATTCGCCTCTCCTGGCGCGGGGCGGTCTTTGACGCCCTGCCGGGCGAGCGCATCCGGTTGCGCGCCAGCCTGTCGCCGCCGCCGCAGCCCGTTTCGCCGCAAGGCTATGACTTCGCGCGCCACCTCTATTTCCTGAAGATCGGCGCCGTCGGTTTCGCCTTCTCGCCGCCGGAAGTGCTCGAAGAGGCGGCGCCGCCGTTCGGCGCCCGCGTCGCCGGCGGCGTCGAACGGGCGCGCCTCGCCTTGACGCGCAGGATCATCGCCGCGACGAACGGGACCGACGCCGGCGCCATCGTCGCCGCCGTCGTCACCGGCAAGCGTGAGGCGATCAGCGACGAAGCCGAAGCGGTCTTTCGCGATTCAGGCCTCACGCACCTGCTGTCGATATCCGGCATCCACCTTAGCCTTGCGACCGGCATCGTCTTCTTTGCATTGCGTGCGCTGCTCGCGCTGATCGAGCCCATCGCCCTGCGCTACCCGATCAAGAAGTGGGCCGCAGCCGCGGCGATCCTGTCGGGCGCGGGCTATCTCGCGATGTCGGGCCTTGCCTGGCCGGCGCAGCGGTCTTTCCTGATGACCGCTATCTTTTATGTCGCCATCCTGTTTGACCGGCGCGCGCTGTCGCTTCGCAATGTCGCGATCGCCGCCGCCGTCATCATCCTGATCGCGCCTGAGGCGGTCGCCAATCCCGGCTTTCAGATGTCCTTTGCGGCGGTGACGGCGCTGATCGCCTTTTACGAATGGGCGAGCGCGCGCGCCGATCCGATGCGCAGTTTTTCGCTTCCCGCGCGCCTCGGCCGTTATGCGAAAGGAATCGCCGCGACCGACATCGTTTCTTCGCTGGCGACGGCGCCCTTTGCGCTATTCCATTTCAACCGCGCCGCGAATTTCGGACTGATCGCGAACTCGATCTCGATCCCGCTGATGGGGTTTTGGGTGATGCCCGTCGCTATCCTCGCCTTGCTGGCGATGCCGATGGGCGTCGACGGCCCGCTGTGGCGGCTTGCGGCCGCCGGCGTCGAGGTGATGCTGACGCTCGGACGGTGGACCTCATCGCTGCCGGGCGCTGTCACTGTCTTCCCGAAGTGGCCCGCGATGGTGCTGCCGCTCTTTGCGCTCGGCGGTTTGTGGCTCTGCCTGATGACCGGTCGCTGGCGCCTCGCTGGTCTTGCCGTCCTGCCGGTCGCCGCGCTGATGATCGCCGCGTCAACGCCGCCGCAGATTTATGTTGCGCCGTCAGGCGATAACGCAGCCGCCCTGATTGAGCGTGAAGACGGACGGCGGGCGCTTGCGGTTTTCATCGCCCGCAAGGACCGCTTTGCGGCAGGCGCGTGGCTTGAGCAGGCAGGGCTCGACGAGCGCAAGGAACAGCCGCTGCCGATGCGCCGCGCGGGCCTCTGCGACGGGGAAGGCTGCGTCGCCCCGGTCGGCGCGGCGCGCATCGCCTTCACCGACCGGCGCGAAACGCTCGACGATGATTGCGCGCGCGCCAGCCTCGTCGTCGCGTTCTTTCCGGTGACGCGCCGCGAACGCGCCGGCTGCGCGAGCGCCCTGATCGACCGGCGCGACGTCTGGAACGAAGGCGCGCACGCGGCGACGATTCATCGGTCGGGCGCGGTGCGCATTGAAAGCGTCAAGGACCGCCGCGGGACCAGAGCGTGGAGCGGGTAGGGCGGCCGGGCTCCGGACCCGCGCCCGTCTTCTGCTCAGTACTTCCGCATCAGTCCGACCAGCCGCCCCTGGATCGACACGCGGTCGGCGCCGTAGATGCGGGTTTCGAAAGCGGGGTTCGCCGCTTCGAGGGCGATCGAGGCGCCCTTCTTCCTGAGGCGCTTCAGCGTCGCTTCTTCCTGGTCGACAAGGGCGACGACGATTTCGCCGTTGGTCGCATCGTCCGTACGCTGAATGACGACGAAGTCGCCGTCATGGATGCCGGCCTCGATCATCGACTCGCCCTGAACTTCGAGAACGAAGTGCTCGCCGCCGCGCAGAAGCGCCTCCGGCGCGCCGACGCGGTCGACCTCATGCTGGATCGCCTCGATCGGGGTGCCGGCCGCAATACGCCCGAGAATGGGAAGATCGGTCGTCGTCGAGCCGGAAAGGGCGGGGCGTTGCACGCGCGCGCCGCCCCGGCGGTTGGCGAAATTCCCCTGGACAACTGAGGGCGAAAATTTCGCCGCCTTTCTCGGCGCTGCGGTCGAGGCGTCGTCGGCGAGGCGCAAAACCTCAAGCGCGCGGGCCCGGTTGGGCAGCCGGCGGATGAAGCCGCGCTCCTCCAGCGCCGTGATCAGCCGGTGAATGCCCGACTTCGACTTCAGGTCGAGCGCTTCCTTCATCTCGTCGAAGGAGGGCGAAACGCCGGTCGTCTTGATGCGATCGTCGATGAACTGGAGCAGTTCGTGCTGCTTTTTGGTAAGCATGACAGGTCCTCCGCCGCCCGGGGTCCCCGCATCGCCGGGCTTTGCGCGTCCTTGCGCGCCCGAAACGAGGCGGGAACAAAACAAGGACGTTCTATGCTTGTTCCAAATGGGGGTCAAGCGGCCTGACGCCGCTATCCGACTGATTCGGAACGCAGATCAGGCGGCCCGCCAAGGCGCCAGCAGGGCGCGCGTCGCGCTTTCCACATCCGCTTCGCGCATCAGGCTCTCACCGACGAGGAATGCGCCCGCGCCATCGGCCTTCAGGCGCACGAGGTCCGCATTGGAATTGATCCCGCTCTCGGCGACGAGCAGCCGGTCGCGCGGGATCATCCGTGCAAGCCGGGCCGTGGTGTCGAGCGAGGTCTTGAACGTGCGAAGATCGCGATTGTTGACGCCGATCATCGTCGCGCCGAGCGCGAGCGCGCGTTCAGCCTCGTTCTCGTCATGGGTCTCGACGAGCGCATCAAGCGCGTATTCCTGCGCAGCGGAAAACAAGTCGCGCGCCAGCGCATCGGGTGATGACGCCATGATGATGAGGATGCAGTCAGCGCCCCAGGCGCGCGCTTCCGCGACCTGATAGGGATCGATGAGGAAGTCCTTGCGGATGATCGGCAGGCTGACGGATCGGCGGGCGGCGCCTAGATGCGCCCGCGCGCCCTGAAAGCTCGGGCCGTCGGTCAGCACGGAAAGGCACGCCGCGCCGCCGCGCTCATAGGCCTCAGCGTGCGCAGCCGGGTCGAAGTCGGCGCGGATGAGGCCTTTTGACGGGCTCGCCTTCTTGATCTCGGCGATGAGAGCGAAGCCGGTTGCGCTTTTCCGGCGCAGCGCCGCCTCAAACCCGCGCGGGCGGGCCGCCTCGCGGGCGAGCGCGTCGATTGCGGCGAAGGGCGCCGCCGCTTTCGCCGCCGCCACTTCCTCGCGTTTGTAGGCGATGATGTCGTCGAGGATCGTCACGGCGCTCGCTCATTGGAAATCGCGATGAGGCGAGCGAGCGCTTCGCGCGCGCGGCCTTCCTCGATCGACCGGCCGGCGCGCGCCGCGCCGTCGCGTAAGGTCGTCGCCTTGCCGGCGACGATGAGCGCGGCGGCGGCGTTCAGAAGGGCGATGTCGCGATAAGGGCCCTGTTCTCCGTCGAGGAGTCGGCGAAGTGCGGCTGCGTTTTCGGCAGGACCGCCGCCCGTGAGCGCACCGGGCGCAGCGCGCGCAAGGCCCGCCTCTTCCGGCGTCACGGTGAAAGAGCGGACGGCGCCGTTCTTCGCCTCGCTCACGAAGGAGGCGCCGGTCGTCGTCAGCTCGTCAAGGCCGTCTTCGCCTGCGACCACCCACGCATGCGCCGCGCCGAGGTCGACGAGCGCTTTCGCGAAGGGCTCGCACAGCGCGCGGTCGTAAACGCCCATCAATTGCCGGCGCGCGCCCGCAGGATTGGTGAGGGGCCCGAGCGCATTGAACAGCGTCCGTACGCTGAGTTTCTTTCTCACCGCCGCCACCTGCGCGAAAGCCTTGTGGTGGAGCGGGGCCCACATGAAGCCGACCTTCGCGTCGCGAATGGCGCGCGCTGTCGCTTCAGGCGAGGCTTCGATATTGACGCCGAGCGCCGCCAGCACGTCAGCGGCGCCTGACCGCGAGCTTGCGGCGCGGTTGCCATGCTTGGCGACCGGCACGCCGCAGCCCGCGACGATGAAGGCGACCGCTGTTGAAATGTTGAAGGTGTGCGCGCCGTCCCCGCCGGTGCCGCAGGTGTCGATGGCGTCTTCGGGCGCTTCCACCTTGAGCGCGCGCGCGCGCATCGCCTCGGCGGCGGCGACGATCTCGTCGACCGTTTCCCCGCGCGCCTTGAGGGCGAGCAGGAACGCGGCGATTTCATCGTCGCTGGCCGCGCCGCTCAACAGATGGTCTGTCGCCGCGCGCATTTCCGCGCGGGTGAGCGCGCGGCCTGACCGCGCGATGTCGAGAAGCGCGGCGAACCCGCTCATGCCGCGCGCGACCAGTCGAGGAAATTGCGGAAGATTTGCGCGCCGTGTTCCGACGCGATGCTCTCGGGGTGGAACTGCACGCCGGCGACAGGCGCGGCGGCGTGTTCCAGCGCCATGATCTCGCCGTCATCGTCCGCGTGTCCGCTCGCTTTCAGCGCATTCGGCAGGCTTGAGGCGTCGGCGACGAGCGAATGATAGCGGGTCGCCTGAAAGAGGGGCGGCAGCCCCTTGAAGAGGCCTTCGCCCTGATGCCGGATGCGCGAGGTCTTGCCGTGCATCTGCCGTTTGGCGCGAATGACCTTGCCGCCGGCCGCCTCGGCGATCGACTGCAGGCCGAGGCAGACGCCGAACAGGGGAAGGCCCCTTTCAATCGCAAGGCGGACGAGCGGCACGCAGATGCCCGCCTCCGCCGGTGCGCCGGGCCCGGGCGAAAGGACGATCGCCGCTGCGCCGCGCCCGGCCGCCTCCTCAGGCGTCAGCGCGTCATTGCGGACGACCTCGACCTTTTCCCCAAGTCCGCCGATCAGGTGGACAAGGTTCCAGGTGAAGCTGTCATAGTTATCGATCAGCAGAATCATCGGATGGGACACTGCACGCCT
>CAZGXT010000061.1:0-15089 GCA_964529675.1 uncultured Caulobacterales bacterium
GCGACGAGGAAGCCAAGGGCAAGGATTCCGGCCCCGTCATGACGGACGACGGCGAAGAGTAGGATTATCCTCGTACGGATTAGCACGGGCGCCCTTCGAGGCGCCCGTTTTTTTGTCGACTACGCCGAGCCTGCCTCGATCAACTCGATCGCGCCCTTCTTCAGCGTCAGCGCGACCTTGCCTTCCAGCATTTTCAGCGCCACCTCGCCGAAGACTTCGCGCCGCCAGCCTTCAAGCGCCGGGACATCCGTGCGGCCGAGGGCGATGGCGTCGAGGTCGTCGGCGGCGGCGATCAGGCGCGCGGCGACCGCGTATTTTTCGGACTGGCGCTTCAGCAGCACCTTCAGCAGTTCGACGACATCGGGCGGGGCGCTGGCGCGGCGGTCGTCGCGGTCGATCTCCGGAAGCTCATCGCGCGGAATTTTTCGGCCGCGGGCGATCGCTTCGAGGATCTGCTGCGCCGTGCGGGAGCGTTCGAACCCCTGCGGGATCGTGCGCGCGCGGCCGAGCTCCTCGGGCGTCGCGGGCTTGACGCGGGCGAGTTCGAAGATCGCCTCGTCCTTCAGGATACGCCCGCGCGGCACGTCCTTTTCCTGCGCCTCCCGCTCCCGCCACTCGGCGAGCGCGATCAGCGGACCGACGTCGCTTGACCGGACGCCGCGCAGTTTCAGCCGGGCGAAGGCGCGCTCCGGATCGGCGCGATAGAGCGCCGGATCGCGCAGCGCCGCCATTTCTTCCTCGACCCAGCCGACCCGGTTCTCGCGTTCGAGCCGCTGGTGGAGGATCTTGTAGGCGTCGCGCAGATGGGTGACGTCTGAGAGCGCATAATGCAGCTGCGCGTCCGAGAGCGGCCTGCGCGCCCAGTCGGTGAACCGGCTTCCCTTGTCGATCTGCGCGCCGGTCAGCGTTCGCACCAGCGGCTCATAGCCGATCTGGTCGCCGAAGCCGCAGGCCATCGCCGCGACCTGCGTATCGAAGATCGGCGCCGGCACTGCGCCCATCAGCTGATGAAAGATTTCGATATCCTGCCGCGCGGCATGAAAGACCTTGGTCACGCGCTCTTTCGCCAGCAGTTCGAGGAACGGCCCGAGGTCGAGACCGGGCGCCATCGGGTCGATGATCGCTTCCTCGCCGTCCGCCGCCGCCTGGATGAGGCAGAGGATCGGCCAGTAGGTTTTCTCGCGCATGAATTCAGTGTCGACAGCGAAGAAGGGCCGCTCGGCGAGCGCTGTCGAAAACCGGTGCAAGTCGTCCGTGGTCGTGATGATCCGCATGGGGCCGACCCCTTATCAGCGCCCGCAGCGCCCGTCACGGGCGAAGCTTGACAAGCCGGGGAGGGACCGCCACTCGAACCGGCGGATTTTCCGGAGACCTCCGAAATGCACGCCTATCGCACCCATCATTGCGGCGCCCTCAGGCCGGGCGCCGTCGGTGAAACCATCCGCCTGTCGGGATGGGTGCACCGGAAGCGCGACCATGGCGGGCTCTTGTTCATCGACCTTCGCGACCATTACGGGCTGACGCAGCTCGTCATCGAGCCTGAAACGCCGGTCTTCGCGGTCGCCGAGCGCCTGCGGGCCGAGAGCGTCATCCGGGTCGACGGAAAAGTCGTGGCGCGGACGCCGGAAACGCAGAACCCGACCCTTCCGACCGGCGGCGTCGAGGTGCGGATTACGGATATTGAAGTCCTTTCCGCGGCTGAGGAATTGCCGTTGCCGGTGTTCGGCGAGCCCGACTATCCCGAAGAGGTTCGCCTCAAATACCGGTTCCTTGACCTCCGCCGCGAGAAACTCCATCGCAGCGTCGCGCTTCGGTCCGCAGTCATCGCCTCTCTCCGCAGGCGGATGATCGAGCAAGGGTTCACGGAGTTCCAGACGCCGATCCTGACCGCTTCCTCGCCGGAGGGCGCGCGCGACTTCCTCGTCCCCTCGCGCCTTCATCCGGGGAAATTCTACGCGCTGCCGCAGGCGCCCCAGCAGTTCAAGCAGCTGCTGATGGTCGCCGGCTTCGACCGCTATTTCCAGATCGCCCCCTGCTTCCGCGACGAGGACGCGCGCGCCGACCGCAGCCCTGGCGAATTCTACCAGCTCGATTTCGAGATGAGCTTCGTCACGCAGGACGATGTCTTTGAGGCGATCGCGCCTGTGCTCTCTGGCGTGTTCGAGGAGTTTGCGAACGGCAAGTCGGTGACGAAGCCGCCCTTTCCGCGCATCAAATACGCAGACTCGATCCGCAAATACGGGTCCGACAAACCCGATCTTCGCAACCCCATCGAAATGGGGAACGTCTCGGAGCATTTCCGCGGCTCCGGCTTCAAGGTCTTCGCCGGCATGCTGGAGAAGGACCCGAAGATCGAAATCTGGGGCATTCCCGCGCCGGGCGGCGGCTCCCGCGCATTCTGCGATCGCATGAATTCCTGGGCGCAGGGCGAGGGCCAGCCGGGCCTCGGCTATGTGTTCTGGCGCGAAGGCGAGGAGGGCGGCGCAGGGCCGATCGCCAAGAATATCGGCGCTGAGCGGGCCGAGGCGATCCGCAGGCAGTTCGCCCTGAAGGTCGGCGACGCCGTTTTCTTCGTCGCCGGAAAGCCCGATGAATTCTACAAGTTCGCTGGGGCCGCGCGCACCCGCGTCGGGACAGAACTGAAACTCATCGACGAGAACCAGTTCAAATTCTGCTGGATCGTCGATTTCCCGATGTATGAGTGGAACGAGGACGAGAAGAAGATCGACTTCTCCCACAACCCTTTCTCAATGCCGAATTTCGACCACGGGAGGTTCCTTGCGCTCGACAAGGCGGACAAGGAGACGATCCTCGGCATCACGGCGTTCCAGTACGACATCGTCTGCAACGGCGTTGAACTGTCGTCCGGCGCGATCCGCAACCACAAACCTGACATCATGCTGAAAGCCTTCGAGATCGCCGGCTACGGCGCCGATGTCGTCGAGGCGAAATTCGGCGGCATGCTGAACGCTTTTCGCTACGGCGCGCCGCCGCATGGCGGCTCCGCGCCGGGCGTTGATCGCATCGTCATGCTGCTCGCCGGCGTTGAGAACCTCCGCGAGGTCATCGCTTTCCCGCTCAATCAGCAGGCGCAGGACCTGATGATGCAGGCGCCGAACGAAGTGACGGAAAAACAGCTGAAGGAGCTGCATATCCGCGTGGCGCCGCCGGTCGTGGAGAAGAAAGGCTGACAGGATCGTTACTGTCGGTTACCAGCCGTTGATTGGCCGAACGCTCGGCGCGGTGCGATATCCATTTCGCACCTCAGGGCGTTTGCATGACAGCTTTTCCGCTACACGATGAGAATACGGCGCCCGCGACGGCGCGTGAGGCGCTTGCGGCTGTCCGGCAAGACTTTGGAATGATCCCCAATCTTGAGCGCGTCATGGCGTCATCGCCGGCGCTTCTGAAGGCGTACTCGGCCGCGTGGAGCTGCTTCGGAGAAACCTCGCTTTCACCGGTCGAGCGTCAGGTCGTCTATCTGACGGCGAATTTTGAAAACGACTGCGAGTATTGCGTCCCCTGGCACACCCTTCTGGCGAAGCAGGCCGGGATGGAAGACCGCACATTGTCGGCGCTGCGGGAAGGCTACGCCATTCCCGATGCGCGCCTCGAAGCGCTGCGGCGCTTTTCGCGCGCGCTGATCGCAAGCCGCGGGAAGATCACGGAAGGCGAACTCGGCGAATTCTTTTCCGCCGGATACTCTCCAGCTCAGGCGCTGGAAGTGGTGCTCGGGCTCGCTGTCAAGCTGATGAGCAATTTCACCAATTCAATCGCCGGTACGCCGCTTGATCGCGTTGTCGCGAAGCACCGTTGGCGCAAGAACAGAATCGCCATGCGCGACGAATGAACCTTGGCCGCCGCTGACCGATGGTTGAGCGGTGAAGGGTCCAGATAATTGCTTCGATGGCGGCGTGCGTCGCTCTGCTAGGAAGCGCAGTCTGCGAGCTTGTCGAGCGGGACCACGCCGCTTGCAAGACGCGCGCCGGAACTCGGTGTCGCCCCTTAGGGGCGCTCTCTCCCAGAACGAGTTCCGGCGCGTTGTCGCGGTCTTACAAGGGAAAATCAGGCTCCGCCGGCGCCGCCGGCTTGGGGAGCGGCCGTGCGAGGTCTCTCTCGACGAAGGCGTATACCGCGCACGCCGCCGCGATCGTCGCCGTTGCGGCGAACAGCGCGCTCGGCGCCATCGCATAGAAAAACTGCCCAAGGATCGGCGCGAAGATGAAGCCCGAAGCGCCGGCGGCGTTCGAAAGGCCGGCGGCGGAGCCTTGCTCATCGCTTCTGACCGCCAGCGACGCGCCGCCGATGAAGCCGGGGCCCAGCATGCCTGCGCCAAGGCCTGAGAGCAGCATGCCGAATACGAGCGGGCCGATCATCGTCGAGCCGGCGATGATCGCGTGGCCGATGCAGACGAGAATCGGCCCAGCGCGCATCAGCGTCATCGGCGGCAGATTGAAGCGTTGAACGAGAACAAGCTGCGAGAAAAGCGAGGCCATCGCCGCGGCGGAAAGCGCGACGCCGACCAGCTGCAACGCGTCTTTACTCTCAAGGCCGAGGCGGTCGATGAAATAGAAGGCGATGAACTGAATGGGGATCGCGGTCGCGATCGCGGTCGAAAGACCGTAGACCAAGAAAGCGCGAATGCGCCGGTCAAACGGCGACAATCTGGGGCGCGCGGCGTGTTCGGTCGGCGCTGTGCGCTCGGGCAGGAAAAACCAGACTGCGCCGACCGACAGCGCGGCGGCGGCGGCGACAGCGTAGAGCGGCGCCAACGGATCGAGCGCGACGACCGCGCCCGCGAAGGCGGGGCCGACCATCGCGCCGATGCCGAAGGCAGCTGAAAACGCCGCCATGCCGGCCGTGCGGCGCTCGGGCGGCGTTCGGTCGGCGATATAGGCTTGCGCGGCGCCCGGCGTCGCGCTGCCGATCACGCCGTAGATCATCCGTGTGCCGAGGAGAAGCGCGTAAAGCAGCGTGCCGGCGAGTACGCCGTCGAGCCCCAAATGCAGCACCGTCGCGAACGCCGCCATCGACACGGCGTAGCCGGACAGGCCGATCACGATGAACGGCCGGCGCCCGTAGAGGTCGCTGCGCCTTCCCCACCACGGTCCAATCAGCACCCAGAAGAGCGCGGACAGCATGAAGATCGCGAGCACCTGAAAATCGCCGACGCCGAGATCGCGCGCCAGCGGCGGCAGGACCGCAAAGATGATCGTCTGACCCATGCCCATGCAGACGACGCCCGCCAGCAGAATGCCGAGCGCGATCGCGCGTTGGCGCGGGCTCGAGGGCGTTTCGTCAAAGCGGTTCATGGGCGGGGATGCCGAAGGGGGAGCGCTCGTCTTCCTATGGCTCGCCGGTTCCGGCGGCAAGCGGAGCGCGCTTGGCTCGGGCCGAGGAAAGCCCTTAGGGGAGAACGCGTCTGTTGATCTGCATGGGTCTTGCGGGGACGGCGTTCAGGCTCAAAAACGTCCATGACGACGTCATGGCGCGCGGGCGCCTGCCGATCGTGCTCCTGCGATGGGAGATGACCGGTTTTGACGACGAGGTCGCGCGCTTCTGGGAGCGCGAGCCGATTCCGAAATGATCACTCGCGGCCGAACGTGACGCCGGCGCTGGCTTCGAGGCGTTTCAGCAGCGCCCGCCCCATTGCGGCCGCTGGCGTCCAGACGCCGCCCGGCGTGTCGGCCCTGTCGCGGACGAGGCAGATGGCGGCTTCGGCGATCATTTTTGACGTCGAGCCGTAGCCGGGATCACGATCTCCCTTGCAGAAGGTGCGGATCTTTTCGCCGCGCGCCGTCTCGCCGAGGAAGAGGATGTCGTAGAACCCGGTATCGCGCTCTTCTTTGGTCGGGCCTTCGCCGGGCTTCGGCGCGTCGTCTCCCATCAGCGAGGTGTCGGCGGCGACCGCGTTCGCGATCTTCGCGCCCTGTTCGCCCGGGCCCGTCATCATCATTTCCGAATAGACAAAATCCTTCCCATACGGATGATTGAGGAGGAGGTTCGAGCGGTGGACGTTCTTGGTGTTGATCGGCGCCATGATGAACGGGGCCATCCAGACGCCGTTCTCTTCGAGGGGCTTTGATCCGGACGGTTGTTTCGCCCCCTCAAAGCCCGGCGTCAGCGCAAAGGGGCTCTTCAGGAGCTCGATCACCGAGGGGTCCTTGAAGGCCGCCGCCATGGTCGCCTTCAGACTTGCCGCGGTGCCGCCGGAGAATTTTCCCTTCATGGCGCGCACGCGGCACTTGATGTCGCGCGCCGGCGCGCCGAATTCCTTCATCGCTTCCTCCTGTGTGAACCAGACGCCGAGGTCGAAGGGGATTGAATCGAACCCGCAGGAAAAGACGATCCGGGCGCCGGATTTCTTCGCCGACGCTTCGTACTTGTCGATCATCGCGCGCATCCATGCCGGCTCGCCGCAGAGATCGACGTAATCGGTTCCTTTCTCCACACAGGCGGCGATGAGGGGTTCGCCGTAGAGCTGGTAAGGTCCGACGGTCGTCACCACGCAGCGCGCGCGGCGCGCCATGGATTTCAAGGATTCCGGATTTGACGCATCGGCGACAATGAGCGGGGTTTCTTCGAAGGCGTCGATCTCGGCCCGGATCTCGCGCAGCTTCGCCTCCGTGCGGCCCGCAATCGCCCATTTAAGGGTGCGGTCCGCGCCGTAGCGCTGGGCGAGGTATTCAGCGACAAGGCGGCCGGTATAGCCGCTTGCGCCGTAGACAACGAGGTCGAATTCCCGGGTCATGGCAGCCTCCAAGAGCATGTTGAATGGCTTGGACAATGGCGTCGCCCAAAAGGCAATGCCGGATTGCTGCGCAGCCCGCTTTACGGGGGCCAAGCGGGCGCCTAGTTTCGGTGCGTTCAGGAGGAAACATGGCTGAGATTCCGGAGACTTTCGCGCACATGCTCGCTGCATGGAACGAGCGCGACACGAAGAAAATCCGCGGTCATCTCGACAAGGCGCTGACCAAGGATGTCGAGTTCGTCGATCCAAACTACGCGATCGAAGGCATCACCGAATTTGCCGGGATGGTGAAGGAGTTTCGCAAGAAATATCCCGAGGCGAGTTGCGTCCGGACGAGCGGCATCGACATGCACCACGATCGCGCGCGCTATTCATGGACCGTCATCATCGACGACAAGACCCGCATCGACGGGTTTGACGCCGTGCAGGTTTCAAAGAAGAGCGGCAAGGTGAAACGGGTCGACGGATTTTTCGGGCCGCTTCCGCCGGCATGATGCGGCGCGCCCGGCCTCGCGCGTTTCAGTGTCAGGGAGACCATATGACTGACGACTTCTCCATCGACCGCCGCGCCCTGCTCGCCGGCGCCGCGGGGCTCGCGGCAGCCGGCGGCGCCAGGGCGCAAACGTCCGCGTCCGCGCCGGACCTGTCCGGAAAGTCTGTTCTCATCACCGGTTCGAGTTCGGGCTTCGGCCGGCTTTCGGCGCTGCATTTCGCGCGATCGGGCGCAACCGTCATCGCGTCGATGCGCAATCTCAACAAGGGAAAGCGGCCTGAAGCGGCGGAACTGCTCGACGCCGCTTCGGCGGAGAAGCTGAAGCTTTCCGTCGTCGAGATTGACGTGACGAAGCCGGCTGAGATCGCATCCGGCGTCGCGCAGGCGGAGAAGACGGCGGGCGGCGCGCTTGACGTTCTGCTCAACAATGCAGGCATCGGCGGCGCCGCGCCCGTCGAACTCTACGACCACGCGCAGACGATGCGGCACTTCGATGTGAACCTGTTCGGCTATCAGCGGATGGCGCGGGCCGTCCTGCCTAAAATGCGTGCGCGGGGGCAGGGGCTTCTCGTTCAGGTGTCCTCGCAACTGGGCCGTATCGTTCTTCCGAACATCGGCATTTATTGCAGCACGAAATTCGCGCTCGAAGCGATGTTCGAAGCGATGGCGTATGAGCTGGCGCCCTTCGGCGTCGATGCGACCATTATTCAGCCCGGCGGCTATCCGACAAAGATCTGGGAAAACGGCGCCCGCTATCTCGACGATCTGCTCGCGTCCGCCGACGCCGAGCGCAAGGCGGCTTACGAGGCGCATCTGAAACTCGCCGAAGGCTTCTTCGGCGGCGGCGGGACCACGGACCCGATGGACGTGCCGCGTGCGATTGCTGACATCATCGCGCTGCCGCCGGGCAAGCGTCCGCTGCGCCGACCGGTGCACCCGAACACGCAGGCGACCGACGCGCTGAACGCCGCCCATGCGCAGGTGCAGGCCTCGGTGATGGGCCGCGGGCCTTACAAGGCGTGGCACGACGCAGTCGTCGACTAGGGCGTCTTCGGCTCAAGCCGTTCGGGATCCGAGGCAAGGATCGGCGCTTCGGGCTCGAAACGGTCGGCGCGCGCCATCGCCGGGAAGAAACGAAACCAGGACAGTCCGGCGGCCACCGCGACCGCGCCGCCAAGGATGACCGCGCCGACGGGGCCGAGGAACCGTGCGGCGACGCCGGACTCGAATTCGCCCAATTCGTTCGACGCCGAGATGAAGATGAACGAGACGGAGGCGACGCGGCCGCGCATCGCATCGGGCGTTGCGAATTGAATGAGGGACTGGCGCACATAGACCGAGATCATGTCCGCGGCGCCGGTGATCGCGAGCAGGACCATCGACAGCCAGAACATTTCCGACAGTCCAAAGCCGAGCGTCGCCAGACCGTAGATGGCGATCGCCCACAGCATCCAGGGACCGACGCGCCGGTCCAGCGGCCTAACCGCAAGCCACAGCGCCACGATCGCCGCGCCGAACGCCGGCGCCGCACGCAAGAGGCCGAGCCCTTCGGCGCCGACATTGAGAATGTCGCGCGCGAAAACAGGAAGCAGCGCCGTGGCGCCGCCGAAGAAGACGACCGTCAGGTCGAGCGAAATGGCGCCGAGGACGATCTTGTTGTCACGGACATAGCGCAGCCCCTCCAGCATCATGGCGACGCCGTTTGCGCCATGGACGGGCTGCTGCTTCGGCGTGTCCGCGACCCAGATGACGATGATCGAGGCGATAATCATCAAGGTCGAGACGCCGTAGACGACCTCGCCGCCGGACGCATAGAGCAGCCCGCCGATCGCCGGCCCGGTGATCGACGAAACCTGATAGCCGAGCGAATTCCAGGCGATGGCGCTGGCGAGGTCTGATCGCGGCACCAGCGTCGGATAAAGCGCGTTCGACGCCGCCGGCGCAAAGGCGTTGACCGCGCCAAGGATGACCGACATTGCAAACACAGTCGGCAACGCGACAGCGGTCGGCATGAACACCGACCAGACCAGAATAAGGCTCGCGATCACGCGGCCTGCGTTGCTGACGATCAGGATCATCTTGCGGTCGAAGCGGTCCGCGGCCTGGCCGCCTACGAGCGAGAGCAGGAGAACGGGGAGAAACTGCGCCAGCCCGACCAGGCCGAGAATGAAAGCCGCCTGCTCGACGCTGCGCGTTTCGCGCGCGAGGTCGTAAACCTGCCAGCCGACCGCCACGGCCTGCATCTGGCGGGAGGCCGACAGGAGCTGGCGCATCACCCAGTAATGCGCATAGGCGCGATGACGAAAAACGCGAAGGGACGGAATTAGGGACATGGCGGGGACCGGGCCGGCCTATAGGGGAAGTCGGGGCAGGGGGCCATGGGCAGCCCGCCGCGCGCCGTCCTCGCCCCGCCGCAGGACCGCTTGCACCCGGGGGCGGCGGGGCCCACCAAGTCGGGGCCGCTCCGGGTTGCGTCGCATGGGGTTCGCCCGGAACCGGCCAATACGATCAAACAGACAGCCAGCAGGAGAAACCGATGCGTGCCTTGTCCCTCTCAAATTTCATCATCGCCGTCGCAGTGCTCGCCGGCGCAGCCCTCATTTCGACGGCCGCCGTCGCGGGTGAGAATAAAGGCCGCGAAATCGTCATCGACATCGGCGAGGACGGCGAGCTTTTAGAGCAATTGATCGCGATGGAGGCGGACGACATCGCCGACATGCGCGCGGAGTTCGCGGACGCGCGCGCTGAAATCAAGGAAGCGATCGCCGAAGTGTCTGAGGCGCGCAGCGAGGTCAAAGGCGTGCCGGGCGGCGGCGTCATCTTGAAGATCGCCTTCGCCGCGGCGCGGTCAAGCGTTTCCGTCGCCATCGATGAGGCGATGCGCGATGCGCGCCGCGAGATCGATCGCGCCGCGCGCGATCTCAAGTCGATGGACGTAAGCGCGGAAGAGCGCGCCGAGACCGAAGGCGCGATTGTGACGCTGCGCGAGGAGCTCGATCTCCTTGAGGTCGCTCTCGAAGAATTGATGGATGCGCTTCGCGCGTAACCATCAGCGGCGCTGCGCGCCTTGCGTAACCGTTATTCGCCGCGCCTTACATTCGACATAGTCCGGCCCTTCTTCTCGACACCGGCTCGGGGCTTCTGACCGCTGGCGATCCGCCGGCTCAAGGAGTTGCGAGCGATGACCTTTGCTTCAAGCCTTCTCACTGGACTTTTCTTCGCGCCGCCGTCGAAGCCGGCGGCGCTTTATTATGGCCGCACCGGAGGATTCGGCGGCCTTCGTTGTTTCACACAAGGTTTCGGCTCGGCGATCGTCGCCTATTCCGGCGCGACCAACACCGCCTCGCCAGGCGCCGCGCCCGTCGCCGCCGATTTTACGTCGATCGACGCCCTGACGCTCGCGATGCTTGACGGGCGCCTGACCGGCCCGGCGCAGATCATCGGCGCTATTGTGTTATTCCTGACGGCGCATCATGGGACCCCGCGGCTGATGGGCCTGCTCGCCGGCATGACCGCGGTCTGGCTGCACATGCAGGGCGTGTCGGTGCAGGACGCTCTCGTGTTCGCAGAAACAGGCCTCCGCCACGCCGCCGGTTTCCTTCAGGCGGCGCACCAGGCGACCGCGTCATAGCGCGGGAGTGTCATTGTTTTTCGGGCGTGGAGAACAGCAGCGCGATCCAGCCGAGAATGCTCACGCCGCCGCCGATTGGGACGGCGACAATTATTGGCGGGCGATCGCCAGTGAAGACGATGTAACAGAGCATCGCCATTGAGACGACCGGGCCGATCGTCAACAGCAGCGCTGCAAGGCGCGCTCGCGTCGCTGTCGCAACAAGCATCAGCGCAAGGCCTTGCATCGCCTGCCATGCTGCGCCGATCTTGATGAGGTCGAGTTCGGGCGCCGCAAGCGCGTCGCGCAGCGGATGCAAGGTAAGAAACAGGAGAGTCGACCCCACAAGCGCATGGAGGACGCCAGCGATCCAGGCAAAACGCATGGGACAAACTCCGGTTGCGGGGCGGACGCCGCGTTTCTAGCAGACTGCAGCCCGTCATTGCCATCAGGCTCCTGGGCGCTCAAATTCCGGGCGCAAAAGGGGACTCCGCGTGGCCAGAATCCTGATGATTTCCTTGATCGCCGCCGTGGCCGCGCTTGTCGCCGGCCTTGCTGCGCTGCGAACGCCGGCGGTTGAAGACCGCCTCTTCGACGCTGCCCTTGAAAAGGCGATGAACGGACCTGGCGCGCGCGTGTTTGAGAGCGAAGGGCTGAAGGTCTTCTTCTGCGGAACGGGGTCGCCGCTGCCGTCAGCCAAGCGTGCGCAGACTTGCACGGCGGTGATCGCGGGCGACAGGTTTTTTATCGTCGACGCTGGATCGGGAAGCTTCGAGACGGTGCAGGCGGCCGGCATTTCCGCAGGCCGGCTGGCGGGCGTATTTCTGACGCATTTTCACTCCGACCATATCGGCGATCTCAGTGAGATCAATCTCGGCTCCTGGGTTACGGCGCGACCCGCGCCGCTGCCCGTTTACGGCCCTGACGGCGTCGAGCGCGTCGTCGCCGGGGAGAACGAAGCCTTTGCGCTCGATGCGGACTATCGCTTCGCCCATCACGGCAAGGGCGTCGCGCCGCTGCGCAGCAAGGGCATGGTCGCGCGCGCCTTTGATGCTGCAGCCCCTGTCGTGATCCTTGAGGAGAACGGACTCAAAGTGACCGCGTTCCCGGTAAAGCACGACCCTGTCGATCCGGCGGTCGGCTACCGGTTTGATTATCAGGAACGCAGCGTGGTGATTTCGGGCGATACGGCCTATTCGGAAAGCCTGATCGCCGCAGCCAAGGGCGCCGACGTGCTGGTTCACGAAGCCCAGGCGAACCATATGGTGGCGAAGATGCAGCGTGCGGCTGCGGCGGCCGGCAATGCGACGCTTGCCAAGATTTTCGCGGACATTCCCGATTACCACACCACGCCGGAGGAAGCCGCGCGCGCCGCGAACGAGGCAGACGTGGAGTGGCTTGTGCTGTCGCACCTCACTCCGGCGCCGGACAACGCGATTGCAAAGCGCATCTTCATGCGCGGTGTAGGCAAGATCCGGCCGACGGGCGTGAAGCTCGCTGAAGACAGGTTGCTGATCTCGCTGCCGGCGGCAGGCGGCGCCGCGTTCGGCCGCCTATGACCAAAAACGAAGCAGGCAAGGCCGTTCTCGTCACCGGCGCATCGAGCGGGATCGGGCATGCGTCCGCGTTGATGCTTGCCGAGCACGGATTTCGCGTCTTCGCCGCCGCCCGAAGCACTGGAAAACTCCGCGACCTTGCTACGCGGGGGGCAGGGCGCATCACGCCGATCGCGCTCGATGTGACGAGCGCCGGTTCCATCGCTGCGGCGATGCAGGCCGTCAAGGAAAGCGGCGACCAGCTTTATGGTCTCGTCAACAACGCCGGGATCTCTGTCACCGGACCGGTCGAAGAGACATCCGTCGATGATTGGCGGCGGCAATTCGAGACCAATGTCTTCGGCGTCGTCGCCATGACGCAGGCCGTGTTGCCGGCGATGCGCGCAGCGCATGAAGGGCGCATCGTCAATGTGGGCTCAGTCGCCGGGCGCATCGTCGCGCCGTTCATGGGCGCCTACGGTTCGTCCAAGCATGCGCTCGAAGGGCTGACGGATGCGCTGCGCCGCGAAGTGAAGCCCTTCGGGTTGAAGGTCAGCCTCATTCGCCCCGGATTCATCAACACGCCCTTCGGCGAGCAGGAACAGGAAGGCTTCGCCCACGCGGCGCGCGGCGCCGGGCCCTATGCAAGGGCGGCCGCGGTTTTCAAGGCGTGGCACGCCAGGGGGCACCCTGCCGGCGCTGCGCCCGAAGAGGTCGCAAGAGCGATCCTGCATGCGCTGGTCGCCACGCGCCCTCATGCGCGGTATACCGTTCCCGCGCGGTATCTCGGGTCGCTCGTCCTCAGAAACACCATGCCGACCTCACTGACTGACGCCGTCTTCGAGCGCGTCACCGGCCTTGATCGTCTGTAAAGGAGCAATGAATGTCCAGGCATATCGATCCGTCGCGGGAGCAGTTCGCGGCCTTCATGAAGCTGCCTGACGAAGGGCCGATCTGGATGCTGAACCTCATCCGCCTGCGGAAGAATGCGAAGTACGAAGACGACCGCGAAATGACCGGCGCTGAAGCCTACCGGCAATATGCGATTGCAAGCGAGCCTTTCTTCAAGGGCGTCGGCGGCAAGATCATCTGGTCAGGATCGCCGAAGACGGTGCTGATCGGGCCGGATGATGAAGACTGGGATCTCGCCTTCGTCGCCGAATATCCAAGCGCGGCCGCCTTCGGCGACATGGTGAAG
The DNA here is from genome assembly GCA_964529675.1 of uncultured Caulobacterales bacterium. Lineage (GTDB taxonomy): Bacteria > Pseudomonadota > Alphaproteobacteria > Caulobacterales > Parvularculaceae > Amphiplicatus. The sequence goes on from CAZGXT010000061.1 coordinate 13,588, forward strand.
AACCCCGGCTATCAGGCGATCGTCCATCACCGGACCGCGGCGGTGAAGGACTCGCGTCTCATCCGTATCGCGCCGGGGGCGGCAGGCAAGATTTTCGGCTGATCTTTGCAGACGCCCACCCACGTGCTGATTGCGGCGGCGGCGTTTGCGCGGCCGGGTTCGGCGCGCATCAACGCGGCGGCGCTCGCCGGCGGGTTCCTGCCTGACGCTTTCCTAGTCGCCGTCTGGGGCGCCTCCAAGCTCGCGGGCGTTTCCGAAAGCGACCTCTGGACGCGGCTCTACTGGACGGACGGCGTCCAGCTGGGGCAGGCGATCTCGAACTCGTTTCCGCTGTTCGCGCTGACGCTGGCGGCTGCGATTTTTCTGAAGTCGCGCGCCGGCGCCGTTTTCGCGGGCGCTGCGCTTATCCATCTCTTGTGCGATTTCCTGTTGCACGCAAAAGACGCGCATCAGCATTTCTGGCCGATCAGCGCCTGGCGCTTTGAAAGCCCCATCTCCTACTGGGATCCGGCGCATTTCGGCGCGATCGTCGCCTTTATCGAGGCGGCGCTGGCGCTGGCGCTGATCGTCGTGCTTTTCGGTCGCTTTCAACGCCGCTGGATCAGGGCTGTGCTGATCCTCGCCGGCCTCACCTATCTGGCCGTACCGGCGTATTTTCTCATCGCGTTCGGAATTTAGCGGCCCGACGCCAGGTTGAGCTTGTCGAACAACTGCGCCTGGCGCTGGTCGTCAATGAGGCGATAGGTGAGTTGCTGGCCGCGCACGACAAAGTCGGCGCCGACCCAGCGTTCGCCGGCGTACCAGAGATTGAGATCGACTGTGCCGGTCAGCTTGTGCTGCTCGGCGGCGGCGCCGGTCGGCGTCGGCGTCTGCCCGAGGTTTTCGATCCGCACGTCGATCAGGCGTCCGTTCTGCGTGTCGAGTAAAGTCCTTGTGCTGACGATCGCCTTGTTCCAGTAGCTCGACGGGATGGCGTCGCCCGGCCCCTCGCCCTTGAAGCGCGTGCCGTCGATCGCCAGTCCGTCGCCCTCGCGCCGGGCGGTCAGCGTCTCGGCCTTTCCGTTATTGTCGGTGCGGCTTTCGACGGTCTGGAGGACGCCGTCGCGCCATGTCTCGGTCGACACGTGCTCATAGCGAAAGACGGGGATAGGCCCGAACTTCACCTGCATCTCAATGCGGGTTTCCACCCGGTAGCCGCCGTCGCCCGTCTCTTCGACGTCGACGGCGTGAAAACCGATCCGGTCGCCCTTGCGAATGATGTCAAAGGCGGCGTCGAGGCCGGCGGCGGCCGCAGCGGATGGGGCGAGGACGAGGGCGGCGAGGGCGGGGATGATTTTTCTCATGCTGAGCATACGGCTGCCTGGCGGCGCCGGATTATCGGCGCGCATTCCTCTTCTCTGGAGGTGGTTAAGGGCGGATTTTCGGCGACGTGACCCTTGTTCGCCAAGGCCCGTTCCGGCTAGCTAGCGCCAGCCCGGTTCGTCTCGGGAGGGCTCGCCGGG